>NZ_CP030055.1:7152500-7452500 GCF_015291645.1 Bradyrhizobium sp. CCBAU 53340
CCCCCTAGCCCATCCAGTGCTCTACCCCCTGAGGTATTCATCCGAGGCGATACCTAAATATCTTTCGCGGAGAACCAGCTATTTCCCAGTTTGATTGGCCTTTCACCCCTAACCACAAGTCATCGGAGCCTTTTTCAACAGGCACCCGTTCGGTCCTCCAGTGAGTGTTACCTCACCTTCAACCTGCTCATGGCTAGATCACTAGGTTTCGGGTCTAATACAACGAACTTGGCGCCCTATTCAGACTCGCTTTCGCTACGCCTTCGCCTATCGGCTTAAGCTTGCTCGTTAAATTAAGTCGCTGGCCCATAATACAAAAGGTACGATGTCACCCAGAACGAATCTTGGGCTCCATCTGTTTGTAGGTGTCCGGTTTCAGGTCTATTTCACTCCCCTCGTCGGGGTGCTTTTCACCTTTCCCTCACGGTACTGGTTCGCTATCGGTCGCTGAGGAGTACTTAGGCTTGGAGGGTGGTCCCCCCGTGTTCAGACAGGATTGCACGTGTCCCGCCTTACTCGTGGATACATCATCGCATTACTCGTACGGGGCTATCACCCTCTGAGGCCCGGCTTTCCTGACCGGTTCCGATTGTCTTTGATGTATCACTGGCCTGGTCCGCGTTCGCTCGCCACTACTAACGGAGTCTCTGTTGATGTCCTTTCCTCCAGGTACTTAGATGTTTCAGTTCCCTGGGTTTGCTTGAAACCTCCTATGTATTCAGAAGTCTCATACCTTCTCTTGATAACCGGAAATCCAAAACCTTAGCGGTCATGGTCCCGATCATTTCTGGTCGAACACCAAGACACAAGGTCTTGGAGTTCCGGCTATCGAAGGTGGGTTTCCCCATTCGGAAATCCGCGGATCAAAGCTTCTTCGCAGCTCCCCACGGCTTATCGCAGCGTAGCACGTCCTTCATCGCCTCTCAGCGCCAAGGCATCCACCGAACACCCTTAAGGCACTTGATTGCTCTCATTATCAATGTCCACACACTCGGCAGAATGTTGTCTGCGCAACTGCCATTAAAGGCACGTACCCTCGAAGATACGATTGTCGCAGCCGGACATTGACTAGAAAGACCAGCTTGCTTCGTAAGATCGTTCCGATAGCGAGGCGGTCAAGCTTCGCTAAAAGGATCATTTTACAACTCGCAGCCAACCTTGCGGTCAGCGTCGAGCGCCGAAAATGATCCGGAGATAATGGAGGGCCCGCGCAGCAATCTGCTACACGACCCAACTCGGATCGATCTCCTCTTTACGATGTCAGAAAACACGCAACTTGCTGTCTATCCAGACTAGCAGGATGCGAAGTGATGTTTCGCGGACGACGGTGCACGATCAGTCGATGATCAAACCATCTGGTGGAGCCAGACGGGATCGAACCGACGACCTCATGCTTGCAAAGCACGCGCTCTCCCAGCTGAGCTATGGCCCCGTAACCAGAAGACGAATGCTCACTCGATGAAAGTGGTGGGCCTGGGAAGACTTGAACTTCCGACCTCACGCTTATCAAGCGCGCGCTCTAACCAACTGAGCTACAAGCCCCTAACGCATATCCCGTCAGGGACCGTGGGATCCTGCCGTTGCAGGCCCAGCGCGTGTTCGTCCGCGAAGAAAGAGAAACGTAGACGGCGAAATCCCGCCAATGCAGCTCAACGATCTGGCGATCTGTTGGCCGCTGATGTTTCTAAAACAGCTCGATAGAAGCAAGCTTCTGAAGAGCCATCCTTAGAAAGGAGGTGATCCAGCCGCAGGTTCCCCTACGGCTACCTTGTTACGACTTCACCCCAGTCGCTGACCCTACCGTGGCCGGCTGCCTCCTTGCGGTTAGCGCACCGTCTTCAGGTAAAACCAACTCCCATGGTGTGACGGGCGGTGTGTACAAGGCCCGGGAACGTATTCACCGTGGCGTGCTGATCCACGATTACTAGCGATTCCAACTTCATGGGCTCGAGTTGCAGAGCCCAATCCGAACTGAGACGGCTTTTTGAGATTTGCGAAGGGTCGCCCCTTAGCATCCCATTGTCACCGCCATTGTAGCACGTGTGTAGCCCAGCCCGTAAGGGCCATGAGGACTTGACGTCATCCCCACCTTCCTCGCGGCTTATCACCGGCAGTCTCCTTAGAGTGCTCAACTAAATGGTAGCAACTAAGGACGGGGGTTGCGCTCGTTGCGGGACTTAACCCAACATCTCACGACACGAGCTGACGACAGCCATGCAGCACCTGTGTTCCAGGCTCCGAAGAGAGGGTCACATCTCTGCGACCGGTCCTGGACATGTCAAGGGCTGGTAAGGTTCTGCGCGTTGCGTCGAATTAAACCACATGCTCCACCGCTTGTGCGGGCCCCCGTCAATTCCTTTGAGTTTTAATCTTGCGACCGTACTCCCCAGGCGGAATGCTTAAAGCGTTAGCTGCGCCACTAGTGAGTAAACCCACTAACGGCTGGCATTCATCGTTTACGGCGTGGACTACCAGGGTATCTAATCCTGTTTGCTCCCCACGCTTTCGTGCCTCAGCGTCAGTACCGGGCCAGTGAGCCGCCTTCGCCACTGGTGTTCTTGCGAATATCTACGAATTTCACCTCTACACTCGCAGTTCCACTCACCTCTCCCGGACTCAAGATCTTCAGTATCAAAGGCAGTTCTGGAGTTGAGCTCCAGGATTTCACCCCTGACTTAAAAACCCGCCTACGCACCCTTTACGCCCAGTGATTCCGAGCAACGCTAGCCCCCTTCGTATTACCGCGGCTGCTGGCACGAAGTTAGCCGGGGCTTATTCTTGCGGTACCGTCATTATCTTCCCGCACAAAAGAGCTTTACAACCCTAGGGCCTTCATCACTCACGCGGCATGGCTGGATCAGGGTTGCCCCCATTGTCCAATATTCCCCACTGCTGCCTCCCGTAGGAGTTTGGGCCGTGTCTCAGTCCCAATGTGGCTGATCATCCTCTCAGACCAGCTACTGATCGTCGCCTTGGTAGGCCATTACCCTACCAACTAGCTAATCAGACGCGGGCCGATCTTTCGGCGATAAATCTTTCCCCGTAAGGGCTTATCCGGTATTAGCACAAGTTTCCCTGTGTTGTTCCGAACCAAAAGGTACGTTCCCACGCGTTACTCACCCGTCTGCCGCTGACGTATTGCTACGCCCGCTCGACTTGCATGTGTTAAGCCTGCCGCCAGCGTTCGCTCTGAGCCAGGATCAAACTCTCAAGTTGGACTTGAACTTTGAACCGGCTGATCACAACGTTTGACGAGGTCCCACCATTGTCGACCGAAATCGACTTGCTGTCTGCGATTCACATCGCGGACAACGATGGTGTTTCCTTTGAAACGTGTACCGCCGAAGTCTTTCGTCCTCTCTCAGTACTCAAAAGCCGAAGCTCTCAAGTGATCCGAGAGGCGCAAGGACTCCGCCGTCCACGTTTCTCTTTCTTCATCTTCACTTGTCAAACAGCCCGGGACCGTGGAGGCCCCAACCTTCCGGAGTGGAAGGGTTCCGACACCCTTACCGACGTCGAATGACTCCAACCGATTGTGTCGGCTGTTGTGTCACTCAACAAGGTGAGGAGCATCAGTGGCGCGTTCGCTCGCCTTGGTCAGTGACCCGGCGGCGCCGCGCTCAGTGGTTGGGGTTATAGGCCCCACCTTCCGGGCTGTCAACGCCAATCGTCAACAAATCGTCGCACAGCGGATTGTCGTAAAAAATATAGTGATTACAGACGATTAGAGAGCCGTGGAGTCGGCCGGGCCGGGTCGCCCGGCAAAAAATCTGAAAAAAAGTTTGGGCCCAAGGGGGCTCCGGAGGGGCTCTCGATGGGCTCCTGGGAGGTGCCCCGGGGTGGCCCTGGACGCCCCCGGCTTAAGGCCCCGGCGCCGGGCCGTTCAGGAAACTTTTTCCCTATTAGGCGCCGTACTAGAGCCACAATCCCGCGGCGTTCTGGTATGAGACAAGCTTGAATCGCGGGGGTGCCAGTGGGGGCTACCGGCGATTTTCATGGGGTTCAGAGAAGGCGATCTGACGATGACGCGGCCTTCTTCGGACATTCGAAAGACATCGAGAGACCTTCACCTGCCTAGCTGTTCGTAATTTCGGCCGGGCCTCATCCGGGGCCTACTGAGTGCGAGCATCTATGCGACAAGGCTTTTTCCGAGATGCCCCTGCAAGAGGGCGACCGGGATGAGGCTTGAAGCGAAGGTTTCGGGTCGTTGATTGGGGGACTTGGGTTGAACCAGAGGACGTCACGCGGCGCTTACGGGCGTGAGACCGGGATCATCGATCTCGGCCACGAGCCGCCGCTGTCCGTCGATGGTTCGGAAGCCGCCGTCATCGATCGCCGTCGCGTCTCGGTGCAATGGTTCAGCGGCACAATTCTGACCGGACTCTGCGGCGCAGCCCTGATCGGCGGCGCCGTTTTCGCATCTCTCGACGGCGAAATGACCTTTGCCAAAGTGCCGGAGCGGGTTGAAGGCGCGCTGCGCGGCGCCTTCGGCACCGCCGATCGCACCGCCACGCTGCACAAGAGCGACCGCCTGCCGCCGCCGAACGACTCGACCGCCTCGCGCAACATCGTGCGCGTCTCGACGGTTGCCCGCGTCGGCAACCGCGACGTGATGCGGGTGCGTCCCTTCATCCGGATCGCCGGCAATCTGTCGATGACGACGAGCGATTTGTCGGCGAAGATTCCGCCGTTCAACGCGCAGCGCATGCTCACCGACGTCGGCTCCGATTCGAAGACCGCGACCGACGACCCGAACAACCCCGAGGCTGTCGAACCCGACGCCGAGGTCTCCTTCGTCACCAAGGACCTCTCGCCGGTGTTGCCGAAGGCCAAGATTTCCGCGGTGGTGGCGCTCGACGACATCCTGATGCGGGTCCGCGATGCCGCCAATTGGCGCGGCAATGGCGGAGTGCGCTACGCTTCGCTCGCCAATGCCACCGCCGACGTTTCCGGCGTGGGCGGCCCGTCGGACATGAAGATGGCCTACGCCACCGAGGCCTCATCGTCCGATCCCTATGCTGGTTTCGAGACCCGGGTGGTGCCGGAAAACGTGACGCTGCTGCCGAAGACCAAGGAGCAGATCACCGGCGGCAATCCCACCGGCGAACGCGTGCACCTGGTCAAGAAAGGCGACAGCGTCGCCTCCGTGCTGCGCGATCTCGGCGCCACGCCTGACGAGATCAAGGCGATCGCCGCGACGCTTGGCCCGCGCGGCCGCGACGGCGGCCTGAAGGAAGGCGAAAAGCTCCGCATCCTGATGGCGCCCGCAAGCCCCGGCGCCCGGCTGCAGCCCTATCGCGTCGTCGTCGCCAACGACACGGTTGTCGAGGCGATCGCGGCGCTGTCCGATCTCGGCAAATACGTCGCGGTCGACGTCTCCAGCATGAACACCGTTGCCGATGCCACGACCAGCACCAGCAGCGAAGACGATGACGATGATGACGGCAGCGGCGTGCGGCTCTACCAGAGCATCTACGAGACCGCGATGCGCAACAAAGTGCCGATGCCCGTCATCGACGACATGATCAAGATCTACTCCTACGACGTCGATTTCCAGCGCAAGGTGCAGCCGGGCGATTCGTTCGACGTGTTCTACGCCGGCGAAGACGAGGGCTCGGCAGCGGTCGACAAGAGCGAAGTGCTGTTCGCCTCGCTCACCGTCGGCGGCGAAACCAAGAAATATTATCGCTACCAGAGCCCCGACGACGGCGTCGTCGACTACTATGACGAGACCGGAAAGAGCGCGAAGAAGTTCCTGGTCCGCAAGCCCGTCAACAGCGCCATCATGCGCTCGGGCTTCGGCGGCCGCCGCCATCCGATCCTCGGCTATGTGAAGATGCACACCGGAGTCGACTGGGCCACGGCCTACGGCACGCCGATCTTCGCTGCCGGCAACGGCGTGATCGAGAAGGCGCAGCTCGAAGGCGGCTACGGCAAATACGTCCGCATCAAGCACAACAACGGCTACGAGACCGCCTACGGCCATATGTCGGCTTTCGCCAAGGGCATGGAGCCCGGCAAGAAGGTGCGGCAGGGCCAGGTCATCGGCTTCGTCGGCTCGACTGGCCAGTCGACCGGCCCGCACGTCCACTACGAAATCCTCGTCAACGGCCGCTTCGTCGACCCGATGCGCGTGAAACTGCCGCGCGGCCGTTCGCTGGAAGGTCCGATGCTGGCAAGCTTCGAGAAGGAACGCGACCGGCTCGACGGCATGATGAGTGGCCGCGGCGGCGCCATCGCCCGCATGTCGGACGCCACCGGCGGCCCGCTCCAGGTCACCAACCGGTAGTTGCAGCCGGCCGAGATCGGCCAGACATGTCTGCAATACGTGGTCGCGGTCCAGCGTTCATATCACCCCCACCACAATTCCAAGTTTCGTTTGCCAAAGCGGCGTGAGCGGCGAATACTTTCCGAAAAATCGGGAGGTCTCGCCATGACGAACAGGCTCGCCTGCGCAGCGTTCGCTGTTGCGATTTTCTCAACCACAGGCGTATTTGCCGAGAGCTGGGAGGTCACCAGGCTAGTCCCGGGCTCGGCCTTCCATGGCGTGCACGGGCTTGGAATCGACAAGGACGGCCATCTGTTTGCAGGCAGCGTCGCAGGGGCGGCACTCTACGAAGTCGACATCGCAGGCGGCACCGCCAAGGTTGTGATCCCCGCTCCTGTCGGCATGGCGGACGACATCGCGTTCGCGGCCGACGGCACCATGACCTGGACCGGTTTCCTCACCGGCGATCTGTATTCGCGCAAGGGCGACGGCCCGATCAAGAAGCTGGCCAGCGGCCTTCCGGGCATCAATTCGCTCGCCTACCGAAAGGACGGCCGGCTCTATGCCACGACTGTCTTCCTCGGTGACACGCTCTATGAAATCGACGTCGAGGGCGTCAAAGCGCCGCGTCAGATCATGGAGAAAATGGGCGGTCTCAACGGCTTCGAGTTCGGTCCCGACGACAAGCTCTACGGTCCGCTCTGGTTCAAGGGACAGGTCGCCAAGGTCGACGTCGACAAGGCCGAGCTGACCGTCGTCGCCGACGGCTTCAAGGTCCCGGCTGCGGTGAACTTCGATTCCAAGGGCAATCTCTGGGTGGTCGACTCCGCGCTCGGCCAGCTCGTCCGGGTCGATCCAAAGTCCGGCACCAAGACCATGGTCGCGCAACTGAAGCCGTCGCTGGACAATCTCGCGATCGACGACAAGGACCGCATCTACGTCTCCAACATGGCCGATAACGGCATCCAGGAGGTCGATCCGGCGACCGGCCAGGCGAAGCAGATCATCATCGGCAAGCTCGCGCTGCCCGGCGGCATCGGCGTCACCTCCGAGAACGGCAAGGATACGATCCATATCGCCGACGTGTTCGCCTATCGCACCGTGGACGGGACGACCGGCGAGGTCACCGAGAAGGCGCGCATGCATGCCGACGGCGTCACGCTCGAATATCCGATGAGCGCAACGGCCAAGGGCAACGACGTGATTCTGTCGAGCTGGTTCACCGGGACCGTGCAGGTGATCGACGGCAAGACCGGCGCCACGCGTGACATGCTGCACGACTTCAAGGCCCCGCATGATGCGATCCTGCTCGGAGACGGCAGTATCCTGGTGGCCGAGCTCGGCACCAAATCGCTGGTCCGCGTCAGCGGCGAGCATGGCAAGGACCGCACCACGATGATCGGTGGTCTCGAGGGCCCGATCGGGCTCGTCGCCGGATCGGGCGACGAGGTCTACGTCACCGAAGCCTTCGCCGGTCTCGTATCCAGGATCGAGAAGAACGGCGAGAAGACCGTGATCGCCAAGGACCTGAAAATGCCCGAAGGCCTGGCGCGCGGCAGCGACGGCAAGCTGGTCGTGGCGGAAGTCGGCGCCAAACGGCTGATCGAGATCGCGCCGGAGAACGGAGAGATCACCGAGATCGCGGCCAATCTTCCGATCGGCCTCGTCGGCGCGCCGAACGGGCTGCCGACCCACATCCCGACCGGCGTCGCGGTCGGCAGCTCCGGCGCCATCTATTTCAGCTCGGACATCGAGAATGCGCTCTACAAGGTGGTGAAGAAATAGGGTCCTGCTTGCACGGGACCGGGGACGGAACCGCCAGGCCCGTTCCCGGTTAGACGCAGACGGAAAGCCGACCAGCAGGAGGATCGCCTCATGACGCGCCTCTCACGCGACGATGTCGTCAAGACCGTGGACGGGGCCGACGACGTCACCATCGCCCAGATCATCGGAACCGGGGCGACTGTCGAGGAACTCGCCGAGGCCCAGGCGTGGCTCGCCAATGACGAGCCCATGATCAATGATCTGCGGCCGCTCGCGCAGGGCCGCGTGCGCGAGCTGGTGGATATTCTCTCGGAGCTCGAAGAGGACAGTGACGAGGAAGGTCCGGGCGAGACGGGCTCCGCGTCCACGATCAGCTAGAGTTGCATTTTCGCAAAGCAAGACGCCCCGGAGAGGCGAACCTCTCCGGGGCGTCTCCTTTTCATTCTGATCGCGACGCTCAGTTCAGCTTGCGCTTCGTGACCGGCGCCTCGAACTGGGTGATCTCGGCGGTCTGCGGCGCCTTGCCGTTGAAGGTCAGCACATTGCCTTCGGACGAGATCGCGACGCTGTCGCCATCCCTGACGTCGCCGGCCAGGATCATCTCGGCAAGCGGATCCTGCAGGTAGCGCTGGATCACCCGCTTGAGCGGCCGGGCGCCGTAGGCGGGATCCCAACCCTTGGCAGCGAGCCAATCTCGGCCGGCAGCATCGAGCGTCAGCACGATCTTGCGATCAGTCAGGAGCTTCTGCAGCCGCGCGAACTGGATCTCGACGATCCGGCCCATCTCGCTCCGCTGCAGGCGGTGGAACAGAATGATCTCGTCGACGCGGTTCAGGAACTCGGGGCGGAAATGTCCCCGCACCATGCCCATCACCTGATCACGCACGGCCGAGGTGTCTTCGCCCTCGGGTTGATTGACCAGATACTCCGAACCGAGATTCGAGGTCATGATGATCAGCGTGTTGCGGAAATCGACGGTGCGGCCCTGACCATCGGTCAGGCGGCCGTCGTCGAGCACCTGCAACAGGACGTTGAAGACATCAGGATGCGCTTTCTCGATCTCGTCGAACAGCACCACCTGATAGGGCCGGCGCCGCACCGCTTCGGTGAGCGCACCGCCCTCGTCATAGCCGACATAGCCCGGAGGCGCGCCGATCAGCCGCGAGACCGAGTGCTTCTCCATGTACTCGGACATGTCGAGGCGGACCATCGCCGTCTCGTCGTTGAAGAGGTACTCGGCGAGCGCTTTCGTCAGCTCGGTCTTGCCGACGCCGGTCGGCCCTAAGAACATGAACGAGCCGGTGGGGCGGTTCGGATCCTGCAGGCCCGCGCGCGAGCGGCGCACGGCGGTCGCGACCGCACGGACGGCTTCGCTCTGGCCGACCACGCGCTGTCCGAGCTGCTCCTCCATCTTCAGGAGCTTCTCCTTCTCGCCTTCCAGCATCTTGTCGACCGGCACGCCGGTCCAGCGCGAGACCACCTGGGCGATGTGGTTGGCGGTGACAGCCTCCTCCATCATCTCGCCGGAGTTCTCCTTGGCCTCGATCTCGGCAAGCTGCTTCTCGAGCTGCGGGATGCGGCCATAGGCCAGCTCGCCGGCTTTCTGGAATTCGCCGCGCCGCTGCGCGTTGGCGAGCTCGACACGCAAGCCGTCGAGCTCGGCCTTCAGCTTCTGGGCGTCGGAGAGCTTGTTCTTCTCCGCGCTCCAGCGCGCCGTCAGCGCAGCCGACTTCTCCTCGAGCTCGGCCAAGTCCTTCTCCAGCGTCTGGAGCCGGGACTTGGAGCCGACATCGCTCTCCTTCTTCAGGGCCTCCTGCTCGATCTTGAGCCGGATGATCTCGCGGTCGAGCGAATCCAGCTCTTCCGGCTTGGAATCGACCTGCATCTTCAGCCGCGCTGCGGCCTCATCCATGAGGTCGATCGCCTTGTCGGGCAGGAAGCGGTCGGTGATGTAGCGGTTGGACAGGGTCGTCGCCGCAACGAGCGCGGAATCGGTGATCCGCACGCCGTGATGCTGCTCGTACTTGTCCTTCAGGCCGCGCAGGATCGAGATGGTGTCCTCGACCGAGGGCTCGCTGACGAAGATCGGCTGGAAGCGCCGCGCCAGCGCGGCGTCCTTCTCGACATGCTTCTGATACTCGTCGAGCGTGGTCGCGCCGATGCAATGCAGTTCGCCGCGGGCGAGCGCGGGCTTGAGCAGGTTGGAGGCGTCCATCGCGCCGTCGCCCTTGCCGGCGCCGATCAGCGTGTGCATCTCGTCGATGAACAGGATGAAGGTGCCCTCGCTCCCGGTCACCTCCTGGAGCACGGCCTTCAGCCGCTCCTCGAACTCGCCGCGGTATTTTGCGCCCGCAATCAATGCGCCGAGATCGAGCGACAGCAGCTTCTTGTCCTTCAGGCTCTCCGGCACGTCGCCGTTGACGATGCGCAGCGCAAGGCCCTCGGCGATGGCGGTCTTGCCGACGCCGGGCTCGCCGATCAGGACAGGATTGTTCTTGGTCCGGCGCGAGAGCACCTGGATGGTGCGGCGGATCTCCTCGTCGCGGCCGATGACCGGATCGAGCTTGCCGTCGCGGGCTGCCTGGGTCAGGTCACGGGCATATTTCTTCAGCGCGTCATAAGCGTTCTCGGCGGTCGCGCTGTCAGCCGTGCGACCCTTGCGCAGCGCTTCGATTGCCGCGTTGAGGTTTTGCGGGGTGACCCCGCCCTTGTTCAGGATGGTGCCGGCCTCGCTGGTCTTCTCCAGCGTGAGCCCGAGCAGAAGCCGCTCGACGGTGACGAAGCTGTCGCCGGCCTTCTCGCCGGCCTTTTCGGCGGCGTCGAAGGTGCGGGCGAGTTCGGGCGCCAGATAGATCTGTCCGGCACCGCCGCCACTGACCTTCGGCACCTTGTTGAGGGCGTCCTCGGTCGCCTTCAGAATTGCACGGGAATTACCGCCGGCGCGGTCGATCAGACCGGACGCCAGCCCCTCATTGTCGTCCAGCAGCACCTTCAGGACGTGCAGGGTGGAAAACTGCTGATGCCCCTCGCGCATCGCGAGCGACTGCGCGGACTGGATGAAGCCCCTGGAGCGTTCGGTATACTTCTCGATATTCATAGCTTTTCTATCCCTCGGCCTGCCCCTGGAGCCCTCTCAGGCACTCCAAACGGCATCTTCATTGGGTTTCCGCTTGCCGCGTTGACATTCCTCAACCGGCAACGGTCGTTATCAGCCGACGCTGGCGCCGGCCTGACCCAGATGTGGGAAGCGCGCCGCCCGACTTGAAGAGGCGACTTCACAATTTCGTGCGCTGATCGGCCGACTTGGCGGGCGCGGGTCGAATCCCCTAAGTAGCGGCATGACAGCCAGCCAGACCGCCGAAATCACCGCCCTTTACCGCTACCCGATCAAAGGCCTCACCCCGGAAGCACTGCCCCGGGTCCCGTTACGGACCGGCCAGACTCTCCCGGCCGACCGCCGCTACGCCATCGAGAACGGCCCGAGCGGGTTTGACCCCGAGGCGCCGGAGTGGAAGCCAAAGATCCAGTTTCTGATGCTGGCCCGCAACGAGCGGCTGGCGTCGCTCGACAGCCGTTTCGAGGATGCGACCAACCGCCTGACCATCCGCAAGGACGGCCAGATCGTCGCCAGCGGCGATCTCGAGACCGCCGCCGGACGCGCTGCGATCGAGGACTATTTCACGAAGAATTTTCAGCCGGAGCTGAAGGGCCCGCCGAAGGTGCTGTCCGGCCGCGACCACAGCTTTTCCGACGTCGCGCGCAAGGTCGTGTCCATCATCAATCTCGACAGCGTCCGCGCCATCGAGACCATGCTCGGCGGCGTTGCCGTCAATCCGCTGCGCTTCCGCGCCAATCTCTACGTGAAGGGCTGGCCGGCCTGGTCCGAGCTCGATCTCGTCGACCAGACGCTCGCGATCGGGCAGGCGCGCCTGAAAGTGGTCAAGCGCATCAAGCGATGCCCGGCCACCAATGTCGATCCTGACACCGCCGTGCGCGATCTCGACATTCCGCCAACGCTCTCGCGCCATCTCGGCCACATGGATTGCGGCATCTATGCCGAGGTGACCGCCGACGGCGAGATCGGCGTGGGGGATGCGGTCGCGGTGGAGCAGCCGAAGCTGGTGTGATGGCACGCAGCTTCAACACACACCGTCATTGCGAGCGCAGCGAAGCAATCCAGACTATTTCCGCGGAGGGGTGAGCCTCCCCTAAATCGGTGGACACCTATAGCTTAGGCAGCGAGAGGTGTCAGATGGCGAAACGGCGGCGTCGGTCCTATTCGGACGAGTACAAGCGGCAGGCAGTTGATCTGGTTTTGTCGAGCGGCCGCTCGGCGAAGTCGGTATCGAAGGAGCTCGGGCTTGACGGCTCCGTGCTCAGCCGATGGGTGAAGGAGCGGAGCACGGTGGTAGCCGGCGGCAGCGCTGCGGCGCCCACGTCGCAAGCGGCGGTGCCGTCGGCGGACCAGGCTGACGTGATCGCACGGTTGCAGCGGGAAAACGAACAGTTGCGCATGGAGCGCGACATTTTAAAAAAGTCGATCGCGATCTTTGCTGGACCCCGGACATGAGGTTCCGCTTCATCGAAGATCGCCGTGCGGACTATCCGGTCCAGATCATGTGCCGTGTGCTCGGCGTCTCGCCCGCGGGCTACTATGCCTGGCGGTCGCGGCCGGAAAGCCCCCGGGCCGCTGCCAATCGAGAGTTGTTGGAGGACATCAAGCGGGTTCATCGCGACAGCCATGGCCGCTATGGCAGCCCGCGCATCCATGCCGAACTCAAAGCCCAGGGCCATCGTGCAAGCCGTGGCCGGATCGAGCGGCAGATGCGCCACCACGCTGTTCGGGCCGTCTCGGCCGGGCCGCGACGATGCCGCACCACCGACAGTGGGCATGGCTTCCCGATCGCGCCGAACCTGCTCGGCCGGAACTTCTCGGCCGCCATGCGCAATCAGATTTGGCTCGCCGACATCACTTATGTCTGGACCGGCCAGGGATGGTTGTACCTGGCCGCCATCATGGATTTGCACAGCCGCCGTATCGTGGGGTGGGCGATGGACGAACATCTGCGCGCCGAACTACCGCTTGCCGCATTGCGGATGGCGATCAAGGGACAAAAGCCCAGCGCCGGTTTGATCCATCACTCCGATCGCGGCACTCAATATGCTTCAACCGAGTACCGCCAGGCGCTGCAAGCCGCCGGCTTCCGGCCGTCGATGAGTCGCAGAGCCGATTGCTACGACAATGCCCCGATGGAAAGCTTCTTCCACACGCTGAAGACCGAGCTGATCCATCACTGCCAATATGCAACCCGCAATGACGCAGAGCGCGACATCTTCACTTACATCGAGGGCTTCTACAACAATCACCGCAGACACTCGGCCATCGGCTATATCAGCCCAGCCGAGATGGAGCTAAAATCGGCTTGATCCCTGTCCACTTTTTTGGGGGAAGATCAGGGTTCTGGATTGCTTCGTCGCTTCGCTCCTCGCAATGACGAGAGTGGTGAAGCCTCAATTCGGCATCACATAGGCATAGATCCGGCCGCGCGAGATCGGTGCCTCGCGGACACGGTTGCCGTTGTTGCCGGAGATCATGATCGGATTGCCCCGCGCGTCGATGCCGGTGATGATACCGACGTGACCGCCCCGGCCGCCGCGCGACATCACCGCGATGGCGCCGACCTGCGGACCGGAGACGCGCGTGCCGTAACGTGCGAACGAGCTCGCCATGTCGGAGCCGGTGCCGCGATGGCCGGTCTTCTCCAGCACCATATTCATGAAGCGCGCGCACCACAGGCTGACGCGCCCCGTGGGATTGCCGCCGAGATAACGGCGCGCCTCGGACACGAGGCCGGAGCCACCACCGAAGCCACTGCTCATGCTCGCGCCGGCATTGGCGTTCGGCTCATAGCTGGCCTGCGTGTTGGCGAACCCTCCCGCCTGCAACGCAGCCGCGCTGCGCTCGAAGCGCGAGCTGCGGGCCGAGTGCCGGTAGTGATGATGTCTGCTGGCGTGGTGCACGTAAGCGTGCCGCTCTGCGCTATGACGATGATGCGGCCGCGCTGAGGCCGGAGAAACGAACACGGCGAACGCCGCGAAGAAGAACGCCAGCGCGACAAAACAACGCGACAGGCGCGATGCAAACAACTCGAACATTCTTCATCCTTCGTTGACACCCCCATTCCCGTCGGCCCGTGCGGTGGCCGACATCCGTGGGGCCGTTAAGCCGCCCGATGTGGCGAGAAAAAGACGAGGTGCCCGCGAATAGCTGCGATGATTTTGCGTCAATGCTGGTGTGAAGCCGCCTCATTGCGAACATCAACATTAACTGCAATCCTGAAGGTGCGGCTTGAAGAGAGGGAAACAGTTAATGCCCCACGCCACGACCACGGACGACGTCCGCATTTATTTCGAAGAGGCGGGCCAGGGAACGCCGATCATTTTTCTTCACGAATTCGCGGCCGACTACACCAATTGGGAGCCGCAGATGCGCTACTTCTCGCGCGGCCATCGCTGCATCACCTATTCCGCACGCGGCTACACGCCGTCCGACGTGCCTGCTGGCGAGGTCTACACCTACAAGCATTTCTACACCGACGCACTCGCCGTGCTCGATCACCTCGGAATCGCGCGCGCGCATCTCGTCGGCCTGTCGATGGGCGCATACTCGTCGCTTCAGATCGGATTGAACGCGCCACAGCGTGCGCTGTCGATGACGCTCGCCGGCGTCGGCTCCGGCTCGGAGCTCGAGAATTTGGAGGCGTGGCGCAAGCAGTGCCGCGCCAATGCCGAGCAGTTCGAGACGCTGGGTTCTGCCGAAGTCGCAAAGGCCACGCGCGAGGCGCCGAGCCGGATTCCCTTCCTGGTGAAAGACCCGCGCGGTCATGCCGATTTCTACGCCGCGCTGGCGCGGCACAACGCCAAGGGATCGGCCAACACGATGCGGGGCTTCCAGGGCGGCCGCCCCTCGATCTACACGCTGACGGATGCGATCCAGAAGGTGGCAACGCCCGCGCTGATCATCTGCGGTGACGAGGACGATCCGTGCATCGGCGCCAGCCTGTTCCTGAAGAAGCATTTGCCGGCGGCAGGCCTCGCGATGTTTCCGAAGTCCGGCCATGTGCTCAACCTCGAAGAGCCAGCGTTGTTCAATGAGACAGTGGAGCGGTTCATCAGGCTGGCCGAAGCCGGGCGATGGCCGGTGCGGGATCCGCGGTTGGTGGCGGCGGGCTAGGCTGAGCTCTCGCACCAGACTCCGCTGTCATTCCCCGCGAAGGCGGGGAATCCAGTACGCCGTGGCCTCTCGATTCAATCACGACCGTCTCGGAGTACTGGATCGCCCGGTCAAGCCGGGCGATGACAGTTGAATGTGTGGCGCACATCTGCCTCATACTCCGTCATTGCGAGCGTAGCGAAGCAATCCAGACTGTCTCCGCGGAAAGATCCTGATTGCTTCGTCGCAAGGGCTCCTCGCAATGACGGCCTTGATACAGTCGCGTAGCCCGGATGGAGCGAAAGCAAAATCCCGGATTCTTGAATGCTGCACGATTGCACCGGATTGCGCTGCGCACTATCCGGGCTGTGGGCTAAATCTCTTCGACTCGTAGCGGCACAACTGTCTCGGCTTCATGATTTCTTCCGGACCAGTTGCCCCATACGACTTTGGCGTCGAAACGCCTGCCGCGACAGAGAACACTTATCACGTCGCCCACAACCGGCGCAGCATCTTGAGAATAATTTTCATCGCGACTAAGTTCTTTCTCAGTCACGAGCTCTCCTGACTTGAGAAGAATGCGTTTGACCCAATACGCCACACTCAATCCTCTTGCTCATCCACCAGTCGCTTAGCCCTTATGGAGCGAAAGCGAATCCGGGCTACAACTGCTTTCTCCGTCATTGCGAGCAGCGAAGCAATCCAGACTGTCTCCGCCGAGGGATCCTGGATTGTTTCGCTGCGCTCGCAATGACGGCGGCCTCATCTCCCCCCGCCCCGGCTCAGCAGAAACACCCCCTGCTCACCGAACAGATTCCACACCCACCAGGGCAGCCGCAGCCGCAGCGGACGGCCATAGAGGTCGAGCGCCTCGGCGCGCTCCATCTTGACGTGGATTTCGTCGCAGAGCTCGACGAAATCCTTGATGGTGCAGAAATGGATGTTGGCGGTGTCGTACCAGCTCGCCGGCAGGTTCTCCGTGCGCGGCATGTGGCCGCCGATCAGGAGCTGGAGGCGCATCCGCCAGAAGCCGAAATTGGGAAATGTGACGATGGCGCGGCGGCCGATGCGCAGCAGATTTTCCAGCACGACCTTGGGCTGGCGCGTCGCCTGCAGCGTCTGCGACAGGATCACGTAATCGAAGGCGTCGTCGGGATAGTTGACGAGGTCGGTGTCCGCATCGCCCTGCACCACCGCGAGCCCCTTTGCCACGCAGCGATTGACGCCCTCGCGCGACAATTCGATGCCGCGGCCGTCGATGCCGCGGGTCTCCAAGAGCTGAAGCAGATCGCCCTCGCCGCAGCCGACGTCGAGCACCTTTGAGCCCGGCTTGACCATCTCGGCCACCAGCAGATGGTCGGCGCGATAGTTTCCCGATTGCGTGGTCACGATGCCGTTGAACGGCAGCACTTCTTGCGCGGACATGTCAGCCGTCCTTGTTCGTGAGCCCGCGCGCCTTGCCGGCCGATTGCAGGAAGGCGCGCGAGATGTCGAAGAATTCGGGCACGTCGAGCAGGAAGGCATCATGGCCGCGATCGGTCTCGATCTCGGCGAACGACACCCGCGCGCTCGACGCATTCAGCGCATGCACCAGCGCGCGCGATTCCGAGGTCGGGAACAGCCAGTCGCTGGTGAAGGAGACCACGCAGAAGCGCGTCTCGATCCCCGCGAACGCCTTCGCCAGCACGCCGCCATGGTCGGCGGCGATGTCGAAATAGTCCATCGCGCGGGTCAGATAGAGATAGGAGTTGGCATCGAACCGCTCGACGAAGGACGAGCCCTGATAACGCAGATAGGACTCGACCTGGAAATCGGCGTCGAACGAGAAGGTCGGGAGCTCGCGATCCTGCATGCGCCGGCCGAACTTGCGATGCAGCGCCGCGTCCGAGAGATAGGTGATGTGCGCGGCCATGCGCGCGACCGCGAGGCCACGGTGCGGATGGATGCCCTGGTCGGCATAGGCGCCATTGTGCCAGTCGGGATCGGCCATCACGGCCTGGCGGCCGAGCTCGTGGAAGGCGATGTTCTGCGCCGAGTGCCGCGTCGAACAGGCGATCGCCAGCGCGGAGTAGACGCGCGCAGGGTACGCCGCGGTCCATTGCAGCACTTGCATGCCGCCCATCGAGCCGCCGACGACGGCGAACAGCGTGTCGATGCCGAGGCGGTCGATCAGCATCGCCTGCGCGCGCACCATGTCGGGGATGGTGATGACAGGAAAATCCAGGCCCCACACCTTGCCGGTGGCGGGATTGATCGAGGCCGGACCGGTCGAGCCCATGCAGCCGCCGATCACGTTGGAGCAGATGATGAAGTACCTGGCGGGATCGAGCGGCCGGCCCGGGCCAACCAGCGTCTCCCACCAGCCGGACTTGCCGGTGACCGGATGCACATTGGCGACGTGCTGATCGCCGGTCAGCGCATGGCAGATCAGCACCGCGTTGGAGCGATCGGCATTGAGCTCGCCATAGGTCTTGTAGGCGATCTGGAACGGGGTGAGGTCGATGCCGCAATCGAGCCGCAGCGGCTGGTCGGCGCCGAACCGCGCGACTTCCGAACTCGGATGATCGACCTCATGCGACCGATCGTCGGCACTGATCGCAGGACTGGGTACGGACTTGACGCCAACCATCTCTGACCATCGACCTCGTTTGCGATCGGACTTTCCGATCGCGACTGACATCAGGCCATGAAAAACCCGGCCTGAACAATAGGTTCGGCCGGGATCGGAAGCGTCCCCGGCCTGTTTAGCGAGTTTTTTAACGTGGCTGCAAGCCGGCCGGCTCAAATGACCACGGAACGGGCAAAAACCTACTGGTTTGGGCTGATTTCGTCAAGTCACGGTCCGGATTAACCAAATTGGCCCTTCAGTTGGCAACCCTGAGGGACGTCATTTCTCTTTGCTTTCGCCGCCATGACTGCCTAATCAGGACATTCCCCGCAGCTCTCAGCAGCCTGTCAGATATGTCCCAACGTCCGCCCGCGCCACCATCGCTCCAGGAATTGCGCAAGGAGATCGACGCGATCGACGAGGCCATGCATCGCCTGTTGATGCAGCGCGGCGACATCATCGACCGCCTGATCCAGGTGAAGCAGACCCAGGAGGTCGGCTCGGCGTTCCGGCCCGCGCGCGAGGCCTCGATGATGCGCGAGATCGTGCAGCGTCATCGCGGCATCCTGCCGCTCGACACGGTCGAGAGCATCTGGCGCGTCATCATCTCGACCTTCACCTATGTCCAGGCGCCGTTCTCCGTGCATGCCGACATCTCGGCGAGCGAGCCGGCGATGCGCGATTCCGTACGTTTCCATTTCGGCTTCACGGTGCCTTACGTCGCGCATTTCAGTGCGCAGGCGGCCGTCGAGGCCGTGGCGAAATCCAAGGGTGACCTCGCGCTGGTCTCGGCGACCTCGAGCCGCACACCATGGTGGCTCGAGCTGGAAGCGGTAGGAGCGCCGAAGATCATCGCGCGCATGCCCTTCGTCGAGCGCGCCGACCATCCGGCGTCGCTGCCGGTGTTCGCGATCTCGCGCGTCGCCGACAGCGCCGTGGTGACGGAGGTCGAGACCTTCAGCGTGCGCGTGTCGGGATGGAATGCCGAGGTCGCGCGGGCGCTGTCGCCGCTCGCCGACATCGTGGCTGTGCCCGATACCGCCTTCGACGGGGCCGCGCTGCTGGTCTCGGTTACATCAGACACCAGCATCGACAAGATCAAGGCTGCCCTGATCGAAGCGGGGGCCTCGGTACGCTCCACGGCCCTCGTCGGCAGCCACGCAACGCGCTATACGGTGCCCCCGACAGGGCCGAAATCGTAAATCGCGTTCCGCCTAAAGCTACTTCCGGAGTTGAAGATGTCCCGCCCCGTGCCGAATCCCGGCATTCTCGATATTGCGCCCTACACGCCCGGCAAGAGTCCGGTCGCGGAGCCCGGCCGCAAGGTGTTCAAGCTCTCGGCCAACGAGACGCCGTTCGGACCCTCGCCCAAGGCGATCGAGGCCTTCAAGCACGTCGCGGATCATCTGGAGGACTATCCTGAGGGAACCTCGCGCGTGCTGCGCGAGGCGATCGGCCGCTCCTTCGGCCTCGATCCCAATCGCATCATCTGCGGCGCCGGCTCGGACGAGATCCTCAATCTGCTCGCCCACACCTATCTCAGCCACGGCGACGAGGCGATCTCGACCACGCACGGCTTCCTGGTCTACCCGATCGCCACCATGGCCGTCGGCGCCAAGAACGTGGTCGCGGCGGAGAAGAACCTGACCTGCGACGTCGACGCCATTCTCAAGGCGGTGACGCCGAAGACGAAGCTGGTCTGGCTCGCCAACCCCAACAACCCGACCGGCACCTATATCCCGTTCGATGAGGTCAAGCGCCTGCGCGCCGGCCTGCCCTCGCACGTGCTGCTGGTGCTGGATGCCGCCTATTGCGACTACGTCTCGCGCAACGATTACGAGATGGGGATCGAGCTCGTCGCCACCACCGAAAATACGGTGGTGACGCACACCTTCTCCAAGATCCACGGTCTGGCAGCGCTGCGCGTCGGCTGGATGTTCGGCCCCGAGCACATCATCGACGCCGTCAATCGCATCCGCGGTCCTTTCAACGTGTCGACGCCGGCGATGTACGCCGCGGTTGCGGCGATCGAGGACACCGCGCACCAGGCGATGTCGAAGCAGTTCACCGAGACCTGGCGCAACTGGCTCACCGAGGAGATCACCAAGCTCGGGCTGAAGGTGACGCCCGGCGTCGCCAATTTCGTGCTGATCCATTTCCCGGAAAGCGGCAAGACCTCGGATGCGGCCGACGCCTATCTCACCAAGCGCGGCCTCGTGCTGCGCGCGCTGAAGAACTACGGCCTGCACCATCACCTGCGCATGACCATCGGCACCGAGGAGGCCAACCGCCTCGTCGTCGAGGCCCTGCGCGACTTCATGGCCGGCAAATGAGCGTGGACCCGCACTTCCAGCGCGTCGCCCTGATCGGCTTCGGCCTGATCGGCGGCTCGATCGCGCGTGCTGCGAAGCTTCAAGGCTTGGCGGGCGAGATCGTCACCACCGCGCGCTCGGAGAAGACGCGCGCGCGCGTGCTCGAGCTCGGCATTGTCGACAAGGTCGTGGCGACCAATGCGGAAGCGGTGAAGGATGCCGATCTCGTCATCCTCTGCATTCCCGTCGGCGCCTGCGGGCCTGTGGCGCAGGAGATTGCCGCTCATCTGAAGCCCGGCGCGATCATCTCTGACGTCGGCTCGGTCAAGGGCGCTGTGGTCAGGGACATGGCGCCGCATCTGCCGAATACCGTTCATTTCGTGCCGGCGCACCCCGTCGCGGGCACCGAGCATTCGGGACCGGATTCCGGTTTCGCCGAGCTCTTCATCAACCGCTGGTGCATCCTGACCCCGCCCGAAGGCACCGACACTAATGCCACCGCGCATCTGCGCGCCTTCTGGGCGGCGATGGGCGCCAAGGTCGAGGTGATGACGCCGGATCATCATGATCTCGTGCTCGCCATCACCAGCCATCTGCCGCATCTGATCGCCTACACCATCGTCGGCACCGCCGACGAGCTGGCGCAGGTGACGGAGTCCGAGGTCATCAAGTTCTCCGCCGGCGGTTTCCGCGATTTCACCCGCATCGCGGCCTCCGACCCGACGATGTGGCGCGACGTCTTCCTTGCCAACAAGGAAGCGGTGCTGGAAATGCTCGGCACCTTCACCGAGGATCTGGCAAAACTCACCCGCGCGATCCGCCGCGGTGATGGCGAAGCACTGTTCGACCATTTCACCCGCACCCGCGCCATCCGCCGCGGCATCGTCGAGATCGGGCAGGATTCGGCTGCAGCGGATTTCGGCCGTCAGCACGGACAGCTCGACAAGAAACCCGGCTAAGTGCGGTCCTTGAGTTGCACGATGCGGCGGCGACCGGCAAGGCCGGCGCCGATCTGCATGCACACGCCGAGCATCCAGGTGGCGCCGAACAGGAGATTGCCGGCAGGATCGGACGTCTCGTCGAACACGAAAGCATAGAGCGCGAGCAGGCCCGCTCCGGCCGCGAGAAACGTGCCGGTCGCGCTGGCGAGACCGATAAGGGGCGATCGATGCACCGGCCCGCCCTGAAGCAGCGGCCAGCGCGGGATGTCGATCCCAAGATAGGCGCCGATCATTCCGAGCACGATCAATAGAGCGGTGACTTCGACGGTATCGAACCAGGGCAGCTCGGCCCGCATCAGCAAGGCGGCGACGAAGGTCGCGCCGACCGCGCCCGTCATCGCCAGGCCAAGCCGGGCGACGACGTGCGCGAGCCGAAGGATCAGAAGACCGTCGGACAATTGCCACTCACAATAGATCAGAACGGATAGTACCGGATCTGCGTCATGACGATGTTGTCGTCGGTCTTGGGCGCACCGCCGACACCGGCGAAGGCAAAGCGTTGCGTGTAGGAATACTGCACGCCGGCTTTGAGCGTGCCGTAATTGCCCTGGTAAACGGTGTCGTAGACGCCGGCGGTGACCTGCCGGACTTCCTTGGTGTTGCCGTTACACGTCGCCGCCGGCGTGTTCTCGGTGAAGCAACCGGTGTTGTTGTAGAGCGGATTGCCGTAACCGAACGGTACGGTGCCCACATTGGCGAAATTCGCCTTGGCTTTTTCGAGGCCGGCATAGCTGTAGACATCGAGTTCAGGCGTTGCGTGCCAGATCAGGCCGGCCGCGGCCGCCGTGATGGTCAGCGGCAGCACCGTGCCGTCCTGCGCCAGTGCGGCATCGGGGAACGGCGTCGCCGTGAAGCGTCCGAGCACGCCATGCGCGCCGTAGAGCTGAAGATCGAGGGTCTTCGGAATCAGCTCGGCAAAGACATGGCCGCCGAAGCTGCCGGTGTCGTAGGTGTGGTTGGCGCCGTTGAAGCGGTCGAACAGCTGGCGGTAGAGCGCCCACGCCTCGACATGCAGCTTGTAGGGCCCGAGGCGCGGGTCCCACGCCGCCTTGACCGTGAAGTCAGGCACCTGGTTCAAGCTGACATTGTTGAGGTTGTTGAAGAAGCTGCCGCCCGGCCCGGTCAGATTGACCTGAAGGTTGGGATTGAGCACGCCTTGCGGACCGACCGCGGGCGTACCGACCGCCGGCGTATTGCCGCCGAAGAACGCGGTCTGCGGATTCTCGACGGAGGCCGCGAGCTTGAACTCAGGCCCGATGTCCTTCCAGACGCGCAGACCAGGTTGGCGTGCCGCCAGAAGTCCCGGAACGGATTCGAAGTCGATCACACCCGGCGCGTCGATGCCGCGAGGATCGATGCCCGCCCTGGTCGGCGCATTCAGCGACCAGGATTGGCCGGCCAGGAAGTGCAGACCGAGATCGGTTCGATCGACCTCGAGGCTGAGCTGGCGCATGCGCGGGTTGAAGGAGTTGGTGGCCACCGAGCTCGCCGTCTGCGCCGCGCCCTCGAAGTCGATTTCGCCATAGCCCGCGAGATGCGTGTCGGCGTCGGCGTTGCCTTCGGCCAGGACCGAGAATCTGCTCTGGCGCGCGGAGAACCGCGTCTCCGGGACAAAGAAATTGTGGGCCTGCGGATAAGGGATGAAATTGTAGACCGAGCCGGTGTCGGAGGCGATGTTGCGCGAGCGGTAGATGCCGGTGAGGTCGACCCAGCCGCCGAATGTCAGCGTGATGCCCTTGTAGCAGACCTTTCCGCCCGCACACGCCTCGACGGGAAGCGCCTTGTAGGTCCCCGGCATCGGCAAGGCTCTGGCCTGCACCGCCTCGACCTGACGCGTCTTACGCGCCTCCGAATCCACCTTCTGCTGCAGCTCCTTCAGCTTGGCCTTCAGCGCCTGAATTTCGGTTGCGACATTGTCGTCGGCACGCGCCTGCCCCGAACAGGCAGCGAGTAGTCCCAGCATCAGTCCGCGAGTAATGATCCGCACGTAAGCCTCCCTCCACTTGGGAAGCAGGTCCTGATGGTTGCGCCCCCGGCGCGTGCTTGCTTCCCTGGTGTGGAGTGATTTGAATGAGGCTGCGGTTATTCGCTGGCCCGCGCATCTTCTGCATCACGTTTTTCTGACGATCCTGTTCGGAATATTTTCATCGCCCGGCCGATCCGCACGCGCGCGATATCAGCACATCTGATGCCGTGCGCATTGGACCCGACCGGGACATGGCCGGGCCCAACTCCGCGACGCTACGTCTCAAGGGGGATGGCGGTTACTTGCCCTTGGTCGCGCGGATCACCGTGGGGCGCGGTGATTTCGCAGAATTCACGTAAGCCATCGAACCGCGCGTGACGGGGCTCGACAGGTTACGGTCGCCGTTCGGATATTGGGCTGCGAAGGAGGCTGGCTCCTGCGACTGCCACTGTGCGAATGCGGGCGTGGCCAGTGCGGTCGAGATGGCGATGGCGGCAACGAACAGCTTGGACGTGGTCATGAGTCTCTCCTGCCTGAGCGGTCCGCCTCATCGTGCGGCCGACATGGAGAGAGAGCGGCGATCGGGGCTCCGCATTCCCGATGCGAAGCCGTCTCGTCATCACATTGGCGCGAAAGCGCCGTGACCGCAGATCAATACAGCGGCGGAATCTCGCCGACCTTGACCGGGCCAAGCAGCACGGCGCCGTCGACGAACTTCAGCGGGAAGCTGCGCGCCTTCTTGCCCTCGAGCGTGCTCTCGGTGCCGATCGAGTTGATACCGGCGGCGACGCCGGCATTGGCGTTCTGCTTGATGACTTTGCCGAGGCCGGGAACGGCCCGGTCAAGCGCCCCGAACAGATTGTTGAGGTCCTGGGATTTCACGCCAGGCGCGACCCGATCGAGCGTTGCCTGCGGCACGCCCTCTTCCAGCATCTTCTCGATGCCGAGCGCCGGGATGACGCGCTCGAGACCGGTCACGGTCATCTGCAATTCGCCGTCCAGTCTGCCATTGGCCGAAAGGCCCAGCGTGCCGGCCGCGACCGCAATCATCTCGCCCTGCTGGATCCGTGATTGCACGATCTCGATGTGACCGCCGGCGGCCTGGATTTCGCGGAAACGTTGCGGCCAGGGCTTTGGCGCGAGGTCGGAAAGCCCGGTGATCTTCGCGC
The DNA here is from genome assembly GCF_015291645.1 of Bradyrhizobium sp. CCBAU 53340. Classification (NCBI taxonomy): domain Bacteria; kingdom Pseudomonadati; phylum Pseudomonadota; class Alphaproteobacteria; order Hyphomicrobiales; family Nitrobacteraceae; genus Bradyrhizobium; species Bradyrhizobium sp. CCBAU 53340. The sequence goes on from NZ_CP030055.1 coordinate 7,176,802, forward strand.
GCGTGTCTGCTTCGAACGGCTCGGCGAGCAGGGGATGAACGCCCTGGATGCTGCCTTGCGCGACGTGGAGCACGGTCTCGATCACGGGATGATCGGACGACGATCCATCGGCGAGGCGCCCGTGCAGCTCAATCTGCTTGGCCCGCGCGAGCGGCACCTGCACACTGCCGTCCATCCTGGTGATGCTCGGATCGTCGAACACGATCGAGGCGCGCTCCGGCACGGCCGGCAGGCCGACCACGCTGCTGCGGCCCTTGCTCCAGTTCACCACGAAGGTGTTCTGTGTGACCCCGTCGACGAGCGTTGCAGGCGCGGAGAATTCGGCGATGACAAGCTTGGGATCATAGACCTGGGCCACGACCAGGATGTTGTCGAGCTTGGCCGTGAACGGCGTCTTGCTCGCATTCTGCGAGACCAGGGCGACGCTGGCGCCGGAGCACTGCACCTCGAAGCGGAAGGGGAAACCCGCGATCGAACGCTTGGCGCAGTCATAGATGCGGCCGGCTTTGGCCTCCTGCGCGCGCCATGCATCGGCCGCAACTTCGGCCTGTGACGCCGCATAGAACCAGAAGCCGCTCCAGGCAGCAGCAAGGATCAGGAGAAGGACAGGAGCAATGAAAAGCCCCCAACGGGAGCGCCGACCTGCGGCAATGGTCATATCGGACATGCGGCGACCCTTTGGCCCCAGATTTTGTCAAATGTAAGCGAGGCAGACCCCGGACGAAAGGTGGAGAATTCGCTTCGCTTGGGGGGCCGGTTCTGGTAGCCGTGCCCGAAATGTCGGAAATCATCCTCCCCTCCGTCACGTCTGCCAAGGGCGACCTCTGGGTGTTCGGTTACGGTTCGCTGATGTGGCGGCCGGGCTTCGCATTCGAGGAACGCGTCCCGGCGCGGCTGGTCGGCGAACATCGCGCACTCTGCGTCTATTCCTTCGTGCATCGCGGCACGCCGGAACAGCCGGGCCTGGTGCTGGGGCTCGACCGCGGCGGCGCCTGCCGCGGCATCGCCTTCCGCGTCGCTGAGAAGAACCGCGCCGACGTCGTCGCCTATTTGCGGGCGCGCGAGCAGGTGACGTCGGTCTATCGCGAGGTGATGCGTTCGGTGTGGCTCGAGAACGAAGCGCGTGAGCGCGTCTCCGCACTCGCCTATGTCGTCGACCGCGGCCATGTGCAATATGCCGGTCGCCTCTCGCTCGCCGAGCAGCATCGCCACGTGCTCCAGGGCCATGGCCAATCCGGCGCCAACCGCGACTATGTCACGGCGACCGTGAAAGCGATCGAGGCCGAAGGCTTTCGCGATACGCAATTGCATCAGCTCGCCATGATGCTGCACGGTGAGGCGCATTCGCCGCATGCACAGGCTCCGGACGACAACAGGGACAGCCGCTAGCTTTCCGAAGGCGCATAGCTCGGCGCGCTGCCGATCAGCTGCTCCTGCTCTCTCCGTCCCGCCTCGACGATACGGCTGGTCGCGTCTTCGATCGCCGTCTGCACGCGCGTGAGAAACTCATCTTTGGGCAGGCCCGGCGGCAGCGGATCGAGGAACTCCACCACCAGCGTGCCGGGGTAGCGCATGAAGGTCCGCCGCGGCCAGAACAGGCCGGAATTGAGCGCGATCGGCAGGCACTGCACGCCGCAGGACGAATAGATCTGCGCAAAGCCGGTCTTGTAGTCCGGCGGCGCTCCCGGCGCGCGACGCGTGCCTTCGGGGAAGATGACGAGCTGGCCGCCGGCGCGCACCGCCTCGCGCGCGCGGCGGGTCATGTCGAGCAGCGCCTTGACGCCGGCATTGCGGTCGATCGCGATCATCCCGGTCTTGACCAGGAACTGGCCGAACACCGGGATCTGCATGAGCTGGCGCTTGAGGATGAAGATCGGCCTGACGAAGAAGCCCGGCAGCACGAAGGTCTCCCAGAACGACTGGTGCTTTGCCACGATCACCAGCGGTCCCGCCGGGATCTTCTCGACACCGCGAAATTCCACCTTGATGTTGCAGACCACGCGCATCAGGACCAGCGTCGCCTTCGCCCACCACGCGGCGACCGTCAGCATCGCGCGCGGCGGCAATGCGAAGGTCGGCAGCGCCACGATCGCGAGGCAGACCAGCACCGCGTAGAACAGCACGTTGAACACGAGCGAGCGCAGGAAAATCAGGAACATCAAAAATCCGATCAATTGGCCTGCGCGGTGGCAGGCCGCCTGGATTGCAGGCCCGCAGGCTGCTCCGACATCTCGGGGGAAAGGTCAATCCCGAAATCTTCCAGCCGCACCCTCACTTCAGCCGCGATGTACTTGACATATTCGGACATGAGCAGCCGCAGTGTCGAGGCCGAGGTCCACCACGGCTCCTCGCGCCATTTGTCGCCGACCACGGCGAACGGGATCAACGCCGTCTCGGGCATCGCGTGCGAGAATTCCACCAGCGCGCGGGGCATGTGGTAGTTCGACGTGACCACGATCAGCGATTTGAAGCCGCGCCCGTCGGCCCAGCGCCGCGCTTCCGCCGCGTTGCCGCGGGTCGTGAGCGCGGTGCGGTCGAGATCGACACAGCAGGTCATGAAGGACTGGTTCTCCGGCAGTGTCCGGGAGATGTCGCTCGCCGTCGAGGTCGGGTGCACGCCCGAGATCAGCAGCCGCTTGCCATAACCGGCGGCCAGCAGCTCCATCGCATCGGACACCCGCGAGGAGCCGCCGGTCAGCACCACGATGCCGTCGGCCTTGCGGTCCGGCGCGATCTCGGCGCCGCGCAATTGCGACAGGAACGCGACGAAGCCCGCCGCCGCGCCGACAAAGGCGAACGCGATCGTCGACACGACGGTCGCGCGGAGCCAGCCGCGCGGCAGTTTCGGCGATCGATCGTCGGTCGGCGAGGTCATATGATGTCAGTGATCCCTTCCCCGGATGATTTTAAGACGTTTTGAGGCGAAGTGGAGTCCGGTTTATCGCACTCAATCCACGTCATTCAGCGTCGCGAACAGGGTCTGGCGCGAGGCGACGGCGGTGATGGCGCCGATCAGCACGGCCTGCACCGCGAGCACCACATAGCCTGAAGGCCGCAACGAGAAAGTGCCGAGCAGCGCCGCGAACTGGTCGCCGACAGGGGTGCCGGAAAACCAGCCGGCGATGGACTCGGAGAAGCCGAACAGCAGCATGGCGATGCCGCCGCCGATGAGGCCGCCTTCGAGGCCGAGCCTGAGAAAATGGCGCAGAAAGTGATTGGCGATGTAGCGGTCGCCGGCGCCGACGAAATGCAGGACCTCGACGATCGGGCGGTTCGCCGCCATCGCGCCGCGCGTTGCGAACGAGACCGAGATGATGGTTGCGACGATGACAAGCGCGAGGATGCCGATGCCGGCAAGCACGGTAGCGTTGGTCATCGAGCGCATCCGTTCGATCCAGGCGCGGTGATCGTCGACGCTGGCGCTCGGCGCCACCTGCATCACCCGGGCGCGCAAGGCGCCGAGATCGAGCGTCGTGCCCGGCTGCACGCGCGCGATGATCATGCGCGGCACCGGCAGATCATCCATCGACAGACCGGTGCCGAGCCAGGGCTCGAGCAGCTTGCCGCTCTCCTCCTTGGTGAACGGCTTGACCTCGACGATGCCGGCCTGCGCGCGCATCGCCTCGGTGACGGCAGCGGTGTCGCGCTCGATGTCGCGTCCGGATTGCGGACGCACCTGGATGGTGATCTCGCTGGCGACATCCGACTGCCACTCCGCGGCGGAGGCGCTCACCAGCAGCACCGCGCCCGTCGTCATCGAGGCGAGGAAGGTCATGATGGCGACGACGGCGACCAGCGCGCGGCCGTGGATCGAGGCGCGCGGCACGATCGGCGACAAATTGCGCGCCTTGGCCGGCAGCGGCGGACGCTCCTGTCCGAGATCGACCAACACGCCGCGCTCGTCGGTCCTACTCATAGACGTGCAGCCGTCCCTGATGCAGCACGAAGCGGCGCGCTTCGTACTGGTCCATCAGCGCGATGTCGTGGGTTGCGATGATCACGGCGGTGCCAGACTTGTTGAGCTCGATGAAGAGCCGAAGCAAGCGCCGTCCGAGCGTCGGGTCGACGCTGCCGGTCGGCTCGTCCGCGAGCAAGAGCTGCGGCCGCGAGATCACCGCGCGCGCGATCGCCGCGCGCTGCTTCTCGCCGCCGGACAGGATCGGCGGCAGCGCATCCATGCGGTCACCGAGGCCGACCCAGCGCAGGAGGTCGATGACCTCCTTGCGATAGCTCGATTCGCTACGGCCCATGACGCGGAACGGCAGCGCCACGTTCTCGTAGGTCGTCATGTGGTCGAGCAGCCGGAAATCCTGCAGCACGATGCCGATGCGCTTGCGCAGATCGGCGATCTCATCCTTGCCGAGCTGAGAAACATCGTGGCCGAACAGATTGACGAGGCCGCGCGTCGGCCGGTGCGATAGGAACAACAGGCGCAGCAGTGACGTCTTGCCGGCGCCCGACGGGCCGGTGAGGAACTGGAAGGAATGCGCCGGAATCTGGAAACTGAGGTCGCGCAGGATCTCCGGCCCCAGGCCGTATCGCAATCCGACATTTTCGAACCGAACCAAGCTCAGCTCCGTTCGAGAGGGGACGTAGACCGCACCGCCAGCGAGGCTCCGCCGCATGCGATCAGGGGGTTGTGCGACCGTTATGGTTTCCGGTTCGTTAACGGTCGCCCTGTAGCATCCCCGGCAGCATCCTTAGAAGTACCCTTCTCGGAGTACCTTTCTCAGGAATATCCTTTGGCGCCCGGTTCCGCGCGACAAGGTCATCGTCGAGGCCGTCCATGCATATCGTCTGCCCGCATTGTACGACATCCTACGCCATCAAGCTTGCGAGCCTTGGGGCCAACGGGCGAACAGTCCGCTGCTCCCGCTGCAAGGAAACCTGGATCGCGCATCCCGAGGATGCCATCGAGGAGGCGGCCGTGCCGGCCATGGCCGCAGCCCGCCAGGCCGAGGACCAATCGGACCTCGCCGCGCAGTGGAACTCCTACGCCAAGGACGATGGCGCCGCCGACACACCGGTGGTCGACAGCCCCTCAATCGCCAGCGACTGGCCGACCGAGGATGCCACGGAGACCGAGGATGAGTGGTCAGCGGCGGCCCAGGCCGCCGAAGAGGAAGTCGTCGGTGCACAGCACCAATCCTGGTTCCGCAACCTGTTCAGCCGCCGCGGGGCCAAGGTCAGCCGGCCGGCCCCGGCCGTGGCCCGGCGGAAATCTCATTTCGGCCTGCCGACCGCCTGCGCCGCCATGGGCGCGCTGGTGCTGGCGCTGGTGATCTGGCGCGGCGACATGGTCCGCCTGCTGCCGCAGACGGCGGCCTTCTACAAGCTGGTCGGCCTGGAGGTGAACCTGCGCGGCCTGTCCTTCAAGGACGTCAAGCTCTCGACCGAGACCGTGGACGGTAAGCAGGTGCTGGTGATCGAGGGTGTGATCGTCGGCCAGGGCAAGAAGCCGCTCGATATTCCGCGCCTGCGCTTTGCCGTGCGCGACGCGCAAGGCGCGGAAATCTATGCCTGGAATTCGGTGCTGGAGCAGACCGTGCTGCAGCCGGGCGAGCGCGCCTTCTTCCGCTCGCGCCTGGCCTCGCCGCCGCCGGAAGGCCGCAATATCGACGTTCGCTTCTTCAACCGGCGCGACATTGCCGGCGGCAGCGTATAATCACGTTCTGTGGCGTCCGCCCGGGAGGTGGTCTCAAGGTTAGTGTCATGCCCAAAGTGTTGATCGCCGATGACGAGGATTCGATGCGCCAGCTGGTGGCGCGCGCCATTGCCATGGATGGCCACGAGACCGTTACCGCGCAGGACGGCGCCGAGGCGCTGGAGATTCTGACCCGTGAGGACGGCGCGTTCGATCTGTTGCTCACCGACATCCAGATGCCCGTCATGGACGGCATCGCGCTGGCGCTCTCCGCCGCGCGCGACTTTCCACAATTGACCATTTTGCTGATGACGGGTTTTGCCGACCAGCGCGAACGCGCGTCGAATTTGAACGCGCTGGTCCATGACGTCGTGACCAAGCCGTTCTCGGTGGCGGATATCCGCACGGCGGTGGCCGACGCGCTCGCGGCGAAGAAAACCTGAAGCCTGAGCTTAACCGCACCAGACCCGTCATCCTGAGGTGCGAAGCGTGCGATGCAACGCATCGCACGCTGAGCCTCGAAGGATGTGCGGCCGAGATGCAGGCGGGCCGTCGCCCTTCGAGGCTCGCCGAAGAGGCGAGCACCTCAGGGTGACGGTGATGGATTGGTGCACAATGGAGGAGGATCTAGCGAGAGCGTAGCCCTCAAAAATCCTTCAGCAGCCGCTCGATATAGTCGAGCTCGATCTGCGGACGCGAGGGGTCGCCGAGGCGGCGGCGGAGTTCTTCAAGGATGCGGCGAACGCGCTGCACGTCGATTTCGCCGGGAATCTTGACTGTATAATCGTCGCCGAATTCGCGGCCATGCAGCGGGCGGCCGAGCGGGTCGGTCTGATTGCCGCCGCTCTGCTGGCGCCCTGCGCGATTGCCAGGACCATCGCCCTGGCCGTCGCCGTCACCCTGCTGCATCGCCTCGGCCATTTTCTGCGCACCCTTGCGCATGGCATCCAGTGCCTTGCCCTGGGAGTCCACGGCACCGTCGGCATTGCCCTCGCCGAGCTTGGAGCCTGCATCGCCCATGGCGCTGTCGGCCGAATCAAGCCCGCCGTCGTCATCACCCTGGTCCGCGTCCTGATCGCCGTCCTGGCCGGACTGCCCCTGATCGCCCTTCTGTCCCTCTTGGCCCTTCTGTCCCGGTTGGCCTTTCTGGCCCTTCTGCGAGAGGCCGCGCTTGGCCATTTCGTCCTGAAGCTTCTTCAAGCGGTCGCGCAGCGCCTGCTGGTCCTGCTGCAGATCCGACATCGACTGGTCGCCCGGCTGCTGCTTGCCGCGCATGCGGTCGCGCCGGGAATCCTGACCCTGCTTATAGGTCTTGTCGCGCAATTGCTGCTGCTTGCGGATCATGTCGCCGAGCTCGTTGAGCGCCTGCTCCATGTCGCTCTCGCCGGATTGTCCCGGCTGCGCCATCTGCAGGCCCTCCAGCATCTGCTGGAGCTGATCGAGCAGTTGCTTGGCCGCGTCCTTGTCGCCGGAGCGCGACAGGCGCTCCATGCGGTCGATCATGTTCTGGAGATCCTGCTGGCGCAGGATCTTGGTGTTCGGATCGAGCGGCCGCGCGAGATTTTGCGCATCCTTGTTGTTGCGGAACTGCTCGGCGAGCTGGCGCATGAAATTGTCCAGCGCCGCGCGCAAATCCTGCGTGAGCTTCTTGATCTCCTCGTCGCTGGCACCGCGCTCCAGCGCCTGCTTCAGCGCATCCTGCGCTGCGCGGAGCGCCTTCTCGACGTCGGAGATGTTGCCGTCCTCGATCGTCACCGCGAGCGCCCACAGGCTCGCCACGACCTCGCGCAGCGCATCGTCGGTGCGCGCCGCCTCGAGCTGGCGCGCAACGCTGTAGAGGCCGAGATACTGCCCCATCTCCTGCGTGAACAGTTCGGGCGCGATCATCAGCGCGGCGAGCGCGGTGTAGACGTCGGAATTCTTGTTGGCGTCGAGCGCGAGGATGCGGCGCTGCTCGATCAGCGCGCGCGCGAGCGGCTTGGTGAAGAGACGCTCGGGCAGGCGCATGTTGAACGGTTCGCTTCTGGCCTCGTTGCCGGCCTCGTCCTTGGCGGTCAGCGTCAGCGTGACATCGGCGCCGGCATAGGGATCCTCGCTGAGGTCCTTGACCGTCTGGCCGACACCGTTGCGGGTGCGCGCATTCGGAAGCACCAGCGGAAACTGCGGCGGCTGGAACAGCGGCCGCGCCGCGGTCTTGTTGTCGCCTTCCTTGCCGGTATCGGCGGTCCGTGGAGCGACCTGCGCCTCGGCGCCCGTGACGCCGTAATCATCCTCGATCTTGTAGACGAGCTGAAGCGCGCCGCGCGCCTGGCGCTCCGGATCCTTGGCGAGCGCAATCGTCGGCGGGCGATCCGGCGTCGCAGCAAAGGCCCATTGCGGCTGCCCCGAGGGCGCGCGGACATGCGCGGTGCCGTCGCCGGTGATGGTGAAGTGCTTTTCGTTGGTGCCCTTGGGCGCAGCTTCCTTCGGCTCGGCTTCCTTGAGGCCGCCGGAGACCACGACATCCAGACTGCCGCCGGACGAGCGCACGATCAGGGTCGAGCCGGCGGGAACGGCGAGCGGGCCTGAGGCCGGCAGTGCTGCGGCCTCCTTGTTGGCGGCCGACAGGATCACCGGCGGCTTGCCGGTGTAGAGCGGCGGCGTGACCCAGGCATCGACGCGGATATTGGTCGGCGCCAGCACCCCATTCCAGTCGAAGGCAGCGCCAAGACGCATCGCGCGCTCGTCGCCGGCGGCAAAGAAGGTCGCGACCAGCATCACCATGACCAGCGCGCGCAGCGCCCAGGGATCATGGATGGCGAGGCGCGGGCGCGGCAAACCGGCGCGGATACGCTTGAGCGAGGCCAGCGTGCGCTCGCGCTGCGCCTGCCAGAGCGCCAGCGCAACAGGATCCTGCGAGGTCAGCGTGTCCGTGAGCGTGGTGGCGGGGCGATGGCGGACACCCGAACCGCGGTCAAGCCGGGCCAGGGCCTCTTCGCGGCGTGGCCAGCGAAACCGAATCAGCGGGAACAGGGCGCCGGCCGCAAGGCCAGCGAAGATGACAAGGCCGATGGCGCGGGCGACGGAGGGCAGCGCCAGCCAGAGACCGGCCCAGGACACCGCCAGAAACAGGCCGACAACAGTGAGAAGACGAGCCAAGCCGGGCCAAGCACGCTCCCACGCGATGGCATAAGTGGACCGCTCGAGGGCCTGCGCCAGCTTCAACCGCGACAGAGCGTCGCCATCGCGGATCGGGTCTGACGGGTCGGGGGTGACGCCGTTCAATCAACTCTCCAGGTTGCCCGGTAGAGAAGCGTAGCACAACGGCAGCACTGAGGCATCCGTTCCTGTACGGGAGACACCCCTTTTCCCGCATAACACGAGGACGTGACTGGCCCGGCGCAACCCCGTAATTTCCGCGCGGCCATCCCAAAGGAAACGCGAGAGAATTAGAGGAAACGTCATGGACAAGAAGATGCACGACAAGGGCCTTGAGGTCCGCAAAGCGGTACTGGGTGAAGCCTATGTCAATAACGCGTTGAAGAATGTCGACGACTTCAACCGCCCGTTCCAGGAGATGCTCAACGAATATTGCTGGGGCACGGTGTGGGGCCGCGAGGAGCTGCCGCGCAAGACCCGCAGCATGCTCAACATCGCCATGATCGCGATCCTCAACCGCCAGCACGAATTCCGCGCCCATCTGAAAGGCGCGCTGACCAACGGCGTCACCCGCGACGAGATCCGCGAGATCCTGATGCAGGTCGCGATCTATGGCGGCATGCCGGCGGCCGTCGACAGCTTCCGCATCGCGCGCGAGGTGTTCGCGGAGATCGATGGGAAGGCGTGAGGCCTCTTTCTCCGACGTCGTCCCGGGGCGCGCGAAGCGCGAACGCGGGACCCATAACCACAGGCCGATGTGGTTGCGGGGACTCGGAGTGACCGCTTTCGCGCAAACAACTTCTCCCTGTGGTGATGGGTCCCGGGCTCATCGCTTCGCGATGCCCCGGGACGACGAGCGAAAAATGTGACTTTGCTCTCGCGCACAACAACAAACACAAGGAAACACCATGGACATCGGATTCATCGGCCTCGGAAACATGGGTTTCCCGATGGCGCGGCGGCTGATCGAGGCCGGCCACAAGCTCGTCGTGTTCGACACCCGCCAGGAGGCCGTCGAGAAGCTGGTTGCGCGCGGCGCGGCCGCTGCGACGTCGCCAAAGGATGTCGCCGACCAGGTCGAGACTGTGATGGCGAGCCTGCCGTCGCTGCAGGCTTCGCTTGACGTCGCCACCGGCGCGAATGGCGTGATCGAGGGCAAGCGCGCGAAACGCTTCATCGATCTCTCCACCGTCGGCTCGGCGATGGCTGCCAAGATTCACGGCCTGCTTGCAAAACGCAACATCGTGCAGATCGACTGCCCGGTCTCGGGCGGCGTCGGCGGCGCCGAGAAGGGCACGCTGGCGGTGATGGTGTCGGGGCCGAAGGCGGAGTTCGAACTGCTCAAGGGCGCGCTCGACGTGATCGGAAAGGTGTTCTTCATCGGCGAGAAGCCGGGCGCGGCGCAGACCATGAAGCTCGCCAACAACTTCCTCTCGGCCACCGCCATGGTGGCGACGTCGGAAGCCGTGGTGATGGGCGTGAAAGCCGGGCTCGATCCCGCCGTGATGATCGACGTGATCAATGCCGGCTCGGGCATGAACACCGCGAGCCGCGACAAGTTTCCGCGCTCGGTGCTGCCGCGCAGCTTCGACTTCGGCTTTGCCACCGGGCTGATGGTGAAGGATGTGCGGCTTGCGCTGGAGGAGATGAAGCAGCTCGGCCTGTCGATGGATGTCGCGGACGCGGTCGGACGTCTCTGGGAGACCGTGATCGCTGCGGAAGGCGCCAATTCCGACTTCACCGCGGCGATCAAGCCGATCGAGAAGAAGGCCGGCGTCGTGGTGGGCGGCAAGGCGGGCGGACTTGCGGGGAAGTAGTGCCTGTCCTCCGCCGTCGTCCCGGCGCAGGCCCGGCCCCATAACCACCGAATTGAATTTGGCGAAGGCTGGTCATAACCACTTCGCACTACGACTTCTGCTGCGGAGTATGGGTCCCGGCCTGCGCCGGGACGACGCTGTAGTTGTTGAGCGAGCGCCGCCTCACAGCCACGGCGCTGGCGTGTCCATCGCAATGAGCTGCTCGACCTCGATGCGCGGGCGCACGACCGCGTATTGATCGCCCTTGACCAACACCTCCGGCACCAGCGGCCGCGTGTTGTAGGTACCGGCCTGAACGGCGCCATAGGCACCCGATGTCATGACCGCGATGAGATCGCCCGGCTTCGGCGTCGGCAGCGTGCGATCCAATGCGAGATAGTCCCCGGTCTCGCAGACCGGACCGACGACATCGGCCACGATCGTGGCCGCGCCCTTGGCCGGCTGCATCACCGGCAGAATATCGTGGTGCGCCTCATACAGCGTCGGTCGAATGAGGTCGTTCATGGCGGCATCGATGATGACGAAGTTCTTGCCGTCGCCGTGCTTCACATAGATCACCTTGGCGACGAGGATGCCGGCATTGCCGACGATCATGCGGCCCGGCTCGAACATCAGCGTGCAGCCGAGATTGTGGCTGACGCGCTTGACCATCGCGGCATAGGCATCCGGCGCGGGCGGCGCCTCGCGATCCATGTAATAGGGAATGCCGAGCCCGCCGCCGAAATCGACGTGGCTGATGGTGTGGCCGTCGCCGCGCAGCGTCTGCACGAATTCGGAGAGGATGCGGAACGCCGTCTCCATCTTGGAGAGATCGGTGATCTGGCTGCCGATATGCACGTCGGTCCCGGTGACCTCGATGCCCGGCAGCTTTGCGGCGCGCGCATAGACCTCGCGGGCATGCACGATCGGGATGCCGAACTTGTTCTCGGACTTGCCGGTCGAGATCTTGGCATGCGTGCCGGCATCGACATCAGGATTGACGCGGATGGAGATGCGCGCGGTCTTGCCCATCTCGGTTGCAAGCCGTGACAGCAGCTCGAGCTCGGGCTCGGATTCGACGTTGAGGCAGAGGATGTCGGCGGCCAGCGCGGCGCGCAGTTCGGCCTCGGTCTTGCCGACGCCGGAGAATACGATCTTGCTGGCGGGAATGCCGGCCGCGAGCGCGCGCTTCAGCTCGCCGCCCGAGACCACGTCAGCGCCGGCGCCAAGTTTCGCCAGCGTACGCAGCACCGACTGGTTGGAGTTCGCCTTCATGGCGTAGCAGACCAGCACCTTCTCGCCGGCAAAGGCATCGGCGAAGACGCGGTAATGCCGCTCCAATGTCGCGGTCGAATAGCAATAGAACGGCGTGCCGACGGTCGCGGCCAGCTCGGACAGGTTCACCGCCTCGGCGTGCAGCACGCCGTTGCGGTAGTCGAAATGGTTCATGGCGTTGGCTCAGTTATCCCGGCTCATTTCTTGCCGGGAGGTTCGTCCAGGAGCGGGTCGAGGATAAACGGTTTTTTCCTGCCCTTGGTCGCCGCCGGCGCGGCGTCCGCGCCGTAGGTCGGATTGAACACGCTCGGCGTCTTCTGGGCTTCGGTCTCGGTGTCGCCAGGCGCGGCAACATTGGCCGTGGAGGCGCTGGAGGCGGTCGGCGGGAGGTCGAGCGGGCCCTTGCGGCCGCAACCGGCAAGCGCGAGCGCGCTCATGCTCAAGACAATGATGGCCCACCCCGAACCGGCCGGGCGAAACTTTGACGTCACGACGAAATCCCCACTACGCGGCGCGCACCATACAGAGATTGGCACGCTCTGGCGAGAGCCGGATGACCATGAAACATCAGCGAAATTTTGCCTTCAGCCCAATTTTCGCTCTTTTTCCAGCCGCTTCGCCCAGGCCTTGGCCTGTGACGTCACGTTCTTCGGCGCGGTGCCGCCGAAGCTGGTACGGCTTTTCACCGACGATTCGACCGAGAGCACGCCGAGCACGTCCTTGGTAATCTTGGGCTCGATCGTCTGCATCTCCTTCAGCGGCAGTTCGTGCAGCGCCACGCCGCCCTCGGCGGCCTTGGCGACGATGCGGCCGGTGACGTGATGGGCCTCGCGGAACGGCATCTTCAGCGTCCGCACCAGCCAGTCGGCGAGATCGGTCGCGGTGGCATAACCCTCGCCTGCCGCAAGCTTCATCTTGGCTTCATCGGGCACGAGGTCGCGGACCATGCCGGTCATGGCGCGGATCGCCAGCGACAGCGCCGCGAAACCTTCCATGGCGCCCTGCTTGTCCTCCTGCATGTCCTTTTGATAGGCGAGCGGCAGGCCCTTCATCACGATCAAGAGACCGTTGAGCGCGCCGATGACGCGGCCGGTCTTGGCGCGCACGAGCTCAGCGGCATCAGGGTTGCGCTTCTGCGGCATGATCGACGAGCCGGTGGTGAACTTGTCGCTGAGCCGGATGAGACCCACCAGCGGCGAGGTCCAGATCACGATCTCCTCGGCAAAGCGCGACATGTGCACGGCGCAGATCGATGCGGCCGACAAGGTCTCCAGCACGAAGTCGCGATCGGACACCGCGTCCAGCGAATTGGCCATCGGACGGTCGAAGGCCAGCGCCTTCGCGGTGGCGTGCCGGTCGATCGGGAACGAAGTGCCGGCGAGCGCCGCAGCGCCGAGCGGGGATTCATTGAGCCGCTTGCGCGCATCCTGGAAACGGCCGCGGTCGCGCGCGGCCATTTCGACATAGGCGAGCAGATGATGGCCGAAGGTGACCGGCTGGGCTGTCTGCAGATGCGTGAAGCCGGGCATGACGGTACCGGCATGCTCCAGCGCACGCTCCACCAGCGCCCGCTGGAACGCGGCGAGCGCTGCATCGGTCTCGTCGACGATGTCGCGGACATAGAGACGGAAGTCGGTCGCGACCTGGTCGTTGCGCGAGCGCGCGGTGTGCAGGCGGCCGGCGGCGGGCCCGATCAGCTCCGACAGGCGGCTCTCGACATTCATGTGAATGTCCTCGAGCGCGCGCTTGAACTCGAAGCCGCCCTTGCCGATCTCTGACAAAATCGTGTCTAGACCCTTGCCGATATTTTTCGCATCAGAGCCCGTAATGATGCCGTTCGCGGCAAGCATCGCAGCGTGGGCCTTGGATGCGGCAATGTCCTGGGCAAAGAGGTGACGATCGACGTCGATGGAGACGTTGATCTCTTCCATGATCTCGTCGGGACGTTCCGAGAACCGGCCGCCCCACATCTTGTTGCTCATGATCCCCTGCTCACGCCTTGCTTTGCCGCATGTTTGCTGGCCAAGACCAGCCGTATTATGAGGCCCCTGATAGCCATATCTGCGACCGGATGACAAACGATATGCTCGACCAAAAGCCCTCCGCCACGCGCCGGATCCCCATCGTCATCGCCACCGTGGTGGTCGGCGGCCTGGCCGGCTTCGCCGCGCTGTACGGGCTCGGCCTGAACCGGGCGCCCTCGGGCGATCCGACCTGCAAGCCGGCGGTGGCCACGGCCCAGAAGATCGCCCCGCTCGCCCATGGCGAGGTGGCCGCGCTGACCATGGCCAGCGCCCCCCTGAAACTGCCCGACCTCGCCTTCGAGGACGCGGACGGCAAGCCGAGAAGACTGTCGGATTTCCGCGGCAAGACGCTGCTGGTGAACCTCTGGGCCACCTGGTGCGTGCCGTGCCGCAAGGAAATGCCGGCGCTGGACCAGCTCCAAGCCAAGCTGGCAGGCCCGAATTTCGAGGTGGTGGCGATCAATATCGATACTCGCGACCCGGAGAAGCCGAAAAACTTCCTGAAAGAGGCCAATCTGACCCGGCTCGCCTACTTCAATGACCAGAAAGCCAAGGTTTTCCAGGATCTTAAGGCAATAGGCCGGGCCCTGGGCATGCCGACCTCGGTGCTGGTGGACCCGCAGGGCTGCGAGATTGCGACGATCGCGGGACCGGCTGAATGGGCGAGCGACGACGCGCTCAAGCTGCTTCGGGCGGCTTTAGGCCCGGCTGCCGCATCGCTCTAGCGATCTTCAGGCGGTAACGTTCAGATTGCCGCCGACGCCGGGGCCGACATTGGCAAGGGAAGGCTGACCGGCGCCCAGCAGCGTCAGGACGGTGGACTTCTCCATGTCCATGTTCTGCTTCGTCAGCGTCGCCGCGATATTCGACTGTAGCGCGCCTTGCTGAGCGGCCAGCATGGTGCTGACCATCGCCATCATGTCCATTACGCGAACCCTCGTACTGGGCGCACCCTAGGCGCGAGGGGTTAACGCGACATGAATCGTCAAACGGCGGGATGGGTGTGGTCCGTGTCCCGGACGCGGCGCGGCATGTAATGACGCATCGCAGAGCCGGGACCCATGCTTCAGTATGCGCGTGGCCCCTTGGGCCCCGGCTCTGCAGCGCATCGCTGACGCGCTCCGCGGCGTCCAGGGCACGGGACCGCCTCAGCGCGTCGGAACCGGCTTGGCGCCGCGGTAGTCGTAGAAGCCGCGCTGGGTTTTGCGACCGAGCCAGCCGGCCTCAACGTATTTCACCAGCAGCGGGCACGGGCGGTACTTGGAGTCAGCGAGCCCCTCGTGCAGCACCTGCATGATCGACAGGCAGGTATCGAGGCCGATGAAATCGGCAAGCTCGAGCGGGCCCATCGGATGGTGGGCGCCGAGCTTCATCGCCGCGTCGATCGCCTCGACGTTGCCGACGCCTTCGTACAGCGTGTAAATCGCCTCGTTGATCATCGGCAGCAGGATGCGGTTGACGATGAAGGCCGGGAAATCCTCGGAGACGGCGACCTGCTTGCCGAGCCTGGCGACGAATTCCTTGGACGCCTCGAAGGTGGAATCGTCGGTGGCGATGCCGCGGATCAGCTCGACCAGCTCCATCAGCGGCACCGGATTCATGAAGTGAATGCCGATGAAGCGCTCGGGCCGGTCGGTCGCTGCCGCAAGGCGGGTGATCGAGATCGAGGACGTGTCGGAGGCAACGATCGCTTCGGGCTTCAGCACCGCGCAGAGCTCGTGGAAGATCTTGCGCTTGACCTCTTCCTTCTCGACCGCGGTCTCGATCACGAGATCGCAATCGGCGAGGTCGTCGAGCTTCTCGGCCAGCGAGATGCGGGCCATCGCCTTGGCCTTGTCGTCCTCGGTGACGGCCTTCTTGGAGACCTGGCGCGCCAGATTGCCGTTGATGGTGGCCATGCCTGACTTGAGGCGGTCAGCCGAGACATCGTTGAGCACCACGTCGAAGCCGGCCAGGGCCGCGACATGCGCGATGCCATTGCCCATCTGACCCGCGCCGATCACGCCGACCTTCTTGATCACTGCCGCCATAATGTCATCCACCGGAACGGCGCGCATATCGCGCCCTGCCACATCCCCTGAGCCGGGAGGACCAATCTAACCAGAAACTCGATTAGATCAGAATCCTGGCTCGAAACCTAGATTGGATCGCTTCGAAGGCGCGCCCCGCGCCAAAGAAAACGCCTCAGAAATGAAACACCGGCCGGAGTTTATACCTCCGGCCGGTGTTTTTAAGCGTTTTACTTGCCGAGCTTGCCGAGTTCGGTCGTCAGCTCCGGAACCGCCTGGTAGAGGTCGGCGACCAGGCCGTAATCGGCCACCTGGAAGATCGGCGCGTCCTCGTCCTTGTTGATCGCGACGATCACCTTGGAGTCCTTCATGCCGGCCAGATGCTGGATCGCGCCGGAAATGCCCACCGCGACGTAAAGCTCAGGGGCCACGACCTTGCCGGTCTGGCCGACCTGCCAGTCGTTCGGCGCATAGCCGGCGTCGACCGCCGCGCGCGAGGCACCGACACCGGCGCCCAGCTTGTCGGCGAGCGGCTCGATGTACTTGGCAAAGTTCTCGCGGCTCTGCATGGCGCGGCCACCGGAGACGATGATCTTGGCCGAGGTCAGCTCGGGACGGTCGCTCTTGGCGACTTCCTCGCCGAGGAAGCTCGACAGGCCAGGATCGGCCACTGCTGCGACGCTCTCGACAGGTGCGCTGCCACCGGCACCGGCAGCGGCGAACGTCGAGGTCCGGACCGTAATGACCTTCTTGGCGTCCTTCGACTTCACGGTCTGGATGGCGTTGCCGGCATAGATCGGACGCTCATAGGTGTCGGGGGCGACGACCTTGATGATTTCCGAGACCTGCATGACGTCGAGCAGGGCGGCCGCGCGCGGCATCACGTTCTTGAAGCGCGAGGTCGCGGGCGCGACGATCGCGTCATAGGACGGCGCCAGAGAAACGATCAGCGCAGCCAGCGGCTCGGCCAGATCATGCGCGTAGGCCTCGCCTTCGGCGACCAGCACCTTGGCGACACCAGCGAGCTTCGAGGCCGCCTCGGCCGCAGCCTTGGTGCCCTGCCCGCCACCGGCGACCAGCACATGGACGTCGCCGCCGAGCTGGGATGCCGCGGTCAGCGCCTTGTTGGTGGAGTCCTTGAGGACCTCGTGTTCGTGTTCAGCAATCAGCAACGTGGTCATCAGAGCACCCCGGCTTCGTTCTTGAGCTTCGACACCAGCTCGGCGACGTCCTTCACCTTGACGCCGGCCTTGCGGCCCGCGGGCTCAGTCGTCTTCAGAACTTCGAGGCGCGCGGTGACGTCGACGCCGTAATCGGCGACGGCCTTGTCCGCGATCGGCTTCTTCTTGGCCTTCATGATGTTGGGCAGCGAAGCATAGCGCGGCTCGTTGAGACGGAGGTCGGTGGTGACGATCGCCGGTCCCTTGAGCTTGACGGTCTGCAGGCCGCCATCGACTTCGCGGGTCACCTTGAAGTCAGAACCTTCGACCTCGAGCTTCGAAGCGAAGGTCGCCTGCGACCAGCCGAGCAGCGCGGCCAGCATCTGGCCGGTCTGATTGCTATCGTCGTCGATTGCCTGCTTGCCGAGGATGATGAGGCCGGGCTGCTCTTCTTCAGCAACCTTCTTCAGGATCTTGGCGACGGCGAGCGGCTCGACGGTGCCTTCGGCCTTGACCAGGATGCCGCGGTCGGCGCCCATCGCAAGACCGGTGCGGATCGTCTCCGACGCCTGCGCAGGCCCGATGGAGACCACCACGACTTCGGTCGCCTTGCCGGCTTCCTTCAGACGCAGCGCTTCCTCGACGGCGATTTCGTCGAACGGATTCATCGACATCTTGACGTTGGCGAGTTCAACGCCCGATCCATCGCCCTTGACGCGGACCTTGACGTTGTAATCGACCACCCGCTTTACCGGCACTAAGACCTTCATCGATCCTCTTTCACTCAATTTGGGAGGGGGGTTATTCAACTGGCGCGGAACCTAAAGGCCTGATCCGGCCCGGTCAACGCGCGAAGGGCCTAATTTTAGCCCCCTGAAATGCTGATCTCAATGGTCAGCGATCTTGGGGTCAGCGATTCTGGCCCGGAACCCAGAGCACGTCGCCGGCGCCGTCATGGTTGGCGGCCCGGCTTGCCACGAACAGGAAGTCCGATAGGCGATTCATATATTGGATGCCAGCGGCACTGACGGGTTCGCCGGGCTGGGCCGCCAGTTCCACCATCACGCGTTCCGCCCTGCGGCAAATCGTGCGGACGACATGGAGGTAGGCGGCGGCCGGCGTGCCGCCCGGGAGCACGAAGGAGGTCAGCGGCGCGAGCTTGTCGTTGAGCGCGTCGATGTCGTGCTCGAGCCGCTCGACCTGGCTCGCCACCACCCGCAGCCGTTCCGCCTTGCCTTCGCGTTCGGGTACCGCAAGATCAGCGCCGAGATCGAACAGATCGTTCTGGATGCGGCCGAGCATCGCATCCAGCTCCGGGGCATCCTTGGTGTGAAGGCGCACCACGCCGATCGCGGCATTGGTCTCGTCGACCGTGCCGTAAGCCTCGATGCGCAGATCGTATTTCGGACGGCGCTCACCGGTTCCAAGCGCTGTCGTGCCGTCGTCACCGGTCTTCGTATAAATGCGATTGAGCACGACCATGTTCAGCGTCCCATTATCCAGACCGCCACCATGGCGATGACAATCGCGACGAACTGAAGCAGCACGCGCCAGCGCATCAATTTCTGCGAGGTGTTGGGGGAGCCACCACGCATCATGTTGACGAGACCGAGCAGCAGCACCACCGCCACGGCGGCCACAGCGATCGGCAGGATGAAAGTACTCAGGAGAGATGCCATTTGGGGGTGATAACACCGTGTGCGGCGCTCCGCCATCTCCCCCGCCCGTCATTCCGGGGCGATGCGAAGCATCGAGCCCGGAATCCATTCGTCCAGCGACGTTGCAGCCCGATGGATTCCGGGCTCGCTACGCGCCCCGGAATGACGGCGGGACGCTCCGCGATCTGGATTTTGGGCCAGGAATATCAGAAGCTAGCGACATGATTTCCGATTTGCCTCGATCGCCGGCCCTCACCTCACCCTGCCTTCGGGGAGAGCGAGCAGTACTGGGCAAATCGTGAAGGCCATCCGCACCATCTACGTCATCGTGGAAGACGCCTTCTACACGTTCCTGGCCGACGACGGCTGGGCGATCGCGAGCCACATCGCGCTGTCGACGCTGATGGCGCTATTTCCGTTCCTGATCGTGCTGACCTCGCTCGCCGGCTTCTTCGGCTCCAAGGAGCTCGCCGACCAGGCGGCCGGGCTGATGCTCCAGGTCTGGCCGAAGCAAGTGGCCGATTCCCTCTCCGGCGAGATCCACGACGTGCTGACCACCACCCGCACCGGCGTGCTGACGATCGGCGCGGTGCTGTCGGTCTATTTCGCCTCGAACGGCGTCGAGGCGCTCAGGGTGGCGCTCAACCGCGCCTATGCGGTGGTGGAGATGCGGCGCTGGTACTGGCTGCGGCTGGAATCGATCGGCTACACGCTGGTGGCGGCCGTCACCGCACTTGCCATGGCATTCCTGATCGTGCTCGGCCCGCTCTTCATCGAGGCCGCGCGCGCCCACATTCCGCTGTTCGTCGAATCCAACGAGAGCATCCTTACCTGGCTGCGCTACGGCATCACCATCGCCGCGCTGGTGGTGGCGCTGTTCATCCTGCATGCCTGGCTGCCGGCGGGACGTCGGGGCTTCCTCCAGATCCTGCCCGGCATCGTCTTCACCATGGTGGCCTCGCTGATCTCGGGCATCGTGTTCGGACAATATCTGGCGCGCTTCGCCAACAATTACGTCACGATGTATGCGGGGCTCGCCTCGGTGATCATCGCGCTGGTGTTTCTGTATTTCATCGCCGCGATCTTCGTCTACGGCGGCGAGCTCAACGCCGCGATCATCAAGTCGCGACTTCCTCACGGCGTGTCGCTTCAAGCAGCGCAGTCGCTAAAGCCCGCGGGGACACAGGCTTGACCAGAAAGGCATCGGCGCCGGCCTCGCGCGAGGCTGCCTCGTCCTCGCCGCGTCCGGACACACCGATGATCGGGATCTGAGCCAGCGGCGCCTGCATCGTGCGGATCCGCCTGATCGCCTCGACGCCGTCGATGCCGGGCAGCACCATGTCCATCAGCACTGCGTCGAAGCCGCCTTGCGCGAGCCTGTTCACCGCATCCTCGCCGCGCCCGATGAACTCGGCATGATGGCCGAGCTCAGTCAGGATCGTGTTGAGCACGACGCGGCCGAATGGATTGTCCTCAACGCTGAGCACGCGGAGCGCCGCCAGCGGCTCCGCCTCGCCGCCCTCAGTCTTGCGCGCCTTGGCCGGCCCGGCCGCATCGAATGTGACCGTCAGGGTGAAGGTGGCGCCGCCGCCGCGGCGCGGCGCGACCGTGATGTCGCCGCCCATCGCGCGCGCCAGTTGCTTCACCGAGGACAGACCGAGCCCGGCGCCGCCGAAGCGCGAGGCGATGGTGACATTGGCCTGCGTGAATGGACGGAACAGCCGCTTGATCTCGGACATGGTCAGGCCGATGCCGCTGTCGGAAATCGAGAAGGCGACACCGACCCGGCGCTTGTCCTTGTCCCTGGTCTTGCCGCTTGCTTTGCCTTTGGCGGGACGCCAGGCCGCGGCCGAGAACGCCACAGTGCCATGCTCGGTGAACTTGACCGCGTTGTCGATCAGGTTCTCGAGTGCGGCGCGGAGGCGAACGGGATCGCCGACCACGAGGCCCGGCAGCTTGTCGGAGATCTCGACTTCGGCCTGGAGACCCTTGGCCGCGGCGCGGCCGGCGAGCGAATCGCCGGTGCTGCGGGCGAGCACCCGCAAATCGAACAAATCCTGCCGCAGCGTGCCGCCGCCCTTCTCAGCTCCCTTGCCAGTCTTGGCGGCATCGACGAACAGGGTGGCGAGGTTCGCCAGATGCTCGGCACCGGCCTTGATGGTGTCGGCCCAGCGCCGTTCCCGCTCCCCCAGGTCGGAGGTCGAAAGCAGGTCGCTGATCGCAAGAATGCCGGTCAGGGGCGTGCGGACCTCGTGAGCAAAGGCCGCGAGCGCCGCCTGGATCACGTCAGGCGCGACCGCCTTGACGTTGCGCTTGCGCACCCTTGCGGCCGCCTCGGACCGCTTCCGGGGTCGTCGCCTGGACGTCCGCGTGGTGCGCGCTACGCGCGTTTTCGCCGCCATAGATCCCCTTCGAAGTATCCTCTTCGAACCCCGGGTTTGGAGGCAAGCATGGCACGGCGGAACCCCTGGAGTCACGGCGGTGTTGGGCTAACCCCCAGAGAAACTTAATCTAATCCCACCAACCGGCGGACGCTGGCGGCTGTAGCCCCATTGTCGCGCAACTCCCGCAGGCCGGTCGAGCGGTCCGATTTTGACAGCTTCCGGCCGTCGCCACCGCGAATCAGGGCGTGGTGTCGGTAAACGGGCCTGGTCACGCCGAGCAGGGCCTGGAGCAGGCGGTGGACCGAGGTGGCGTGAAACAGGTCCTGACCGCGCACAACCTCGCTCACGCCCTGGAGCGCGTCATCGACCACCACGGACAGATGGTAGCTGGTCGGGGTCTCCTTGCGGGCCAGGATCACGTCGCCCCAGGCCTCGGGCCGCGCGGCGACCACGCCGCGCTCGTCATCGGGGCCCTCGCCCAGCTCATTCCAGGTCAGACCGGGGATTTGCCGGCAGGCTTCCGCCATGTCGAGGCGCAGCGCGTAAGGCGCGCCGGTATCGATCAGACGCGACCGCACGCTGGCGGCCAGCGATTTCGCATCGCCAGGATAGAGCGGCGCACCGTCTGGATCGCGCGGCCACGGCCCAGCGGCTTCGCGCCTAGCCACCAGCCTCGATATCTCGGCGCGGCTCTCAAAAGCGGGATAGACCAGCCCGAGCGCGGAGAGCTTCTCCAGCGCAGCGCGATAGTCATCGAGATGCTCGGATTGCCGCCGTACCGGCCTCTCCCAGGCAATTCCGAGCCAGGCGAGGTCTTCGTAGATCGCGGACTCATATTCCGGCCGGCAGCGCGTCGCGTCGATGTCCTCGATGCGCAGCAACAGTCGCCCACCGGTTTCCTGCGCGCGGTCGAAATTGAGCAGCGCGGAATAGGCGTGGCCGAGATGCAGGTGGCCATTCGGGCTGGGGGCAAATCGGAAAACGGGTGGCGCCATCAGATGAATCTCGTCATGGCCGGGTCCGTCCCGGCCATTCACGTTCTTCGGTATCACAGACCGATCGTGTCAACGTCATGGATGAACACGATGACCACGGCTCATGCTAGATAACGTAGGGGTTGGAAGGACGTGGGATGGCCGGGTCAAGCCCGGCCATGACGCGGAGAGAATTTTGCCGAGCCATCAATGACAATCCATCTCGAAACCCAGTCCGATCTCGAAGAGGCCGTCCATGCGCTGGTCAAGCGCGATCCGCGCCTCAGGCCCGTGCTCGAGATCGCGGGCATGCCGGCCTTGCGGCGACGCGAGCCGGGCTTTGCGGGGCTTGCGCATATCGTTTGCGGGCAGCAGCTTTCGACCGCGAGCGCCGCGGCGATCTGGGGCCGGCTATCGGCCGCTTTCGATCCATTCGACCATGAGGCGGTGCGCCGCGCTCGCACCGATCGGCTGGGGCGGCTCGGCCTGTCAGCGGCCAAGATCAAGACGCTAAAGCATCTGGCGCGCGAAATCATCGCGGACCGGCTGAGCCTCGACGTGCTCGCCGAAGAAGATGCCGATGCCGCGCATCACACGCTGGTCTCGCTGCCCGGCATCGGGCCGTGGACCGCCGACGTCTATCTGCTGTTCTGCCTCGGCCATGGCGATGCCTGGCCCGCCGGCGACCTCGCGGTGCAGGAGGGCATGCGTGTCGGGCTCGGCCTGAAGGCGCGGCCGACGGAAAAGCAGATGGCGCCGCTCGCCGAGCCCTGGCGTCCGTTGCGCGGTGCCGCCGCGCATCTGTGGTGGAGCTATTATCGCGCCGTGAAGAACCGCGAGGGCGTCATCGCCGGCGAAGCGAACGCCGTTTCAAACAATGTTGCTGTTGCAAAGCGCACAGCCGTCAAGGAGAAGATGCCGGCACGAAGAAAGCCGGGACCTTCACCATGACATCGATCGACTTCGTCGTCGCACGCAACGATCTCGAGCAATGCAAGTTGATCGAGACCATCCTGCCGGATGCCGCCGGGCTGCCCGCGGATGCGCTGCTGGTGAAGGTCGAGCGCTTTGCGTTCACAGCCAACAACATCACCTATGCCGTGATGGGTGACGAGCTGAAATATTGGCAGATCTTTCCGGCGCCGCAGGGCTTTGGCAACATTCCGGTCTGGGGTTTCGGCGAGGTGATCGCCTCGAAACATCCTGATATCGCCGTGGGCGAACGGCTGTTCGGCTATTTTCCGATGGCGACGCATCTCGTCATCGAAGCCGCTGATGTCAGCAAGCGCGCACTTCGCGACGGCGCCAAGCATCGCAAGCCGGTCGCGCCGGTCTACAATCTTTATTCCCGCGTCACCGGCGATCCCGCCTTTGCCGGACATCAGGGCGACCTTCAGGCGCTGCTGCGGCCGCTGTTCATGCTGTCGTTCCTGGTCGACGATTTTCTGGCCGAGAATGACGATTTCGGCGCGCGTAGCGTGCTGCTGTCGAGTGCGTCGAGCAAGACAGCCTTCGGACTTGCCCATCTCCTGCACAGCCGCGGCCGCAAGGTGATCGGGCTGACCTCGGCGGGCAATGCCGGCTTCGTCGGCTCGTTGCCCTGCTACGACGAGGTCGTCACCTATGACCGCGTCGGTTCGCTTCCGACGGACAAGCCGGTCGCCCTCGTCGACATGGCCGGCAGCAGCGCGTTGCGGGCCGCGCTGCATCACCATTTCGGCGAGCAGATGAAGTGCTCGGTGCGCGTCGGCTTGACCCATCGCGCCACCGATGCCGACGAAGGCGCCTTGCCCGGCGCCAAGCCGCGCTGGTTCTTCGCGCCCGACCACATTCGCAAGCGCGCGAAGGAGTGGGGACCCGGCGGCATCGAGCAGCGTTTTGCCGCAGCATGGTCCAGCTTCGCACCGCTGCTGGAGAAATGCCTGGAGGTCGTCGAGAGCCGCGGGCCGGAGGCCGTGCAGCGCATTTATCTCGACACGCTGCAAGGGCGCATTCCGCCTGAGCAGGGCCATATGCTTTCCCTGCTCGGGTAAAGCGCTTTTGACACCCGACGAACCGGTATAGCGTCAACCTCAGGGAAACGCCGCGAAGACGGCCACGAGGTCGCGCATGCTGGATCGCACGAAGGATATGGCGGCGTCCGCGCAAGCCTGGCTCGATGAATTCGAGCGCGTGCTGAGCGAGCCCGATCGCGCTGCGCTGGAGCGTCTCTTCGTCGCCGACTGCTTTTGGCGCGACGTGCTGGCGCTGAGCTGGAACCTGCAGACGCTTGCGGGCCGCGATGTCGTTGCACCGGCGCTGGCAGCGCTTGCGCCGAAGGCGGCACCGACAAATTTCAAGATCGCGCCAAACCGCGCAGCGCCGCGCTGGGTGACGCGCGCCGGCATCAACACGATCGAAGCCATCTTCGGTTTCGAGACCGCGCGCGGGCGCGGCAGCGGCATCGTGCGTCTCGTGCCAGACCCGGCCGACGGCGACCGGCTAAAGGCGTGGACGCTGCTCACCGCGCTCGAAGAGCTCAAAGGCTTCGAGGAACAGCTCGGCACCTCACGGCCGCGGGGACAGGCCTATTCGCGCGACTTCCGGGGACCGAACTGGCTCGATTTGCGCTGTGCCTCGCGCGACTATGCCGATCGCGATCCCATCGTGCTGGTGGTCGGCGGCGGCCAGGCCGGGCTCGCGATCACGGCCCGCCTGAAGCAGTTGCAGATCGACACGCTGATCGTCGATCGGGGGAAACGGATCGGCGACGTCTGGAGGAAGCGCTATCACGCGCTGACCCTGCACAACCAGGTGCAGGTCAATCACATGCCCTACATGCCGTTCCCGCCGAGCTGGCCGACCTACATCCCCAAGGACAAGCTCGCCAACTGGTTCGAAGCTTACGTCGACGCGATGGAGCTCAATTTCTGGACCGGCACCGAGTTCGAGGGCGGGGTCTATGACGACGCCGGCGGCCGCTGGACGGTAACGCTACGCCGCGCCGACGGCAGCCAGCGCACCATGCATCCCCGCCATGTGATCATGGCCACCGGTGTCAGCGGCATCGCCAACGTCCCTGATATTCCGACGCTCGACCGTTTCAAGGGCACGCTGCTGCATTCCAGCCGCTACGAGGACGGCGAAGTCTGGACCGGCAAGCGCGCCGTCGTCATCGGCACCGGCAACAGCGGCCACGATATCGCGCAGGATCTTTATTCCAGCGGCGCCGAGGTGACGCTGATACAGCGGTCGCCCACACTCGTCACCAATATCGAACCGTCGGCGCAGCTCGCTTATGCGATCTATAACGAGGGCACGCTCGAGGATAACGATCTGATCGCGGCCTCGATGCCGACGCCGCTGGCGAAGAAGACCCATGTGATGCTGACCGAGCAGTCGAAGGGGCTCGACAGGGAGTTGCTCGACGGCCTTCGCCGCGTCGGCTTCAAGCTCGACTTCGGCGAGGCCGGCACCGGCTGGCAGTTCAAATACCTCACCCGCGGCGGCGGCTATTATTTCAACGTCGGCTGCTCCAACCTGATCGTCGAGGGCGCTATCAAGCTAAAGCAGTTCGAGGACATCGAGAGTTTTACGCCCGACGGCGCGCGGATGAGGGACGGCACGACGATTGCAGCCGATCTCATCGTGCTTGCCACCGGCTACAAGCCGCAGGAATACCTTGTGCGAAAGCTGTTCGGCGAGGCCATCGCCGCCCGCGTCGGCCCGATCTGGGGCTTCGGCGACGGCTTCGAGCTGCGCAACATGTACGTTCGGACGAAGCAGCCCGGCCTGTGGTTCATCGCAGGCAGCCTGGCGCAATGCCGGATTAACTCGAAATTCCTCGCGCTGCAGATCAAGGCGATCGAGGAAGGGATTTTGTCACGTGAGGTGGGCACCGCTTAGGCTCACGTCATTGCGAGCGCAGCGAAGCAATCCAGCATCTTTCCGCGGAAACAGTCTGGATTGCTTCGCTGCGCTCGCAATGACGATGTGGATGCAGACAAGCGCAACAGAGACAACTGAAGGAAGGGCCACCCATGTCCGCCATCCTCGGCACCGGCGAGCATCGCTACCGCGTCGTCGAAAATTTCGCGAAACTTCCCGACGGCTGGCAGCTGACCGACGTCGCCTCGGTCGCGGTCGACAGCAAGGACCAGGTCTATGTCTTCAACCGCGGCGAACATCCGATGGTGGTGCTGGACCGCGAGGGAAATTTCCTCCGGAGTTGGGGCGAAGGCCTGTTCTCCCGGGCGCACGGCCTGCATATCGACGCCGATGACAATCTCTACTGCACCGACGACGGCGACCACACCGTGCGCAAATGCAGCACCGACGGCAAGGTGCTGCTGACGATCGGCATCCCCAAGAAGCCCGCGCCATTCATGAGCGGCGAGCCGTTCCATCGCTGCACCCACACCGCGCTATCGCCGAAGGGCGATATCTACGTCTCCGACGGCTATGGCAATGCGCGCGTGCACAAATACACGCCGGACGGCAGGTTGATCAAAAGCTGGGGCGAGCCCGGGACCGATCCCGGCCAGTTCAACATCGTGCACAATATCGCCACCGACGCCGATGGCTGGGTCTATGTCGCCGACCGCGAGAACCATCGCGTGCAGGTGTTCGACGGCGAGGGCAAATACGAGACACAGTGGAACAATCTGCACCGCCCCTGTGCGCTGTGCTGCTGTGGCGGAGCCAGGAGCCCGACCTTCGTGATCGGCGAGCTCGGACCCGGCATGGCGGTCAACCGCAAGGTCCCCAATCTCGGCCCCCGCCTGTCGATCGTGGACGCTGCGGGAAAACGCATCGCGCGACTCGGCGGCGAGGAAGGTCCGGGTGTCGCCAGCAGAAAATTTCTGGCGCCCCACGGCATTGCGCTGGATTCGAAGGGCGACATCTATGTCGGCGAAGTCGGCGTCACCGACTGGAAGACCAGCTTTCCCGACGACGAGATGCCGGCCGTCGTGCGCGCGACGCGGTGCCTTCAGAAGCTTGAGCGGGTACGGGAGTAGCTGTCACGGCATAGCCACGACACGCTGGCGAAGACAGTTCCGCACCAGCCCCCTTCCAAATCGCGGCGTTTTTGCGCGCCTTTGCCACCCCGCCGCCGCATTGCTTCTGCCTGAATAAGTCGCTCAACGGGCTTCACAATCCCGTCACGCTGCATGTAGTATGTCAGTACATGCTGCTTCGCAGCGTATATTGGAGGCCGGGAGCGTTACTTGAACGCACATGTCTCGCAAGGCAGTTGGCCGGTGCTGGTCCTCAACGCGGACTTCCGGCCACTGAGTTACTACCCACTGTCTCTGTGGTCGTGGCAGGACGCGATCAAGGCGGTGTTCCTCGACCGCGTCAATATCGTAGCGCATTACGATCAGGCGGTTCACAGCCCCACGCTGCAAATGCAGCTCCCGAGCGTGGTCTCGCTCAAATCCTTCGTCAAGCCGACCACCCATCCCGCCTTCACCCGGTTCAACGTCTTCCTGCGCGATCGCTTCGCCTGCCAATATTGCGGCTCGCCCGAAGACCTCACCTTCGATCACATCATCCCGCGCAGCAAGGGTGGCCAGACCACCTGGGAGAACGTGGTCGCGGCGTGCTCGCCCTGTAACCTGCGCAAGGGCAATCTCACGCCCGCGCAAGCCAAGATGTTTCCGCGCCAGACGGCCTTCGCGCCGACCGTGCACCAGCTCCACCGCAACGGCCGCCTGTTTCCGCCGAACTATCTGCACGACAGCTGGCTGGACTATCTCTACTGGGATACGGAGCTGGATCCGTAAGACGGCGGCAATGGCTGCGATCGTCGTTGCCCTCGATTGTTCGTCAAGGCTGCCGTCAGCGGCGGCAAATCATTATCGTTTCGTTACCGGACCTTAAGATTCGGTCCGCAATCTCGCCGCGGGGAATTGGCCAGCCGTGCCGCCCTCTAGAGATTGGCGAACCAATGCTCACCGCTACATTGGAGCAGGTCCAGGCCTCGCCGCGGAAGCGGACGATCTATGTCTGCGTCATCCTTACGCTGCTGGCCGCGATCCTGGGCTTCAAGACATTCCGTTTCTTCGAAGGCGGGCTCTGGTACGGCGGCCAGACCGCCGACTTCGCCGCCTTCCACATCGTGGCGCAGCGGATCTGGCTCGGTGATGTCGATCTGACCTACCAATTCGCCTCGTTCACGAAAATGCAGATGGCCGCGGCCGGAGGCACGACCGGCGTCATGCCCTGGACCTACCCGCCTCAATTCGATCTGCTGCTTGCACCTCTTGCATTCCTGCCGGGCTGGGCCGCCTATTTGCTTTTCACGACGCTCACGCTGGCGGCCTATCTGATGACGCTGCGCGCCATCGCGGGAAGCAACTTCGCACCCGCGCTCGTCGTCTTCTTTCCGGCCATCGCAATCACGATCGGTGTCGGCCAGAATGGCCTCCTGACCGGCGCGCTGATCGGGCTGGTCTGCATCAACGCGGAACGACGGCCGGTGCTGTCAGGCATCGCGCTCGGCGTCATGGTCATCAAGCCGCATCTGGCCGTTGCAGCCGGCATCTACATGCTGTTGACGCGCAACTGGCGGGCGGTGCTGACCGGCGCCATCGTGGTGGTCGCAAGCTCGCTCGCCTGCACGCTCGCCTTCGGTCCGCAAATCTGGCTCGCGTGGCTCGGCAGCATCCGCGAAGCTGCCGGTTATCTGGAGGACGGCCGCTATCAGCTGTTCCGGATGATCTCGTCCTATGCGGCCTTGTATAATGCCGGCCTTCCCCCGGCCGGAGCGTTCTGGGGGCAGATGGCGATGGCAGCCTTGGCACTTGTCACCGTCGCACTCGCGATTGCGCGTGGACCGTCGTCCCGCTTCGCGCTCGGCGTCGTCGCGGTCGCTTCCGTGATGATCAGCCCCTACGCCTACGACTATGATCTGCCGATCGTGGGAATCGGCCTTGCCCTGCTTCTTCCCGAGCTTGCCGGCCTGGCGAGCCCACGCGAACGCGGCGCGATCTACGCCCTCCTCCTGCTGGCCAACGTCTACGGGCTGCTGCAATCGGCACGACTGTCCGCCGAGAACGCCCATGCGAGCGGGCTCGAGCGATACATGACGCCAGCCATCGGAGGCTTTGCCCTCATGGCGGTGCTCGCGCTGCTGCTGTGGGTCCTGCTGCGGGAAGCAAGGCCCGCCGCGGTCCGCCTGCACAGCGAGCCCGCCTAGCCTCACCTCCGGCACCCGCGCCAAGGAACGACTGCGCAGCCGGACCATGGCGACCGACGGAACCGGAACGGCCGGCGCCCGTTCAGATCGGAGGCCAGCGGCAAACGCCGCAGCGCAACCGAAGGAGGCTCGCCATGCCCGCAGCCGAGAAGGATCACGTCTACAAGATCCTGGAACTGGTCGGATCGTCCGAGGCGTCGATCGAGGACGCGATCAAGAACGCGATCAGCCGTGCCTCCAAGACCATTCGTGAGATGAAATGGTTCGAGGTGGTGCAGACGCGCGGCCACATCGAGAACGGCGCCGTGCGCCACTATCAGGTGACGCTGCGCGTCGGGTTTACGCTCGAAGGGTGACGCCCCAGAGCCTGGCTAGCATCTGCCGACGAGCGTCGATCAAAATCCAGACAATGCCACCGGTTGAGTACGGTCCCGTGCAATCATCACAGTTGTTGCAATAGGCCGTTAAGGCCAAAGTGAGAGGTTTGCACCGAATTGGAGCAAACCCGATGGTCACGAGCCGCGAACTGGGCAAGACCCATCTTCCGCTCTGGGCGGCGGGATTCGTTGCGCTGATCTGCGTGGCTATTCTGGGTTTGAGCGCCTGGCGCGAATGGGGAACGCGCAATGCCGAGCTCCGGAACGCCGAGATCGACGTCGCCAATCTCGCGCATTCGCTGGTCCAGCACGCAGATGACACGTTCGAGCTCGCCGACACGATCCTGGTCGGACTGGTCCATCGGCTCGAGCTTGATGGAACCGGCCCCGATACGATCAGCAAGCTCCAGACCTATCTGCCGACCCGCAAATCGTCAGATCGCATCCGGGGCATCTTCGTCTATGACGAGACCGGCCGCTGGCTTGCCACCACCGAGCATGTCGACTTTTCCGCCCTGAACAACAGCGACCGCGAATATTTCCGGCAGCACCGCGCCTCTCCCGACAAGGGCACGCTGATCGGCCGCCCCGTCAAGAGCCGCTCCGGCGGCCAGTGGATCATCACGGCATCGCGCCGGATCAACCATCCCGACGGCAGCTTCGCCGGCGTCGTCCTGCTCACGATCGACGTCGCCTATTTCGCAAAATTCTACGAGCGATTCGACTTCGGACCGAATGGATCGGCATCGCTGCTCAACAATGCCGGCATCTTGCTGGCGCGGAGCCATGACGAAAACGGGGCTTTCGTCGGACGGGATCTGTCCAATGCGCCCTTGTTCAGGGAGTGGAAACGCCGTCCCGACGCGGCGGTCTATTATTTCACGTCGCCGCTCGATGGCGTGCGGCGGCTGAGCTACTACCAACGCAGCAACCACTATCCACTGATGGTGCTGGCGAGCAAGTCACAGGACGACGTGCTCGCGCCCTGGCGACAGGCCGCGGCCATGCGCGCGATCTTCGTGCTCGGACTTGTGCTGCTGATCGCGGTGATCGGGTTCTATCTGGTCCGTCAGTTGTTGCAGCGGCAGCGCATTGCGCAGGTCCTCGTCGCCAAGGAAGCCAATTTCCGACTGCTGGCGGAGCAATCCAGCGACATGGTGACCCGGATCGGGCTCGATAACCGGCTGCTCTACGTCTCTCCCTCATGCGTGCGCATTACGGGATGGTCGGCCGAGGAACTGCTTGGCACGTCGGCCCTGGCCGGCATCCACCCCGATGACATGGAACGGGTCGAGCAGGCCATCGTCGCGCTGAAGAACGGCGAAGCCGAGGAGGCGCGGTTCGTCTATCGCCAGCGTCATCGCGACAAGGGTGAGATCTGGGCCGAGGCGGCACTGCACGTGACTCTGGCGGCCGACAGTGGTGAGATCGACGGTGTCGTCGCGGTCATGCGCGACATGACGGAGCAGAAGGATCTTCAGGACAAGCTCGCCTCGCTTGCGACGACCGACGGCCTCACCGGCCTTGCCAACCGCCGCGCATTCGACGATCGCCTCGTCGATGAATGGGCTCGCGCCCGGCGCGACGGCAGCCAGCTCTCGCTGCTGCTGATCGACGTCGATCACTTCAAGAAGTTCAACGACCATTACGGACATCTGGCAGGCGACGGATGCCTGCGCGCGCTGGGCCGAATCCTATCCGCCCATGCCAGGCGTCCAGCCGACCTCGCGGCGCGCTTCGGCGGCGAGGAATTCGCCGTGCTGTTGCCGAACACCGGTCCGGACGGCTGCGCCGAGGTCGGCGAAGCGATTCGCCAGGCGCTGCACGATCTCGCCATGCTGCATGCACAAAATCCGCCTTCACGACTTGTCACTGCAAGCATCGGCGCTGCGACCAGTCTGCCGTCCCAGGCCACGATGGACTGGAGCACGCTGATAGCTGCCGCCGACCGCGCCCTCTACGCAGCCAAGGACAGCGGCCGTGACCGACTGGTGATTTCAGGACAGGTCGTGTCCTGGCCCGCCAAAAGCGCGTGACGGAAGCGATGCTTTACCAGGCAAGCGCACGCTGCCCTTGCCGGTAACCACGGGTTTGTCGCCTGCGCTCTGACCGGATATGACTGCGGGCCCGGTCCGATGTTCGGCCATCCGAGAGTGCTGCCGTGACTGACGACATCAAGCTCGTCCTCTTCGATATGGATAACGTCCTCTGCGACTATGACAGGGGAAAGCGCGTCGCACACCTGGCGGAGCTCGCCGGATCGACCGGCGAATTCGTTCACCAGGCCATCTGGGACAGCGGCTTCGAACTGCTCGGAGACTCCGGCACACTCGATGCCATTGACTATCTGCGGGGCTTCGGCGAACGCATCGGCTATCCGCTGTCGCTCGACGAATGGGTGGAGGCGCGACGCCGTTCGATGCAGGCCGATCTCGCGATGCTGGAGATCGTCGGGCAATTGCGCCGAACCGTCGATGTTGCGATCCTGACCAACAATACCACGCTGGTCGCGGATCACATCGATACGCTGCTGCCCGAACTGCGGCCGCTGTTCGGCCAAAGGATCTACACCTCGGCCCAGTTCAGGACGGCCAAGCCCGACCCGCTCTGCTACCGCCTCTGTGTTTCAGAGCTCCAGGCCAAACCGGAGAACGTGCTCTTTGTCGACGACCTCGCGGCCAATGTCGCGGGGGCACGGCAAGCGGGTCTCCTCGCACATCACTACACGTCCGTGGAGACGTTCAAGCAAACTCTTTCAGATCACGGCCTGCTTCGCGAGCCGTGAACGGGGTCAGACCAGATCGACGCCGCGCCGCTCCGGGATCAGCACGAGCAACGCCACGATGTCGATGAGGTAGAGCAGCGCAAGACCTGCGATCGCGGTTGGAAAGCCGTAGGCGGCGCTGACGATGCCGACGACCAGCGGGCCGAAGCCGGCTACCGCCCGCCCGATATTGAAGAACACGTTCTGCGCGGTGGCGCGCGCAGCGGTGGGATAGAGCTCGCTCATCAGCGCGCCGTAGCCGCCGAGCATGCCGTTGACGAAGAAGCCCATCACGGCTCCGCCGATCAGCAGCGCACCGGCGGTCGTGAGCTGCGAATAGACCACCACCATGATGGCCGCGCCGAGCATGTAGGTCAGGAACGCAGCACGGCGGCCGACACGGTCGGCCGCATGGCCGAACAGGAAGATGCCGAGCGCCATGCCGGCGATGGTGACTGACGTCCACAGCGCCGATTGCGTCAGGCCGTAGCCGAACCGCGTCGAGAGATAGTTCGGCAGCCAGATCATGATGCCGTAATAGCCGAAATTCTGTACCGAGCAGAGAATGATCATGCCGATGCCGGTCCGGGTCGTCTCCGCATCGGCCACGAGCGCACGAAGCGACGAGCCGGCATCCGCCGCCTTCGCCTTGTGCGCGACGAAGACATCAGGCTCGTGCAGCTTGCGCCGGATCACATAGGCGATCACAGCCGGAAATACGCCGAGCGCAAACATCCCGCGCCAGCCGATGATCGGCAGCAGGATCGGCGTCACCAGCGCCGCCGTGAGCACGCCGAACTGCCAGCCCAGCCCGACATAGGACGTTGCCCGCGCACGCTTAGCAGCAGGCCAGGCCTCCGCCACCAGCGCCATGCCGATGCCGAATTCGCCACCGAGACCGATGCCGGCGATGGCCCGGTAGGCCAGCAGGTCCCAATAGCCCTGGGCCAGCGCGCACAGGCCGGTGAATATCGCGAACAGGACGATGCTCCAGGTCAGAACTCGCACGCGGCCAAGCCGGTCCGACAGCATGCCGAAGACAAGACCGCCGACCACCGCGCCGACCAGGGTCCCCGTGACCAGCGAGGCCGCTTGCGGCTGGGTGAGATGAAGGTCCTTCGAAATCGCCGCCAGCATGAAGCCGAGGATGAGAAGGTCGAACCCATCCATGGCGTAGCCGAGCGCCGATCCCCACAACGCCCGTCGTGCTGCCGCGTCGCGATCTGTCGCACCGGCCGCATCGATCGCGCCGAGAGTTACGTCCTGTACCTGGCTCACACGTTCCCCCTACGCCACCCGGCCCTTTGCGATCAGGGCCAGCATGAACCTATGCACCGCGCAACTTCAGGCCAGATGGCACGCCACGAAATGCCCGCCCGCGCCTTCCTTCAGCTCCGGCGCTGCTTCGGCGCAGCGGGGCTGCGCGATCGGGCAACGTGTGTGGAAGTGGCAGCCTGATGGCGGCTTCATCGGGCTCGGCACGTCGCCCTTGAGGCGGATGCGGTTGCGCTTGAGCTTGGGATCAGGAACCGGCACGGCGGACAGCAACGCCTTGGTGTAGGGGTGCTGCGGATTGCGATAGAGGTCGCTCGCCTTCGCCAGCTCGACGATGCGGCCGAGATACATCACCGCAACGCGATCCGAGATGTGCTCGACCACCGAGAGGTCGTGCGCCACGAAGAGATAAGTGAGGTTCAGCTCGGCCTGGAGGTCTTCCAGGAGGTTGATGACCTGCGCCTGGATCGAGACGTCGAGCGCCGATACCGGCTCGTCGCAAACGATCAGCTTCGGCTCGACCGCAAGCGCCCGCGCGATCACGATGCGCTGACGCTGGCCGCCGGAGAATTCGTGCGGGTAGCGGCGCATGTGCTCGGCCTTGAGGCCGACCTTGACCAAGAGGCCCGCGACGCGATCCTCGCGCTCCCTGGCATTGGATGCGAGATTGTGGATGGTGAAGGCTTCGCCGAGGATGGAGCCGACCGTCATGCGCGGATTGAGCGAGGCGAACGGGTCCTGGAATACGAGCTGCATGTTCCGCCGCATCGCGCGCAGATCGTTGCCGCCGAGCTGCCGCACATCCTGGCCGTCAAAGGTGACTTCGCCGTCGGTCGGCTCGATCAGGCGCAGCACGCAGCGCCCCGTCGTCGACTTGCCGCAGCCGGATTCGCCGACGAGACCGAGCGTCTCGCCGCGATCGACCGAGAACGACACGCCGTCGACCGCATAGACGGTGGCGACCTGACGCGACAACAGGCCGCCCAGCACGGGGAAATATTTCTTCAGGCCGCTGACGCGGAGCAAGGGCTCGCTCATGATGCGGCTCCCAGACTGGTATCGCCAAGGTGGCAAGCCATGCGATGACCGGGCGCGATCTCGCGCAGCAGCGGCTCCTTCGCGATGCAGATATCCATGGCGAACTTGCAGCGCGGCGCGAAGCGGCAGCCAACCGGCGGATTGATCAGGATCGGCACCGAGCCGCCGATCGCCTCGAGCCGCGTCTTGTGCTCACTGTCGAGATCGATGCGCGGAATCGAACGGATCAAACCTTGCGTATAGGGATGGCGCGGATCGGAGAAAAGAGCGTCGACGCCAGCCTCCTCCACTACCTTGCCGGCATACATCACGACGACACGCTGTGCCGTTTCGGCGACGACGCCCATGGCATGGGTGATCAGCATCACCGCCATGCCGAAGCGCTCCTTCATGTCCTGGAGCAGGTCGAGGATCTGCGCCTGGATGGTGACGTCGAGCGCGGTGGTCGGCTCGTCGGCGATGATCAGCTTGGGCTTGCAGGCGAGCGCCATCGCGATCATCACGCGCTGGCGCATGCCGCCGGAGAACTGGTGCGGATAGTTATGGACACGGCCTTCGGCGTTCGGGATCTGGACCAGTCTCAGCATCTCGATGGTGCGATCGAGCGCCTGCTTCTTGGTTACGGCCTCGTGCCGGCGCAGGCTCTCGGCGATCTGCTCGCCGACCGTGAGCACAGGGTTGAGCGAAGTCATCGGCTCCTGGAAGATGAAGCCGATCTCCTTGGCGCGGATATCATCGAGCTGGTTGCTCGTCAGCGGCACCAGATCGCGGCCCTCGAAGATGATCTCGCCCGCCGCGATGCGGCCCGGCGGCATCGCGATCAGCTTCAGGATCGACATCGCGGTGACGGTCTTGCCGCAGCCGGACTCGCCGACGACGCAGAGCGTCTCGCCCCGATTGATCGAAATATCGACGCCGTCCACGGCCTGCAAAATGCCGTCGTCGGTGGAGAAGTGGGTTTTCAGCCCCTTGATCTCGAGCAGCGGCGCCATCAGATCACCCGTCGCGCATCGAGCGCGTCACGCAGACCGTCGCCGATGAAGTTGATGGCGACCACCGCGATGAAGATCGCGCCGCCCGGAAACAGGGCCCAGTGCGGGCCGATGTCGAGAAAGTCCTTGGCGTCGAACAGCAACCGACCCCATGTCGGGGTATCAGGGGGGAAACCGAGGCCGAGGAAGGACAGCGTCGATTCCGCGATGATCGCGGCCGCAACGTCGATGGTGCCGGCGATGATCACCGGACCGAGCGCATTTGGCAGGATGTGCTTCACCACCTGCCGCACCGGACTGGCACCGAGCGCACGGGCGGCCTCGACGAACTCCTTCTCGCGGATCGACAGGAACTGCGCGCGGACGAGGCGCGCCACCGGCATCCAGCGCAGGCCGCCGATCACGAGCACGATCAGGATGAAAATGCCGCCTTCGGGGCCGAACACCTGCTTCAGCCCGTCCCGGAACAGATAAATCAGCAGCAGCAGCAGCGGCAATTGCGGCAGCGACAGAAAAAGGTCGGTGAGCCACATCAATCCATGCCCGAGCGCGCCGCGCGACATGCCGGCGAGCGCGCCGATCAGCGTGCCGATGAATACCGACACCAGCATCGCGGCGAGCCCGACCGCGAGCGAGATACGCCCGCCATAGATCATGCGTGCCAGGATGTCCTGGCCGAGATCGTCGGTGCCGAAGGGATGGGTCAGCGACGGCCCCTGAAGGCCCGCGACGATGTCGATGTCGTTGATCTTGACGCGCCAGATGAAGGGGCCGACCACGACCGCCAGGATCAGAACGAGCAGCAGCACGGCGCTGACGACAGCGAGCCGGTGACGGCTGTAGCGCCGCCACGTCTCGCGCCAGGGCGAGTAGACGCCCCGCTCAACGGAGGGAGATGCGAGGGTCAAGCCAGCCATAAAGCACGTCCGCGATAAGATTGAACAGCACCACGAGGCACGCGAAGACGAAGGTGACGGCCATCACCACCGGCGTGTCGTTGGAGAGGATGGAGGAGATCAGGAGCGAGCCGATGCCGGGAATGCGGAAGATCTGCTCGGTGACGATGGCACCGCCGAACACGACCGGCATCTGCAACGCGATCAGCGTGACGACGGGGATCATGGCATTGCGCATCACGTGCTTGACGATGACCTTGGCCTGGCCGAGGCCCTTGGCGCGCGCCGTGGTGACGTAGTCGAGCCTGATGACGTCGAGCATCGCCGAGCGCACGAAGCGCGTCATCGACGCCGCCTGGAACAGGCCGAGCACGGCCACCGGCATGATCGCCTGCCGGATCATTTCGAGCACCCAGTGGATGCCGGTCGCCTTGATGTCGGTGGAGTAGACGAAAGGCAGCCAGTCCAGCGTGACCGAGAAGATCAGGATGAACAGGATGCCGGTGAAGAAGGTCGGCAGCGAGAAGCCGACGAAGGCGAGCGTGTTCGCGATCTGGTCGAACAGCGAATAGGGCTTTGTGGCCGCATAGACGCCGACGGGAATCGCGATCAGCAACGCCAGGATCTGCGCCGAACCGATCACGTAGAGCGTGGCCGGCAGGCGCTGCAGGATCAGGGTGTCCACGTTCATCCGGCTGACGAAGGAGAAGCCCCAGTCACCGTGCAGCATGGCGTTGAGCCAGTGCAGGTAGCGAAGGTAGATCGGATCGTCGAGGCCGAACTTGGCCCGAAGTGCGGCTTGCACTTCGGGCGGCACGTTCGGATTGGTCGCGAGTTCGCTGAAGGGATCGCCTGGCGCAAGCGCCAGGACGACGAAAAGGACCAGCGAAATCGCCAGCAGGCTCGGAACGGCAATCAGAAGGCGGCGCAGGACATACTGGCTCATGTCGGAGGATCCCGGCCTGCGATCACCCCTCCCGGTACCAGTCCTGGATGTTGTCGGTCCGGTTGGCCCAGCCGGAGATGACCGGCTGCAGCGTATTGGTGCAGGCATCCACCGTCAGGCGGTGCATCACCGGGATGAACACGGTGTCCTGCCACAGCATGTCGTTGCACTTGATGTAGAGCGCGGCGCGCTTGACCGGGTCGATCTCGGTCTCGGCCGCTGTAATCGCGTCGTCATAGTCCTTATTGACGTAACGCGGGAAATTCGGGCCCTGCCACTTGTTCTCCTTGGTGGCCACGTTGGCGGAGACATACCGCCTCATGTGCAGGGCCGGATCCGGCTGCGTCATCGGAATCTGGAACTCCTCGATGTCGGTGTAGAACTTCGAATAGGTGTCGGGATTGGCGACATCGGAGGAGAAGAACACCGAGGCGACGACCGATTTGAGCTCGACGTCAATGCCCGCCTTCTGGCAGGCCTGCTTGACGATGGCCTGAGTCTTCTGGCGCGGACCGTTGGTCGAGGTCTGGTAGACGAACTTCAGCTTCTTGCCGTCCTTCTCGCGAATGCCGTCGGCGCCGGCCTTCCATCCGGCCTTCTCGAGCAGCGCGATCGCCTTCTCGACGCTGAACTCCCATTTGGTGTTCTTGGACACGAAGTCGTCGGGACCATTGAGGTAGTTCGCCGTGGTGCGACCGGCGCGGCCGTAAATCGCCTTCTTCACGGAGTCGCGGTCGACGAGCAACGCGAGCGCCTGACGCACCGTCGGGTCCGACAGGATCGGGTGCTTGGTCTTCATCGAGGACCGTTCACCATCGACCTCGGTGTTCGGATCGGTGAAGTTGATCGCAATGAACTCGATATCGCCGCCCACGGCATAGGTGGTCTTGCCCTTGCCACCCTTCTCGAGACGCAGCAGCACTTCGTCCTCGACCTGCATGTTCCAGGCGAAATCGAACTCTCCAGTCTGGATCACGGCTCGCGCCGCGGAGACGGCATCGCCGCCGCCCTTCATGTCGATCGTGTCGAAATAGGGCCTGTTGGGCATGTGATAGTCGGGATTGAGCTGGCCGCGGACCAGGTCGCCCGGCTTGAACTCGACGAATTTGTAGGGGCCCGAACCGACAGGAGCCAGGTTGGTCGGCGCCTCGCGGGATTTCGATCCCTTGTATTCGGCAAACAGATGTTTCGGGATGACGCAGCCGTAAGCGCCGACGAAGGCATTGGCCCAGAACGGCGTTGGATTCTTGAACAGGATACGGATGGTCAGGTCATCCACCTTTTCGACCGTCATGTCGGCATAGGTGCTGATGGAGACGGCGGCCGTGGCAGGATCGCTGACATATTCCCAGGTGAACACGAAATCGTCGGCCGTCAGGGGCTTGCCGTCGTGCCATTTGACACCGGGCTTGATCTTCCAGGTCACCGACTTGCCGTCTGCGGTAAGGCCGCCATTCTTGATCGACGGGATCTCGGCGGCGAGGATTGGATTGAGGTGGCCATCGACATCCCAGCTGGCGAGCGGCTCATAGAACAGGCGCGAGCCGTCCTGATCCTTGGTGCCGGTCGCAAAATGCGGATTGAGCAGGGTGGGCCCCTGCCACCACAACAGCTTGAGCGGGCCGCCGCCGCCGCGCTTGGTCGGCGGATAGGGGGCCGGGCTCTGGGCCATGGCGACGCCGCCGATGGCGAGAATCTGGTTGGCCAAGGGAGCGGTGAGGCCGATGGCGGCGAGGCGCTGGATGAAGGCGCGGCGATCCATCCGCCCGTCCTTCACCTTACCGATCATCGAACGCAGTTCTTTGTCCAGCATGGTTGTCCCCCGTCTGGTTCCCATATGCATGCGGACGGCCGCGGAACGGCCGCCGAGTTTTGACTGGCCGTAGATGGCACACCGAATAGGCCGCGCGTCAACTGCGACCGTGTGTGTGCAAACGGTCTTCTGGCTGTCTGTTGAGCAAAACTTCGTTCCGCAGCCCAACGGTTCGGCAATCCAGCGCCAAAATCCGCTGGAAACCACATTGCACTGCGGAAAATTTGTTCTTCAGATCAGACGAAGTATCGAGATGGATTTCTAGGCCACGGACATGTTGAGCGGCGGCGCAACGTGGTCCGGCAGCGGGCAGACATAAGGTGTCTTGGTCGTCCGCTTCGTCAGATCGGCCTTCGCCGCCTTGATCAGCCCCGGATCTGTCAGCGCCTTGATGCCAAGGCCGGCCATGGCCTTGGCTGCCTGCACCATCGCCTTGTGGGCATGCGGGCTCTTGCCCTGCGCTACAACCTGCCAGGTGTGGAATGGCGTGCCGATTGCAACCGTTGGTGCGTGAACCTGCACGGTCGGCACCACCCAGCTCACATCGCCCACGTCGGTCGAGCCGACCAGCGGGTTGCGCTTGGCGTCCAGAGGCACCAGAAAGTCGGCCAACGGCCGATCGGTCGGCTCCATGCCGATCGCGTAGTAGACCGACGCGATGTCCTTGTCGGTCAGCGTCGCGCGGATCTGGCTGGCAAAGCCCTTGTCTGCGTCGTCGAAATGCGGCGGTCCGAGATCTTCCATCACCCGGTGCAGCGCCTGCTCCAGCGGCGTGTTCGGCAGGATGTTGGAGACCGCGGAGATGATCTTCATCTCGACCTTGGTCTCGGTCATCAACGCCGCGCCCTCCGCGATCTTGCTGACACGCCCGACCAGCTCGTTCATGCCAGGGAGATCACGGGCGCGGATGGAATAGCGCACACGGGCATGGGCCTGCACCACGTTGGGCGCTATGCCACCGGTGTCGAGCAGCGCGTAATGCACGCGCGCATCGCTCGGCATGTGCTCGCGCATGTAGTTCACGCCGACATTCATCAGCTCGACCGCGTCGAGCGCCGAACGGCCGAGATGGGGCGAAGCCGCCGCATGCGACGTGCGGCCGGTGAAGATGAAGTCGGCACGGGTGTTGGCGAGCGACGGCGTCACTGCGACTTCCCAGAAACTGTGCGGATGCCAGGTGATGGCGATATCGGCGTCCTCGAACGCGCCGGAGCGCACCATGAAGGCCTTGGCGGCGCCGCCCTCTTCCGCCGGGCAGCCGTAATAGCGCACGCGACCGGGCACCTTGTTCTCGGCGAGCCAGTCCTTGACGGCAGTGGCGGCCAGCAGCGCCGCGGAACCCAGCAGATTGTGACCGCAGCCATGGCCGTGTCCGCCGCTCTCGATCGGACGGTGCTCGGCAACGCCTGCTTCCTGACTGAGGCCCGGCAGCGCGTCATATTCGCCCATGAAGGCGATCACCGGACCGCCCTCGCCCCATTCGCCCATCACAGCGGTCGGAATGCCCGCCACCTTCTCGGTGATGCGGAAACCCTGGTGGCGCAATTCGGCGAGATGCTCGGCTGAGGAGCGCGCCTCGGTGTAGCAGACTTCAGGCATGCCCCAGACCTTGTCGCTCAGGTCGATGAAACGTCCCTTGATCGTGTCGATGCCACGCCAGATGTCGCTGCGGTTATCCATTGCTTCGGTCCGTGATCTCTTGGTCAAACGAAGCGGCAATCGTTAGCAGCTTCACCGGCGAACGACCAGCGGCTCGCCGGACATCAGCCATGCGACCGGCGCGACCGGGCTCCGGTTCAGCGCTCTGCCACGGCAATAAGCACCGGCAGTTCCTGGCGCGATCGGTGAATTGGCCCAACTGCGTGCGGAATCATTAAGGTCAAGTCTTTCAAGACGACCGCCCTCGGCTTAAATTACCGGTGCTTCGCACGCTTTTTCGCGGCGAAGACGCCGCGTTCGCAGATCAGGAGACCTCCATGCCCGCGTTGACCGAATGGAGAGTGCCGCCGGCCAATCAGCCGCGTGCGAGCGACTACGGCTTCGACCTCGACCGTGCGCTCGCCTGCGTCGTCGGCCTGCATGCCATCATCCCGCCGGACGCCTTCAGCGCGGAAACGCTCGGCACCGAGCGCGCCGGCAACGGCGTCGTGATTGACGACGGGCTGGTACTTACCATCGGCTATCTGATCACCGAGGCGGAATCCGTCTGGCTTCACCTTGGCGACGGACGCGTCGTCGAAGGACATGCGCTCGGTTTCGACGCCGTCACCGGCTTCGGCCTGGTGCAGGCGCTCGGCCAGCTCGATATCGAGCCGCTGCCGCTTGGCTCGTCGGCGGATGTCAGGATCGGCGACCGCGTCGTGGTCGGCGGCGCCGGCGGCCGCACACGGTCGGTCGCAAGCCAGATCGTCGCCAAGCAGGAGTTCGCCGGCTATTGGGAGTATCTGCTTGACGAGGCCCTGTTCACCTACCCGGCCCATCCGAACTGGGGCGGCACGGGGCTGATCAACGAGCGCGGCGAATTGATCGGCATCGGTTCGCTCCAGCTCGAGCGTGAACGCGACGGCAATGCCGAGCATGTCAACATGATCGTGCCGATCGACTTGCTGAAGCCGATCCTCGACGATCTCCGCAAGTTCGGCCGCGTCAACAAGCCGGCGCGGCCGTGGCTCGGTCTCTATTCGACCGAGATCGACAACCGGGTGGTGGTGATCGGGATTTCTGCCAACGGTCCTGCTG
The DNA here is from genome assembly GCF_015291645.1 of Bradyrhizobium sp. CCBAU 53340. Classification (NCBI taxonomy): domain Bacteria; kingdom Pseudomonadati; phylum Pseudomonadota; class Alphaproteobacteria; order Hyphomicrobiales; family Nitrobacteraceae; genus Bradyrhizobium; species Bradyrhizobium sp. CCBAU 53340. Next base: position 7,218,884 of record NZ_CP030055.1, read on the forward strand.
CTCGCGCTGAACTCAAGACCGGTGACGTCATCCTCGCCGTGGACGGCGAGAAGGTCACGAGCCAGACGGCCTTCTACAAGAAGATGTGGGCGCTCGGCGCTGCCGGCGTCGACGTGCCTCTCACCGTGCATCATCAGGGCACCGGGCATCATGAAGGCGTTACCTTCGACGTCACGGTGACGTCGACCGACCGCTTCAAGCTTTTGAAGGCGCCGAAGCTGCACTGACGCGAGAAGCTGCACTGCCGCCAATCTCAAGGAAGCTGCAATGACCGAGGCCGTCGTCGACGACATCGTGGCCGTGCTGCCGCCGCTGCTCAATGCGCTGGAAGCGCTCGGCTACTTCGCCCGGCACTTGCATCCGCCGGCCTTCGGTTCGGTGATGAACGCGATCGGCACGCCGGATGAAGTGCTGCAAGCGGCGCACGCGGCGATTGGAGGATGGCCGGAGCAATTTGCCGGACTTCGCGAGCGGCTCGACCTCGCCTGCAACGAGACGCTTTCAGCCTTTGCCGGCATTCGCGACGTCGAGCGTGGCAACGGCGATCTCGTCGCAGTCTTCCGCGCGCTGCGCCATCTCCCGCGCGCGCTGGAGGCGCTTTATCCGCTGTCGGCGCAGTTTCCGCCGGTGAGCAACTTCTTCCTCAACGCCGCCAATCGCGAGAATGAGGAATTGCTGTCGCGACTTGAGGTCGGCGCGGGCGAGCACACCGGCATCTTCCACGATCATAACGAGCCCGGCAGCCGCGGCGGCTTCTCGGTCTATGTGCCCGAATATTATACGCCCGGCCGCAGCTGGCCCCTGGTGATGGCGCTGCATGGTGGCAGCGGCAATGGCCGCGGTTTTCTGTGGAGCTGGCTGCGCGATGCGCGCAGTCTTGGCGCGATCCTGGTTGCGCCGACCGCTACCGGGCAAACCTGGGCGCTGATGGGCGACGACACCGATACGCCGAACCTGATGAAAATCCTGGAAACAGTGCGCGGCCGCTGGTCGGTCGATTCTTCACGCATGCTGCTATCAGGCATGAGCGATGGCGGCACCTTCTGCTATGTCAGCGGGCTCGACGGTGCCTCGCCCTTCACACACCTCGCGCCGGTCTCGGCGACCTTTCATCCGCTGATGGCGGAGATGGCCGACGCCACGCGGCTTCAGAGCCTGCCTGTTTTCATCACCCACGGCAAGCTCGACTGGATGTTTCCGGTGCAGACGGCGCGACAGACGCAAGCTGCGCTTTCGGCTGCCGGCGCCGAGGTCACCTATCGCGAAATCGACGATCTCAGTCACACCTATCCGCGGGAGATCAACGCGGAGCTGCTGCAATGGCTGAACGCGGGATGAACGATATGTCCTTAACCGCGCCGCACTGTCGCGGAACCATCATTCCGGGCCGACGTTATCCGCCCGTCACCGGAGATTCGCCATGCAGACTTTTTTCGGAATGATTTTGGGCGCGCTGCTGCTCGCTTGCGGCGTCTATGTCTATGATTCCATGCAGACGTCGTCAGTCGCCAATGGCGAGGTCGCGATCACCAATCGCACCATCGTGAACTGGGATGTCGCGAAGGCCGATTGGGACGCGTTGCGCGACCGCGCGCACAAGGATTGGGTCCGGATCTCATCGAAGTAGATCCATTCGACCCGACATGAACAAGGCGCCGTCGCGGGTCCGCGGCGGCGCCTTTGTCTTGGCTACGATCAACGCGCCGACGCTTCAGTTCATCTTGGCCTTGCGCGCGTCGGCGATGACCTGCTCGAACTCGTTCATGCTGAGCACGCCGGGGACGCGGTATTTTCCGACGATGAAAGACGGCGTGCCGTTGAAGCCAAATGCTTCGGCCTGTTCGTTGTTGCGCTTGAGGATCGCGTCGATGTCCTTGCCGCGCGCGGCGAGGTCTTTCTTGAGACGGTCCATGTCGACGCCGACGGATGCGAGCAGCTCATTGATGCGGGACTCGGTCAGGCGCGAGCTGACGCCCATCATGGCGTCATGGGCTTGATGGTACTTGTCCTGGAACTTTGCGGCGAGCGCAATCCGGGCCGCCGTCACGGAGACCGGCCCGAGGATCGGCCAGTCCTTCAGAACCAGCCTGACCTTGCCGTCGTCCTGGACGACCTGGCGCAGCTCCGGCTCGAGCTTGCGGCAATAGGGACAATTGTAGTCAGACCATTCGATGATGCTGATGTTGCCATCTGGATTGCCGGCGACGGGAACATCAGGATCGCGCAGCACCTTGGCCTCGGTCAGCACCTCGTCGTCATCGGCGGCTGCGCGCGCCAACCTCATACCGCCAGCCGCGAAGGCGCCCGCCCCGATCAACGTCAGCGCCGCACGGCGCGTCGGCCCAAGGCCACGACCTAGGCCACGACCTCTACCAAAGCCCTTATTCTTGAATCCCGTCATATCTCGTCCCGTTTCGGTCCCATCGCGGTCATTACGGCTCAGGACCGGGAAATGTTACGACCCATATAGAGTGTCGCGGGGGCGATGTCATCGCACCAGCAGGGTCACGACCAGGGGGACCAGGAACGAGGTCACCAAAGCGTTCAGGCTCATGGCAATGCCGGAGAAGACGCCCGCGATCTCGTCGACCTGGAACGCGCGGGCCGTGCCGATGCCATGTGCGGCAAGGCCGGCGGCGAAACCACGGGCGCGGAAATCGGTGATACCGGTGCGGTTCATCAGCGGCGTCACAATGATCGCGCCCATGATGCCGGTGAGGATAACCGCGACCGCGGCCAGCGAAGGATCCGCATGCAGCGATTCGGCGATGCCCATGGCAACACCGGCCGTGACCGATTTCGGCGCCAGCGACAGCACCACCTCGCGCGGCAGGCCGGCGAGCTCTGCGAGCAAGACGATCGACACCACGGCCGTCACCGAGCCCGCAACCAGCGCCACCAGCATCGGCACGATGGATGAGACCACGCGCTTGCGGTTCTCGTAGAGCGGCACGGCGAGTGCCACCGTGGCAGGCCCGAGCAGGAAGTGCACGAACTGCGCGCCGGCGAAATAGGTGGTGTAGGAGGTGCCGGTTACGAGCAGGAACGCCCCGATGATCCACATCGCATGCAGCACGGGATTGGCAAAGGGATGGCGGCGCGTCGCCAGCGACACCGCATCCGTGGTCGCGTAGACCAGCAGCGTCACCGTCAGCCAAAGCAGCGGCGATTGCGAGAGGTAGACCCAGAGCGAGAACGGATTGTCCTTCATCGGGCATCCGATTGTTTCAGCAGGCGGCTGACCAGGCGGAAGGTCAGCACGGTCGCAAGCAGCGTGACAACCACCGAGAGCGCCAGGACCAGGACGATGGCGATGCCGTGGGTGGCCAGCAGATCGAGCTTTTGCACGACGCCGACGCCGGCGGGGACGAACAAGAGCGAGAGATGAGCCAGCAGGCCCTTGCTTGCGGTCTCCACGCCATCGTTGCGCAGCGGCCCACGCGCGAGCAGCGCAAAACGGTCGCGGGCAAGCAGCAGGATCAGAAGCAGAAGCAGGCCGAGCACGGGTCCCGGCAGCGGCAGGCCGAGGCCGCGGACCACGGCCTCGCCGACCAATTGGCAGAGCAGGATAAGGCTGAGACTCGCAAGCATGACGCATCAAGAGATGCGCCGCAGGGCTTGTCAATTGCCGCTAGGCGCGGGCCGCGCGCGGTTCGTGTGAAGCTGCAACGCGAGGCAGCATGGCCATCAGCGTTCCGGTCATCGTGGCGATCAGCGTGGTCTTGCCACCGTGCTCGGCAAACGCCCTGGCCTCGCAGAAGGTGAGCGTACGGCCGGGCTTGACCACTTCGGCCTTGAAGACGAAACGCTCGCCGCGGGCGGGCGCGAGCAGCGTGGTCTTGAATTCGACCGTGAGGATGTCGGCCTCGGACGGCATCAGCGTAAAGGCGGCGACGCCGCAGGCGTTGTCGAGCCCCGCGGTGATGATGCCGGCGTGAATAAAGCCGTTCTGCTGCGTGAGTTCAGGCGAATGCAGCATGGCCAGCTCGACCTCGCCCGGCGCCAGGCGGACGATCACGACGCCGAGCGTACGCATCGCCGGCTGGCCCTCGAACATGGCAATGGCCGCCGCACGATAGCCCGGATTTTTCGGCTCGAACGCAGCCATGGCTCAGGCCTCGACCGGTTCGACAAGATATCTGAGCGCGATCTCGCGGATGGCATCGGTGAAGGGCGCGGACTTGCGCAGGCTTCGGTCCATGTGCACGGCCGTGATCTCGCAGAACGCGGCGACCTCGTTGGTTTCGGCATTCGTCATGTCGTGCCTGAAACGGATGGACTTGTCGCGCAGCTCGAGCAGATGACTTCGGACCTGAATGATATCGCCGGCGAGCAGCTCGCGCCTGTAGGTGATGTTCTGCTGGACCGCGGCCATGCCGCGGCCGGAGGACCGCAGATAGCTCGGCGTCAATCCGAGCCGGGCGAACAGATTCCAGTTGGCCTCATCGAATTTGCCCACATACCACATGATGTTCATGTGACCGACGTGATCGCATTGCCATGGGTAGATCGTGCCGCGATAGGTCGCCTCCTGCTCCGCCATCCCTTCCCTCACGCGTGTTTTGATCTTGATACGGTAGCGTATCAAGCCGGAGGCGCGTTAGCAATACGGCAACGTATCAAGAACCGGTGAGGCTTCCTTCATGAATGACGGCAGAGGCGACGTCTGGGTCGAGGCGGGGTTCAAGGAGCTCGCCCGCGCCGGCGTCGAGGGCGTACGGGTCGAAGTGCTCGCCAAGAATCTGGGGGTCACGAAGGGCGGCTTCTACCGCCGGTTCGCCGATCGCGCTGCGCTGCTCGAGGCCATGCTGGTGCACTGGCGTGAGGGCCGTTCGGCGTCGATCGCGCAGCAGACCAGCCTCGACGGCGAGTCGCCCCGCGAACGGCTGAGAGCGGTGATCCAGCTCTATTCCGAGCGGCTCAATCCGGAAGGCATGGCGATCGAGCTTGCGATCCGGCAATGGGCGCGTTCCGACGAAAGCGCGGCGGCAGCTGTGGCGAGCGTCGATGCAGCGCGGCTCAAGCATGTGGCCGAGCTTTATCGCGCGACCGGCCTCGAGGCCGAGGAGGCGGAGGCGCAAGCCTTCCTGTTCTACTGCTTCATCTTCGGCCAGAGCCTGTTGTTCGTCGAGCGCGGCCCGCGCAAGCGCTCGCAGCTCGTGGCGAAATCGGCGGAGAAACTGTTGGACTAAAAGAAGAAGGCCGGAGCTTGGCTCCGGCCTCGGCGTCATCTTGAAGCCTCAGGCGGCGCCCTTCAGCTTCTTGTTGCATTCGCTGTAATAGCCGCCCCCCTTCTCGATCCACTTCAGGCCGCCATTGCCGTTGGTGGTCTTGTTGGCATTGTACTGGTCGACGCAGGTGTGGAGGCGAGCCTTGCCGGCACTCTCCTTGGCATATTTCGGATCGACCGCGTTCGGGAAGATCGCGGGGCCTGCCGGCAGGCTCGGCGCCGGAGCAGCGGCGGGGGCCGCCTCCTTCTTTGCCGTCGTGGTCGGCGCAGGGGCCGGTGGGGGCGCAGCCGGGGCAGCCGCAGTCGGCGCAGCAGCGGGCGTCGCGTCGGCGCCGCACTGAGCCTTGCGGAAGTCATTCCATTTCATCGTGCCGAGCGAGCCGTCCTTCTTGGCGGCCTGGTATTTCGCGCTGCACTCCTGCGAGGTCAGCGCCTGCGCCGGCGCGCTCGCCACCAGCGCGGCAACGCCCGACAGCGCAATCGCACACAACAATTTGGCTTGAATGGTCATCCTTGGTCTCCCTCAGGGAAGCAAAACGAGGATTGCTATCCTAGCGTGTCGCGGACTTCCGACAAGGAAGCGATGGCGCCCGGCGCCAAAATATAGTGATCCCGCCGTTCAGGTTTATTCATGTCGCGTTCAGCAACGCGGGCCGACGTTCGGCTCCCTTCGCAAAATCTCGCAAGAAGAGTGCAACACCATGACCCTCGCCTCCCGCCTCGCCGTCGTCGCCATTGCCTCCCTGTTCGCCACCGGCACCGCCTTCGCGCAGACCGCGGCGCCGGCCGCCAAGACCGATGCCACCACGGCCACCGACAAGAAGGCGCCGAAGGAGCGCTCGGCCGAATCGCTCGATTGCTCCAAGCAGGCGGACGCCAAGGGCCTGCACGGCAAGGAGCGCAAGAAATTCCGTTCCGAATGCATCAAGTCGGCGAAGGCCGGCGGCACTGCCGCACCCGCCGCGGACAAAAAGTAAATCCGTCACAATTCGCTCCCTCGCTTTTGGCGAGAGGCGCACGCATTGCGGTATGACGAGCCTGCAATTGTGCGCCTCTCGCCGATTTGCGATAAGGTGGCGTGAAGCAAATCACCGCCTCCCTTCCGTTTGAATGGCCTAGCCGTGCCAAGATTTTGAGCACCGCGGAGACGCTCCTGATCGGTGCGGCCGGCGGCCTGGTATTTCTGCTGGCAGGCCTTCCGGGCGGTCTGATCTCGGGCTCGATGATCGCGGTCGGGATCGCCGCGATCGCCGGACGCCAGCTTGCGGTGCCGCCGCTCCTGACCCAGACCGTGCTGGTGCTGCTCGGCATTTCGCTGGGCTCGGTTGTCTCTCGCCATCTGATCCAGCAGGTCAGCGCCTATCCGCTGACCATCGGGCTATTGGCGCTCGCTACCTTCTGCTCGACCTTCGGCTCCAGCTATTACCTCCAGCGCATCCATGGCTGGGACCGCACCTCGGCCTTTCTCGCCGGCAGCCCCGGCGCGCTGTCGCAGATCACGATTTTGGCGGTCGAACGCGGTGCCGACCTGCCGGGCATCGCAGTCGTGCAGACCATGCGCGTGATCATACTGACCGCCGCGCTGCCGATGGTCCTGGCGATCGCGGGGGTCGCCCCTTCCGTTTCACCGTCGCTGACGACGGCGATTGCCTCGCCACTCGATCTCCTGGAGCTGGTCGCCGCTTCGCTGGCGGCATCGCTTGTGCTGCGGCTGATCAGGTTTCCGGCGAGCTGGATGTTCGGCGCGATGGTCGCCTCCAGCGTGCTGCATGGCGCAGGCTGGGTCGAGGGCGGTTTGCCGAACTGGGTGCGCGGCGTCGCGCTGGTCGGCATCGGCGCGCTGATCGGCAGCCGCTTTGCCCGGATGCGGATCAAGACGCTGACCGGCCATATCAATGCGGCGCTTGGCTCGTTCGCGGTAGCCATCGCCGTCTCCGCCATTTTCGTCGGCATCGTGGCGCTGACCACGCAGGTGAAGTTCTCCGACGTCGTCGTTGCGTTTGCGCCCGGCGCGATGGATGCGATGCTGGCGCTGGCACTGACGCTGCACATCGACCCGATCTTCGTCGGCGCTCACCACCTCTCGCGCTTCGTGTTCGTGACGATCGCGACCCCCGGCATCGTGCACCTGTTCGGCCGGCCGCAGGATGACGTGGACGATTAGCTCTCGTCCGCTGTCGCCTGCCCTTGCAGCGCCGCAACCTGGGCCTCGAGCTCCGCAATCCGCTGGTCTCTTGCCGCCAATGCCGCAGCGACGTCGGGCGCGTCGAACTTCTGCGGAATGTGCTGCGGACAATTGCTGTCCCAGGCGGCGATCTTGAACACGATCACCTGCTCGGGCCGCGCCCGGTATCCCTTCGGCATCAGCGCCTCCGTCAGCGCATCGTCGTCCTCGACCACGCGTGCCTCGCCCCAGATCTTCACCCGGCGGCGATGGGCGTAGTCCATCAAGAAGATGTAGGCCTTGGCGTTCTCCGAGAGATTGCCCTGGGTGAGGTACTGCTGGTTGCCGGCATAGTCGGCGAAGGCCAGCGTCTGCTTGTCCAGCACTTTCAAAAAGCCCTTCGGCCCGCCACGATGCTGGATGTAGGGCTGCCTGTCGGACGAGGCCGTTGCGAGGTAGAAGCTGTTGGCATCGGCAAGGAAAGCCTCGAGATTCTCGTCGACCTCGGTGCGCCAGCCGCGCTGCTCGACGCGGCCATAGTGCTCGCGGGAGCCCTTGCGCGCCTGAATCGCCTTCACGACGGGGGTGAAGGCCACATCGCTGGCATAGGCATGAACTGCGGTCATCGGAATGTCTCCAGAAAATTCCGGCGCATTGCTGCGTCTTTCGCTGGCTAAAATGGACTCTTCGGGCATCAAAACAATCTGGCCGCTTGACACTTCATCGTTGCAATATATGCAATAATGGCATGGATCGCCTCGAAGCCATGCACGTCTTCGTCACTGTCGCCGATCTGCGCGGCTTTGCGCCGGCCGCGCGGAAGCTGCGGCTGTCACCCTCGGCCGTGACACGGCTGATCGCAGCGTTGGAGGAGCATCTCGGCGCACGACTGCTGCAGCGAACCACGCGGCAGGTGAGACTGACCGACGTCGGCACGCGTTACCTGGAACGCGCCCGGCGGATCCTCGCCGATATCGAGGAGGCCGACGGCTCGGCGCGGGAGGAGCGCAACCGGCCGAGCGGGCGTCTCGTGGTGTCGGCGCCGGTCGGCTTCGGCCGGCTGCATGTCGGGCCGGTCATGACCGCCTACCTCAAGCATTATCCCGAGGTGGCCTGCGAACTGAGGCTCTCGGACAACCTTGTCAACCTCGTCGAAGACGCCGTCGATGCCGCGGTGCGGATCGGCCATCTCGCCGACTCCTCGCTCGTCGCCCGCCAGGTCGGCGACATGCGACGGATCACGGTGGCAACGCCGGGCTATTTGAGGCGCCATGGCGAACCGAAGACGCCCGAAGCGCTGCGCGAGCATCAGACGATCCAGTTTGGTCCATCTGCGAGCTGGCACTTCATGCAGGACGGCCGCGACATCGAGGTGACGCCATCTCCACGCTTCACCAGCAACAGCGCCGATGCCGCCCTGCAATATGCCGAGGCCGGCGGCGGCATCACGCGCGTACTGGCCTATCAGGCCGCAGAAGGGCTGAAGCGTGGACGGCTCAGAATCGTGCTGGCGAAATACGAGCAGCCGGCCCTGCCGATCCATATCGTCTATCCGACCTCGCGCCTGCTCTCCGCCAAGGTGCGCGCGTTCATCGATCTCGTGGTGGAGACGACGGATTGGAAGTTTGGGTAGATTCAGCCCTTCTTCGGCACCACGCGGAACGTCCCGCTCGCCCGCGCGACCGGGACGCCATCGGCCTTGATCAGGCTCTGCGCGAAGCAGATCGTCTTGCCGGTCTTGATCACGTCGCTCTCGATCGAGCACCATTGGCCGATCTCAGCCGAGCCGACGAAATCGATCGACAGCGAGACGGTCACGAATGAGATGGTCCAGTTCGTCACCTGGGCGCAACTATAGCCCATGGCATTGTCGGCGAGCGCGGCGATCAGCCCGCCATGGATCAGGCCCCGGCCGTTGGTGTGCGGTCTTGCCAGCCGCAGGCCGATGATGACGGCGCGGTCGGTCTTCCTCGCGTAGAGCGGCTCCCACGGTTCGGTCATCGGGCTCTTGCGGGAGAGCGGCTCGAAGCCCTCGGGGATGTCGGTCATGGTCATGCGCGTCTCGCGTTGCTGATTGCCAGCATTGAACGCGATGGACGAGACCGACGCATCAATTACAAAGTTTTAAACGGGATTTGCGCGGGCGTTTGAAACGGGCGGGGCCGCATCGACAGTGCCATAGGGTGGGCAAAGCGAAGCGTGCCACCAACTTTCTCAATCGTGAAGAGGTGGTGGGCACGGCGCTTCGCGCCTTTGCCCACCCTACGGCACCGTCCTAGAACGGCAGCCCCACATAATTCTCCGACAATGACGTCATCGCGGCCTGCGATTGCGTGACGTAGTCGAGCTCGGCGAGCTGGATGCGGGCGCCGATGCTGCCATTGTCGGGGAATTTGTGCAGCATCGAGGTCATCCACCAGGAGAATCGCACGGCTTTCCAGACGCGCGCCAGTGCCTTGGCGGAATAGGCATCGATGCCGGCGCTGGATTTCTCGTCATAGAATTCGCGGAGCGCACCTGACAGATAATGCGCATCACTCGCGGCGAGGTTCAGCCCCTTGGCCCCGGTCGGCGGCACGATGTGAGCGGCGTCGCCGCACAGGAACAGCTTGCCAAAACGCATCGGCTCGGCGACGAAGCTGCGCAGCGGTGCGATGCTCTTCTCGATCGAGGGACCGGTGATGAGATTGTCGGCCGCCTCCTGGTCGAGGCGGCGCTTCAATTCGTCCCAGAAGCGATCGTCCGGCCACTGGTCGACATGGTCATCGAGCGAGCACTGCACGTAGTGCCGGCTGCGCTTCATCGAGCGCATGGTGCACAGCGCAAAACCGCGGGCATGGTTGGAATAGATCAGCTCATGGCTGACCGGCGGCGTCTCGGACAAGATGCCGAGCCAGCCGAACGGATAGACCCGCTCGAATTCCTCGATCGCCGAAGCGGGCACGCTGGCACGGCTGACGCCGTGAAAGCCGTCGCAGCCGGCGATGAAGTCGCAATCGAGCGTGTGGGTAACGCCGTCCTTGACCCAGGTTACGTGGGGGTGACTGCCATCGAAATCATGCGGCTGCACATCCTTGGCTTCGTACACGGTGGTAAGGCCCGCGGCGTTCCGCGCGTTCATCAGGTCGAGCGTGACCTCGGTCTGGCCGTAGATCATGACCGTCTTGCCGGTTGCGCCCTTCATATCGATGCGGTGGCGGTGGCCGGCAAAGGCGAGCTCGATGCCTTCATGCACCAGGCCCTCCGCATGCGCCCGTACGCCGGCGCCGACCTGATCAAGCAGCGCAACAGTCCCTTCCTCGAGAAGGCCGGCGCGGATGCGTCCGAGCACGTAATCCGGGCTCTGCCGCTCCAGAATGACATTGTCGATGCCGTATTGGTCCAGAAGTTGCCCAAGCAACAATCCTGCCGGCCCGGCCCCGATGATTGCGACTTTTGTCCGCAATACTTGCTCCTCCCGATCCTGTAGGCTTTCGTCGCGGCTTGCTTGTCGCGTTGGATCCGCGCAAGATAATTATATCATATAACGGTTGGGAAAAAGGGGAGGTTGGTCGCCCGGGCCGCGACAAATCCATGCAACATCGCTGACGTAGATGACGCACCAGTTCCGGCTTGAACGCGCCGGCCAATTAGATAACATGTTAACTAACGAGACCGGGCCATCGAAGCCCGTCGTCGAAAAAAGAGAAAGAGGGAGAGACACGTGATGAGGAAAGCCTGTCTGGCTTTGCTGCTGGCAGCAAGCGTGAGCCCTGCGTTCGCGCAGGACAAGACCGTCGACCTGAAGGTCTCGCACTGGGTGCCGGCCTCGCATCCGCTGCAGAAGTCGCTGGAAGACTGGGTCGCCGCGGTGAACAAGGATTCCGGCGGCACGATCAGCGGCAAGGTGTTTCCGGCCCAGCAGCTCGGCAAGGCCTTCGACCATTACGACATGGCGCGCGACGGCATCGCTGACGTCACCTATGTCAATCCCGGCTACCAGCCCGGCCGCTTCCCGATCATCGGCGCCGGCGAATTGCCATTCCTGATCTCCGACGCCAAGGGCGGTTCGGAAGGTCTGGATGCCTGGTACCGCAAATATGCCGAGAAGGAGATGAAGGACGTCAAATACTGCCTCGCCTTCGTCCACTCGCCCTCCTCGTTCCATTCCAAGACCAAGAAGATCGTGATGCCAGAGGACGTGAAGGGCATGAAGATCCGCCCCGCACACGCCACGATGGCAAACTTCGTCACCTCGCTCGGCGGCACCAACGTACAGTCGTCCGCGCCTGAAGTGCGCGACATCATCGAGCGCGGCGTCGCCGACGCGGTGACATTCCCCTGGGGCTCGCTGGTGCTGTTCGGCATCGACAAGGTGACCAAGTACGACATGGATGCGCCGCTCTACACCACGACCTTCGTGTTCGTGATGAACAAGGACAAGTACAATGCGATGTCCGACAAGCAGAAGGCCGCGATCGACAAGAACTGCTCGACCGAGATGGCCGGCGTGGTCGGCGAGCACTGGGGCAAGTTCGAGGATTCCGGTATCGACAAGGTGAAGGCGGAAGAAGGTCACGAGGTCTACAAGCTGACGCCGGACCAGACCGCCGCCTGGAAGAAGGCCGCCGAGCCGCTGGTCAAGACCTGGGCCGACGGTGCCAAGAAGGCCGGCGCCGATCCGGATGCCGCGCTGGCGGAGCTGAAGGCCTCGCTGAAGAAATACAACGCGCTGGCGGAGTAGCCGTGCATCGATGAGGAGCGCACGGTCTATCGTCTCCCTCTCCCCGCTTGCGGGGAGAGGCGAAAGGCCGCGCCGGGCTGAAAGCAAGAATGACGTCAAACAGGACAGTCTCATGAAGCGCGCCTGGATGGATCGCTTTATCGACACCATCGAATGGATCGCGGCCGCCTTCGTCGGCATCGTCGCGCTCGACATCTTTCTGTCGGTGCTGCTGCGCAACACGCTGAACTATTCGATCCCCGACAGCTTCGACATCGGCCGCATGCTGCTCGGCATCCTCATTTTCTGGGGAATCGCCGCAACCTCCTATCGCGGCACGCACATTACGGTCGACCTGGTCTGGGGCAATGTCGGACCGCGCTACCAGCGCTGGATCGACGTGTTCGCGACGCTGGTGCTGCTGTTCGTCGTCACCGTGCAGACCTGGACGCTGTTCGACAAGGTGCGCGGCACCTATAACGACAACGTCCAGACCTTCGACATGCACATGCCGACCTGGCCATTCTTCGCGGTCGCCTGGATCGGCGACGTCTCGGCCGTGCTGCTGATCGCGATCCGCACTTACCGGCTGATTTTCCATCCCGAAGACATGCACGACCCCAAGCTGAAGGCGACGGAGTAAACATGAGCACCGATGCCGTCGCCATTATCGGCTTCGTTTCCCTGTTCGCATTGATGCTGCTGCGCGTGCCCGTCGGCATGGCCATGGGCCTCGTCGGCGTCTCCGGCTTCTCCTATCTGGTCGGTGCAACACCGGCGCTGAAGCTGGTCGGCCAGACCTCGATGCGCACGGTGACCGACTACACCTTCGGCGTCATCCCGATGTTCCTGCTGATGGGCTCCTTCGTCAGCAATTCCGGCATGAGCCGCGAGCTATTCCGCGCCGCCAACGGCTTTGTCGGGCACTTGCGCGGCGGGCTCGGCATCGCCACCGTCGGCGCCTGCGGCGGCTTTGCCGCGATCTGCGGCTCATCGGTTGCGACCGCCGCAACCTTCTCCGCCGTCGCGTACCCAGAGATGCGCCGGTTCGGCTATCCGCAGTCGTTTGCGACTGGCGTGATCGCCGCCGGCGGCACGCTGGGCGCAATGCTGCCCCCCTCTACCGTGCTCGCGGTCTATGGCATCATCACCGAGCAGGACATCGGAAAACTCTTCATCGCCGGCATCATCCCGGGCCTGCTGGCGATGACCATGTACATGATCACGATCTTTCTGATCGGCTATTTCCGGCCCGACTTCCTGCCCAAGGGCAAGGTGCTGCCATGGCGCGAGCGCTTCGCGGGCCTGAAGGACATCTGGGCGCCGGTGCTGCTGTTCGTGTTCGTGATCGGCGGCCTCTACGGCCTGCCCTTCCTGCCGCGTTTCACCCCGACCGAGGCCGGCGGTGTCGGCGCCACCGGTGCGTTTATCATCGGCATGGTCACGGGACGGCTCGACCGCGAGAAGGTACTGGCCTCGCTGCTCCAGGCGACGCGCACCGCGGCCGCCGTGTTCACCGTGCTGATCGGCGCGCTTATTTTCGGCTACTTCCTGACGGTGACGCAGACGCCGCAGAAGGTGACGGAATTCCTGACCGGCCTTGGCCTCGGCCCCTACGGCGTGCTGGCGCTGATCATGGTGATGTATCTCGTGCTGGGTTGCCTGATGGACGCGATGGCGATGATCATCCTGACGGTGCCGATCATCTTCCCCGTGATCACGCATCTCGGCTTCGATCCGATCTGGTTCGGCGTCATCATCGTGATGACGGTCGAGCTCGGCCTGATCCATCCGCCTGTTGGCATGAATGTCTTTGTCATCAAGAGCGTGGTGAAGGATGTCTCCTTCTCCACCATCTTCAAGGGTGTGATCCCGTTCGTGGCGACGGACCTCGTGCGCCTCGTGATCCTGATCGCGTTCCCGCTGCTGGCGACGTGGCTGCCGACGCGGATGATGGCGCATTGAGGGGGCGAGACAATGACCACACCGACGCTCGCGACAAAATACGTCTTTACCATCACCGCTGAAATCGGTGACGTCATCACCGCCGGCGAGACCGGCATCGGCGTCCGCCGCATCATCCCGATCGTCGGCGGCGAGGTGAAGGGTGCGATATCGGGCAAGGTGCTGCCGTTCGGCGCCGACTTCCAGACCATTCGCCCCAACGAGCTGATCGATCTGGAGGCCAAATACGCCTTCGAGACCGACGACGGCGCCGTCGTCTATGTCGAGAACAAGGGCATGCGCTTTGGCCCGGTCGAGCTCTTGCAAAAGCTCAAGCGCGGCGAGCCTGTTGATCCGAAGCTGATCTATTTCCGCACCGTACCGAGGTTCGAGACGGGACACGAAAAATATCGCTGGCTGATGGAGCACATCTTTGTCGGCTCAGCCGCGCGGCACACCGATCGCGTAGTGATCGACGTGCATCAGGTGGTGTAACCACACACTCCGCTGTCGTCCCGGCGGAGGCCGGGACCTATACCGCGTGATTTATCGATTGCGGGCGGTCGGAGTACCCGCACGACGAATCTTCGCCAAATTCCCCCCGTGGTTATGGGCCCGGCCTCCGCCGGGACGACACAGGGTGTGGAACAGCATCCTATGGCCGCCCGACCCAGCTGCCGCATATTGACTCCTCCCAAAATCGTTATACAACATAACTATTCTGACAAGGACGCAAATGACACAGGGAAACGCCGAGACCGCTGGCGCGGGCGCCTCCGGGCTGCTGCAAATCGAGAGGGTGGACCGGGTTCTGACCGTGGGTCTGAACCGGCCGGCCAAGCGCAATGCGCTCAACGACGGCATCATCCTCGAAATCGGCGAATACTTTGCGTCCCTGCCCGAGGATATCGGCGCGGTCGTCATCCACGGCATCGGCGACCATTTCTCCAGTGGTCTCGACCTGTCCGAGCTTCAGGACCACGACGCGACCGGCGGGCTTCTGCATTCGCAGATGTGGCACCGGGTGTTCGACCGCATCCAGTATAGCCGCGTCCCCGTCATCGCCGCGCTGAAGGGCGCCGTGATCGGCGGCGGGCTGGAGCTTGCCTGCGCGGCGCATATCCGCGTTGCGGAACCCTCGACTTACTTCGCGCTACCGGAAGGTCAGCGTGGCATCTTCGTCGGCGGCGGCGGCTCGGTGCGACTGCCGCGGCTGATCGGCGTCGCGCGCATGATGGACATGATGCTGACGGGTCGCGTTTATAGCGCGACCGAGGGCGCATCCTACGGCTTTGCGCAATATGTCACGGAGGCCGGCAACGGCCTCACCAAGGCGCTGGAGCTTGCAGCCAAGATCGCCTCCAACGCGCCGCTGACGAATTTCGCGGTGCTGCAGGCGCTGCCGATGATTGCGGAAGCCAATCCGCAGACCGGCCTCTTGATGGAATCGCTGATGGCCACCGTTGCGCAGAGCGACAAAGAGGCAAAACGCAGGATCCGCGAATTCCTCGAGCACAAGACCGCCAAGGTGAAGCCAAAGTCATGAGCGCGCAGACGTCCTCTTCCAACACGGAGCGCGGCGTGAGCGATTCTCCGCTGCGGCCCATTTCGTTCGGCGACCCCGCCGTCGACATCGAGCGTCGCGCCGACGGCACGATCTATCTGCGGCCCAAGCAGCCGCTCGGCGACTATCCCATCCGCATTACCGACCGCCTGCATCACTGGGCGGCGACGACGCCGGACCGCATCTTCATGGCAGAGCGCGAAGGCGGCCGCGGCTGGCGCAAGATCACCTATGCCGAACTGCTCACCGCGAGCCGCCATATCGCCTCAGGGCTGATCCAACGCGGCCTGTCCGCGGAACGGCCGGTCGTCATCCTCTCCGGCAATTCGATCGACCACGCCCTGCTGGCCTTCGGCGCGTTTTATGCCGGCATTCCGTTCTGCCCGGTGTCGCCGGCCTATTCGCTGGTGTCAAAGGATTACGGCAAGCTGTCCTATCTGATGAAGCTGCTGACGCCCGGCCTCGTCTTCGCCGAGGACGCCGACAAGTTCGCGGACGCGCTCGCCACCAATGTCTCGCTCGGCACCGAGATCGCCGCCTCCTTTGGCCACGTGCCGGGCCGCGACGTCACCCTGCTCGCCGACCTCATGGCAACGCCTGTTCGCAGCGACCTCGACGCGGTGCACGGCAAGATCGGCCCTGACACGATCGCAAAATTCCTGCTGACGTCGGGCTCGACCGGCAATCCCAAGGCCGTCATCAACACCCAGCGCATGATCTGCGCCAACCAGGTGATGCTGCGCGAGACTCTCGCCTTCCTCAAGGACGAGCCGCCTGTGATCATCGACTGGCTGCCGTGGAACCATACCTTTGGCGGCAACCACAATATCGGGCTGACGCTGTACAATGGCGGCTCGATGTATCTGGACGCCGGCAAGCCGATGCCTGGAGGCATCGAGGAGACCGTGCGCAATCTCCAGGAGATTTCGCCGACGGTCTATTTCAACGTGCCCAAGGGCTATGAATCGCTGCTGCCCTATTTGCGCGATGACCAGGGCCTGCGCGCAAAGTTCTTCGACCGGCTGCATGCAATGTTCTTCTCGGGTGCGGCGCTGTCGCCGTTCGTCTGGAACAGCCTGGACGAGCTCGCCGTGAAGGAGAAGGGCTATCGCGTGCCGATGCTCACGGGCCTCGGCGCGACCGAGACCGCGCCGTTCTTCATGTCGGTCAATCCGCGCACCAGCCGCTCCGGCCACGTCGGGCTTCCGGTATCCGGCAATGACGCCAAGCTCGTTCCGAATAACGGCAAGCTCGAAGTGCGCGCCAAGGGGCCGAACGTGATGCCCGGCTACTGGCGCCAGCCCGACATCAGCGCGAAGTCCTTCGACGAGGAAGGCTTCTACAAGATGGGTGATGCGCTCAAGCCGGCCGATCCTGACGATCTCAACGCCGGCTTCGATTTCGACGGCCGCGTCAGTGAGGATTTCAAGCTTGCGAGCGGTACCTGGGTCAGCGTCGGTCCGCTGCGCGCACGCCTCACCGCCGCCTGCGCGCCGCTGGTGCGCGACGTCGTCATAGCCGGCATCAACCGCGACGAAGTCTCCGCGCTCGTCGTCCTCGACCTCGACGGCTGCCGGCTGATCAACCCGACGCTGCCGGCAGACGATCTCACCGTCACCGCGCGCGACCGCCTGGTGCGCGAGGCTTTCCGCGAGCGCTTGACGCGCTTCCTCAGCCAGGCCACCGGCTCCTCGACGCGGGTCACGCGCGCGATTCTCATGGACACGCCGCTCTCGATCGACAAGGGCGAGGTCACCGACAAGGGCTCGATCAACCAGCGCGCGGTGCTCGAACATCGCACCTCGTTGATCGAGGAGCTCTACGCTGCCAATCCATCGAGCCGTGTGATAACGGTCGGCTAGCACATCATAAGGAGAACGCCATGTTGTTGAAGGATCAGGCAGCCATCGTCACCGGCGGCGCATCGGGGCTTGGCGCAGCCACTGCGCGAAAGCTGGCGGCGCAGGGCGCCAAGGTCGCGGTCTGCGATCTCAATACCAAGCTTGCCGAAACCGTTGCCGCCGAGATCAAGGGCGTCGCCGTGACCTGCGACGTCTCCGACGCCGCCTCGGCGGAAGCTGCGATCGCGCAGGCGACCAAGGCCCACGGCCCTGCCCGCGTGCTGGTCAACTGCGCTGGCATCGGCGTTGCAAAACGCGTGGTCGGTCGCGACGGCCCGATGGCGCTCGCCGATTTCGACAAGGTGATCAAGGTCAACCTGATCGGAACCTTCAACATGCTGCGCCTGGCCGCGACCGAAATGTCCAAGCTCGAGCCGCAGGCATCAGGCGAACGCGGCGTCATCATCAACACCGCCTCGGTCGCCGCCTATGACGGGCAGATCGGACAGTCGGCATACTCGGCCTCGAAGGGCGGTATCGTCGGCATGACGCTGCCGATCGCGCGCGAACTCGCGCAATTCGGCGTTCGCGTGCTGACCATCGCGCCGGGCCTCTTCCTCACCCCGTTGCTCGCCAACCTGCCGCAGGAAGCCCAGGATTCGCTCGCCGCCGCGATCCCCTTCCCGCGCCGGCTCGGCAACGCCGACGAATTCGCGGCACTCGCGCTGCACATGGTCGAGAACTCCTATCTGAACGGCGAAGTGGTGCGCCTCGACGGCTCACTGCGCATGGCGCCGAAGTAAGAAGGCAAGCAAGGCCAACGCATGTTCGTGAACCGGCGCGACGTCCAGATCCAGTGGGGCGACTGCGACCCCGCCAACATCGTCTATTACCCGCGTTATTTCGCGATGTTCGACGATTCGACGTCGGCCCTGTTCGAGGTCGCCGGTTTTTCCAAGCAGGACCTGGTCCGCAAATACGGCCTTGTGGGTATCCCCATGGTCGACACGCGGTCCAAGTTCTACATCCCCTCGACCTATGGCGACTGGATCACCATCGAGACCAGAATCGAGAGCATCAAGCGCCCGAGCTTCGAGGTGAAGCACAACGTCTACAAGGGCGAGGCGCTCGCCATCGAAGGTTTTGAGACCCGCGTCCTGGTCGGCCGCGACCCCGTTAACCCCGACAGACTGAAATCGGCACCATTCCCTCCGGAAATGGTAGCCAAATTCACAGGAAGCCAGGTCCGGAGCTAATCGCCACATCGCCAAAAGACGGGGCTGAATTCATCCCCGATTTCTGCTTTCAAAGAATAACGTCAAGGGAGGAATTGATGAAACGCTTTTACCTAACCGCCGCCATTGCGGCGGCGACACTGGCGCTGCCGGCCCTGCCCGCGCTGGCCCAGACCAACGAAATCACCATCGGCATCAGCGTGACCACCACGGGTCCCGCCGCCGCTCTCGGCATACCCGAGCGCAACGCGCTGGAATTCGTGCCGAAGGAAATCGGTGGCGTGCCGCTGAAGGTGATCGTGCTCGACGACGGCGGCGACCCGACCACGGCAACCACCAACGCGCGCCGCTTCGTCACGGAGTCCAAGGCCGACATCATCATGGGCTCGTCGACGACGCCGCCCTCGATTGCGGTCTCCAACGTGGCGAACGAGGCCGGCATTCCGCATTTCGGTCTCGCGCCGTTCCCGATCACGCCGGAGCGTGCCAAGTGGTCGGTGTCGATGCCACAGCCGATTCCGATCATGGGCAAGGTGCTCTATGAGCACATGAAGGCCCACAACGTGAAGACGGTCGGCTATATCGGCTACTCCGACTCCTACGGCGACCTCTGGTTCAACGACTTCAAGGCCCAGGGCGTGCCGATGGGCATGACCATGGTCGACGAGGAACGCTTTGCGCGGCCGGACACGTCCGTCACCGGACAGGTCCTGAAGCTCGTCGCGGCCAATCCCGATGCAATCCTGGTTGGTGCCTCCGGCACTGCGGCGGCCTTGCCGCAGACCGAACTGCGCGAGCGAGGCTATCAGGGCCTGATCTATCAGACCCACGGCGCCGCCAGCATGGACTTCATCCGCATCGCCGGCAAAGCCGCCGAAGGCGTGCTGATGGCGTCCGGTCCGGTGATGGATCCGGAAGACCAGCCCGACAGCGCCCTCACCAAGAAGCCGGGTCTGGCGCTCAACGCCGCCTATGAAGCCAAATACGGCCCGCACAGCCGCAGCCAGTTCGCCGGCCATTCCTACGACGCCTTCGAGGTCCTGAAGCGCATCATCCCGACCGCACTGAAGACGGCCAAGCCCGGTACGCCGGAATTCCGCGAGGCCATCCGGCAGGCATGGCTGACTGAACGGGACATCGCGGCGAGCCAGGGCGTCTACAACTTCACCGAAAAGGATCGCTACGGCCTCGACGATCGCTCGCGCATCCTGCTCACGGTCAAGGGTGGCAAGTACACGCTCGCGAAGTAAGAGACGACGGTTTCCGAAACGACGAGAGCCGGCCCATTGGGCCGGCTCTTTTCTTTTGCGTGTCCCGCCCCGTTTGCGTCAGGCCGCCTGCCGCAGCGGCGTCCAGGCGAACTCGGGATAGTAGGTGTCCATCATCCGGTCGACATAAGCGGTGAGGTTTGGAAATCCTTCCGTGCGCTGCCGCAGATTGGATTCAAAGAACGGCGTCAAAATGCCCGCGAGCGCGCCGAACGCGGTGGCGTCGACACCGCAGGGCCTGTCGCCCATCAGATAGGATTTGTCGCCGAGCTGCACAGACAGCGCAAACAGCGAGCGAACAGCGAGATCGACGTCGTCATCGGGCGCATGGCGGCCGAGACCGGAAAGCAGATAATTCTCGGCGACGCGGAACTGGGCATCCTCGCGCAGCTTCTCACGGTTATGCTCGGGCGCGCCATCGAAGAAGTGCGCCGGCCCCTTGGCGAAATTGGCAGCATCGACCCAGCGCGCGCCGACCAGCGCCCAGTAGACGTGATGCTCGATCATGCGCTCGAAGGCCCAGGCTTGTGCGCGCTCAACCAAGGAGAGACCGGCGTCGAAGTCGAAGCCGTAGCGGCGCTCGATATGGGCGCGGATGAAGGTGGAATCGGCGACCGCCTCGCCGCCATCATCGATGAACGGCAGCTGCCCCTTGGGCGATGCAGGCGGCATCGCTCGCTCCTTCCGGTAGGGCAGTCCCGCCATCTTGAGCTGCACCTCCGTCTTGGTGACGAAGGGACTGATTTCCGGCAGGCCGAAGCCGGTGCCAAAGCCATAAAGCGTGATCATGGGAAGCTCTCCTGAACCTGCCGAAAGAGTTGACGGAACCTAGTGCCGGGCTGCTGCCACCATGGTGGCAGCAGCCGTGATATCCTCTGCAAAACGGGCCCCCCGCCAGGCGCGGCCCATCACATGGCGGACCAGAGCGTCCGCAGCCTGGACCAGCGAACGTGTCAGCACGGTCGCAAGCGCAACGCGGAGATCGACGATCGTGAGATCGAAAAACGTGAGGCGGCTGAAGGCCCAGGCATACAGCGAGGCAAGCAACGGGACCTGGCTCCGCCACAACGGACCGGCCGGACCGAAATGGGTTGGAATGATCATGGACAAATCCTCTTCAGTCGATGTGTTGTCTCGGTATAGAACTCCCCTGCTGCCAACATCCTGTCAGCAGCCACGCGTCGTTGTCTGATCCGTCCCCGATGAGAGCATTGTCATGAGACGCGCCGACCGGCTGTTTCAGATCATCCAGGTGCTGAGGCGCACACGTAAGCCGCTGACGGCGGACGCGATTGCGGCCGAGCTCGAGACCTCAAAGCGAACGATCTATCGCGACATCGCAACCCTGATCGGTCAGCGCGTGCCGATCCGCGGTGAAGCCGGCATGGGATACATTCTCGAGAAGGGTTTCGACCTGCCGCCCTTGATGCTGACACCGGACGAAATCGAGGCGGCGGTGCTCGGAGCGCAATGGGTCGCGGGTCACGCCGATTCCACCCTGGCTCGCGCGGCCGAAGATTTGATGGCCAAGATCGCCGACACGGTGCCCGAGCGGCTGCGCCCCTTCGTGCTCGAGCCGGCGAGCCGCGCGCGGCCGAGCTGGAACAGGGAGCCGGACCGCCTGGACATGGCGCGCACCCGCACCCAGATCCACGAAGGCAAGAAGATCATGCTGCGCTATCGCGACGAGCAGGGCCGTCCCAGCGAGCGCATGATCTGGCCGATCTCGGTCGGCTATCTCGAAGCCGTGCGCCTGCTCGCGGCCTGGTGCGAGCTGCGCGGCGACTTCCGCAGCTTCCGCACCGACCGGGTCGTGGATGCGACTTATCTCGACGAAAGATATCCTGAAAGGCGCGATGTGCTGCGCGCGAAATGGCGGCAGAGCCTGGTCTGGGGCCCACCGAAGGACACATGACGCTGATGGAGGAGATTGATCTATCGAGCTGTTGCCAGAGCTGCGGCGCCTGCTGCGGCTATTCGCAGAACTGGCCGCGGTTCTCGATCGAGAGCGACGAGGAGCTCGCGTTGATTCCGGCGGCGCTCGTCAACGAGCGTCAATCCGGCATGCGCTGCGAGGGTGACCGTTGTTCGGCGTTGCAGGGAGAGATCGGCAAGGCGACCAATTGCGGCATCTATGCCGTGCGGCCGGAAGTGTGCCGCACCTGCATGCCGGGAGACGCCGAATGCGCGATGGCGCGGCGGAAGTTCGGGCTGCCGATTATTGAGACCGCTTAGGCCAGAACGGCTTCGGCGATCTCGTCGTCGATTTCGTCCTCAAGCGGTGCGAGCACCGAGAGCGGCTTGGTCGACAGCGTGATCGGCTTGCGGCCCCCCGACAGCGACGGCGACGATTTGGCCGAACCTTCGCGCGACAGCGCGTAGAGCGTCGAGCCGACACGGCCGCCATTCTCGATCAGGTCGCGCTCGCTGCAGCTGGCTGCGATCGCTACCGCAAGGGAATGAAGGTGGCTACGGCGATAGCAGAACAGCGCGAGCCTGGCGCGCGCGTCAGGGGAAACACTCTCAACCAGCCTCGGCAGGCCACTCTCGCTGGCGCGGTACATCTCGCCAAGGAGCTCGTCGCGAACCGGGCAGAAATCGCTTTCATAAGCGTCGCGGCTTGAAAACATTGCAGTTCTCCCTCGTGTCCGGAAGATGCCGCGTAATTCTCTAATGAAAGGTTAACTACCCTGGGCGGTAGTCACCCGGTGTCCTTGCCTTATGCCGCGAATCGGAAGGGCTACCTACTCGGGTTGAATACGGGGGCGGCTGAGTCGCAGCCGTGCTTCGGTGGCGACTCAGCCTCCTTGGGGCTGAGGCCCGACCGCTAGTTCGCCGCCATGAAGATGGAGAGGCCGAAGCCGGTCAGGTGGTGCAGCGCCTGGTCGACGCCGATCAGGGTCCAGAACCAGGGGTGCTCCTGGTTGACGCCGAAATTGGCCGAGACCAGTCCCTTGGCGCGATCGATCGTGATGTGGATGACGAAATCGATCAGCGCCACGAACCAGAATTTCGGCGCGACGATCAGGATCAGCGGCAGCGCAACCGCAAGATGAATCAGGCAATGCACCAGAAGCGGCAAGGCCCAGCCGTGCTTCTGATCCTTGCCATGCGCCATCCATGCCGTTTGCAGGACGAAATCAGCGATGATGTGCTTGAAGGTCAGCAACAACATCCAGCCAATAAGCGCTTCGACCGGAACCGCCGATGACAGGGGTGGAAACGACAAAGCCGACGCCCTCGTTGAACTCGAAAAGGAAAAATGGAGCGTTCAGCGCAACTTCTTCTTGGACCCGACAGATCGTCGGGACTGATGATTTATGACATTTCCCGCGCCGGAAAGCAGCCGGGGGAACTGGAAAATCGCCAACTGTGGCTAAACGGTGATAGCATTCCCCATCGGCGGAAATCGGCCGGGAAGGACATCTGCGGCGCGAAATTTGCCTCCCGTTGCCGGCGCGCTATCATCCTCAGGTAGAGGATTATCGTTCTTTTTTCAGACGCTTACGAAATTTTCGCGTGCCGTCGGCGATGGCCGTGCCCGCCCGCAAATCCAGCAATAAGGCCAGAGTGCTGCCATGAGTGCTGAAGGCCCGACCTCATCGACCGAACTCCCGCCGCCCCGGCGTCCCAAGGTGATCAAGACCAATCAGCAGCAGGTTCTGATCTATGTCGTGCTGACCCTGCTGTTGTCGCTGGCCACCGTCTGGGCCGGCCGAACCCTGCTGCACAATTCGGAGACGCTGATCTTCGCCGTCGGCGCTCCCAACAGCGACGAAGCGCTGTTCGCGACCAAGCTTGCCAACGTGCTGAAGACCAATGCTTCGCGCTTCCGGGTCAAGATCGTCAATAATTCCGACAACGCCAAGGCGATCGCGCAGTTCGAGCGCAGGCAGGCCGATCTCGCCGTCCTGCGCACCGATGCCAAGGTGCCCGCGCGGGCGCGTACCCTGGCGATCCTGGAGCACGATCTCGTGCTGCTGCTCGGTCCCGGCAACAAGAAGATCAAGTCGCTCGCCGAACTGAAAAAGAAAAAAGTCGCAGTCCTCGCGGAGAACGACGCCTCGCTCGCCTTCGTCCGCAACCTCCTCGACGTCCCTGACGGCCCCGACGCCGCGAAAATCCAGATGGCGCCGCAAGGATCCACGCTGGAGAAGCTGTTCGCGCCGGCCAACGGCTTCAGTGCGGTGATCGCCATCGTCCACGCCTCCAAGGCCGTGCGCGACAAGGCCTATGAGCAGGTCGCCAAGCGTGGCGGCTTCACGCTGAATGCGATCGACGATGCCAAGGCGCTGGCACACAGATTCCCCGGCATTTCCGACGAGACATTGACGGCCGGCACGGTGTCCGCATCGCCCGAGATCCCCGACGACGATCTCGACACGATCGGACTCGAATGGCTGCTGGTCGTCCAATCCAGGATGTCGGCGACCACCGCCGGCGACATCGCGCGCATCGTCTACGAGAACAAATCCGCGCTCGGGCTCGACAACGGCTTTGCGACCCATATCGAGCCGGCGTCCGTCGAGAAGGACGCCTTCGTGATGGCGCATCAAGGCGCGGCCGACTACATCAACGACGACACCAAGTCGTTCATGGATAAGTACAGCGACATGATGTATCTGGGCGCCGCCGCGCTCAGCGTCATCGGCTCGATCTTCGCGGCGATCTACGCCAAGGTCACCCGCATCGCGCCGGAAAAGGCCAGCGAGCTCTCCACCGCCATCCTCGACGTCGGTGAGCGCATCGAGCACGCCCATTCGCTGGATCAGCTCGAATGCCTCCAGGACGAGCTCGAGAGTATCCTGCGCGGCGCCGTGATCGGTCTGCGCGACGGCACGATCAGTACCGACGGGCTCGATACCTTCAAGCTTGGCTACGAGTTCGTCCGCGATGAAATCGGCATGCGCCGCGACTATCTGAAGCGCCACGCCAGCGAGATCGAGAAGGCCGCGGTTGGGGCCCTTTCTCCCCAGCATGACGACGCCAACGTCGTGGTGGTGAAAACAGCTCAGAGTGCCTGACCTATCGATCTGCGTCGCGCGCGAGGGGGGGCCTCGCCTTCGCCGGAGTCCTTCTGGAACTGATTCCCTCGTGCAACCGTTGGTCATCGGCAGAACCGGAGAACGCGCCATGCGTATGCTCCTTCTCATCATCTTGCTGGGAATGCTGGTTGCCGTCGGTTACTTCGGCTATTCGGCCATGTCGGTCGAAGGTGACCCGATCCCGACAGAAGGTTATGTGGCACTGGCGCTCGGGGCGGGGTTCTCCGTGGTCGTCGGCATCGGCCTGATGATGCTGCTGTTCTTCAGCAGCCGCCGAGGCTACGACGAGCCTCCCCATTTCAAGTAGCGACCAGGCCGGGCGCCCACCCCAGCCACCTGCAAGACGCATCCAAGCCCTGATCCGGGCGGAGGATGCACCTGTCCGCCCCGTCGTTGACGGCCCCGGTGCGGGCGGGCACTTTGGCGCCGAAGTCCCAGCCCGGGACCATAAGCCTCAAGATCGAGCCGCCATCCCGCATGTCCAAGCCGATGTTTCCCGCTCTGGCCCAGTTCGTGGCCGCGACCGCCGGCCGCAACATGACCAAGGCGGCCTATATGGCCGTGTCTGTCGGCGTGCTCAGCATGGTGCTGCTGACGGTCGATCCGGCCTACGAGACGGCGCACCGCTGGGTCGATTTTCTGCTGTGGGCGTGCCTGGTCTATTTCGTGTTCGAATGGCTGGTCCGGCTGCGCCACATGCGGCGACAGGGCCGGCTGGCCCTCTATATGTCCTCCTCCGCCGGGCTGGTCGATGCATTGGGGGCACTGGCCGTACCGCTGGCGCTGATCTCCGGCGCCGATCCCAAGACAGCCTGGCTGCTGAGCGTGCTCTGGGTCTTGAAGGTGGTGCCGGGCATTCCGGGCCTGCGCCAGCTCCGGCGCGTGCTGGTGCTGGAATCGGGGCCGCTGGTCAGCGTGCTCGTGATCTTCCTGATGGTGGTCTTCCTCGCCTCCGTCGCCGAATATTTCCTCGAGCGGGACGTGCAGCCGCAAACGTTCGGGAGCGTCCCCGCCGCGTTGTGGTGGGCGGTCGTCACTCTGACCACGACGGGGTATGGCGACGTCGTGCCGGTCACGCCACTCGGCCGCTTGGTCGCCGCACTGGTGATGATCTCCGGTCTCGGCGTGTTCGGCCTCTGGACCGGTATCCTGGCGACCGGTTTCGCGGCGGAGACGCGGCGCGACAATTTCCTCAAGACCTGGGAATCCGTCAGCAAGGTACCGTTCTTCGCGGCGCTGGGCCCGGCGGCGATCGCCGACGTCACCCATATGCTGCGCACCATGGAGCTGCCGGCGCGCACCATGATCATCCGCAAGGGTGCACAGGGTGACTGCATGTATTTCATCGCCGCAGGCGCGGTCGAGGTCGACCTGCCCGGCAAGAAGGTTCAGCTCGGCGAAGGCGCCTTCTTCGGCGAGATGGCGCTGCTGGGCAACAATGTGCGCGGCGCCAATGTCTCGACCACGAAAGTGTCGCGCCTGCTGGTGCTCGACCTCGTCGACTTCCGCGTGCTGATGGCACGGCATCCTGATCTCGCCGAGACCATCGATGCCGAAGCGAAACGCCGCGCACTCGAAAACAAGTGAATGGAGACAAGAATGTCGGACACAGCCGACGCAGCGAGCAGCCCCGTGCTCGAGATCACTGGCGCACGCGCCACCATTCGCCTCAATAGGCCCAAACATCTCAATCGGCTCCAGGCAGAGGATCTCGGCGAGCTGCTGAGATTGTTCGATCGGGTGGAAGCCGATCCTGATATCCGCGTCCTGGTGCTGACCGGCACAGGACGCGCGTTCTCCGCCGGCTACGACTTGAATTCGGTCGCCGAGCGCGCCGTGAGCGCCAACGAGCAGCAGAGCGCGGGTTCGGCTTTCGAGATCGTCGTCAACCGCCTCGAAGACCTCGGCGTACCGACGATCTGCCGGCTCAATGGCGGCGTCTATGGCGGATCGACCGACCTCGCGCTTGCCTGCGATTTCCGCATCGGGGTCGACACCGCCGAGATGTTCATGCCCGCGGCGCGGCTCGGACTGCACTATTACAGGAGCGGCATCAAACGCTACGTGACGCGGCTCGGCGTCGACAATGCGAAAAAGCTATTCCTCACGGCGCAGAAGATCAGTGCACCGGAAATGCTGCGGATCGGCTACCTCACCGCCATGGTGGCGGTCGAGTTTCTGGACGAGGAAGTCGACAAGCTCGCCAACATCCTCGCCGGCAATGCGCCACAAGCGATGCGCGGAATGAAGCGCGCCATCAACGAATTCGCCCGCGGCGAGCTGGATGAGCAGGCTGCCGACCAGCGTCACCGCGACAGCATGCGCGGCGAGGAGATCAAGGAAGGCATCAAGGCGTTCGCGGAGAAGCGGGCACCGCGGTTTTGAGGATCACCGCCGCTTCGACCGCATCGCGCGTGTTTGCGTGAGCTTTGAATCGCGCGACAGCGCCTGATAGCGTTTGCTGTCGACGGCATAGATCGCGATTCGGCCCTCACTGTCGGCGTGCACACCCCAGCCATACCGCTTGCCGAGGCCCGAGGCACGCATACACGCCTGGCCGCGGGAGAAGAACGCAGCGCGGGCGGCGCTCTTCTCCGACTTGGTCGCCTTGGGTCCAAGTTCGCGTCCATGCTCCGAGGTCGCGAAGATCACATCGTCCGACGTGTACGTATAGGGTGCATTCGCGATCATTGCATATTGCAGGCCGGCCACCGTCGGCCGCCCTGCCCGCGGCGGCGGCTCCTGACCGGAGCGCGCCGGACAATCCTCGGCAACCTGGATGAACGTATCGAAACAGTTGGTCGTATGGATTGGCTTGGTCATATCAGTTTCGGTCTCTTCATCCTCCCGCGGCCACGGCATGCTGCGCAGCCATCTCGTCGTCCGCCGCACTGATGCGCTGGAATGCGGGACGCGACGTGATGCGCTCACTATAGCGGACGAACACGTCCTTCTTGGGCACGATGCCGAACATCATGGTCCAGCTGAACGCGACACCCCACAGGACATCGGCCGCCGTCATGCGCTCGCCGAGCAGATATGGCCCTTTCGACAGCTGCGCCTCGAGCGCACCCAGCATGGTGTCGTAGTCGGCGTAGGGCGACTGCGTGATCGGCGCAGGTTCACGCTGCATGAACTTGTCGATCAAAGCGGGCTCGAAGGAGGAGCCGTAATAGGCAATCCAGCGCAAATAAGGACCGCGCAGCGGGTCGTTCAGCGCGGGCGTGAGGCCGGCCTGCGGAAAAAGGTCGGCGAGATAAATGTAGATCGCGACCTGTTCGGTCACGAGCGCCTCGCCGCGCCTGACGGCCGGCACCTTGCCGAGCGGATTGATGCCGAGGTAGGCCGGCTGCCGCTGCTCGGCGGCCTTCATGTTGAGGACATGGAGATCATAGGGCGCGCCAAGTTCCTCGAGCAGCACCCGCGTGCCGGTGGCCCGGCTCTGCGGCGAATAATACAGCGTGATGCGGTTCGGATCGGTCATGGCGGGGTCTCCCTCGGGGTCGGCTTTCGATGGTGCCCCCTTGTAGCGAACCATACCTGACATCCTGTGTCAGGTATGGTTCAAGGGATCATGCGCGCGAGCCGAATGTTGTCGATCCTGACCACCCTGCAGGCCAAGGGGCAGGTCACTGCGCCCGAGCTGGCGGAGGCCTGCGAGGTCTCGGTGCGTACGATCTATCGCGACATCGACGCGCTCGCGGCGTCCGGCGTTCCTGTTTACGCCGACCGCGGCGCGGAGGGTGGTTACCGCCTGCTCGATGGCTATCGCGTCAGGCTGAACGGGCTATCTCAAAGCGAAGCGGGCGCGCTGTTCCTCGCAGGGCTCCCGGGCCCGGCGGCGGCGCTGGGGCTGGATGCCGCGATGATCGCCGCACAGAACAAGCTGATGGCAGCGCTGCCGGCGAATTTGCGCGAAGACGCCGGCCGGATGCAGGAGCGTTTTCATCTGGACGCGCCGGGCTGGTTTGGCGAAACGGAAGAGCCAAAGCATCTGCGCGCCATTGCTGGTGCTGCTTTGCGCGGAACATTGATCAGGATTCGCTACCAGAGCTGGCGCGCCGAGAAGCAGCGCCGCGTCGCTCCGCTCGGCCTCGTGCTCAAGGGCGGCAGCTGGTATCTCGCGGGGCAGGTCGATGGCAGCGTCCGCACTTATCGCGTCGCGCGCGTGCTTGACTGCACCGCGCTCGACGACCGCTTCGATCGCCCCGCCGATTTCGACCTCGCAGCCTACTGGCGAGATGCGACACTGCGGTTAGAGGCCGAGATGCACCCGAACGTCGCAATCGTGCGGCTCTCGCCGTTTGGCGTGAAAATGCTCGACGCACTGAGCCAGCCCTACGTCAGGGCGCGTACGCAGATTGAGGAAACTGCGGACGCGGACGGCTGGCGAATCGCCAGAGTGCCGACGGGAAAGACCTCTTGGCACGCCGCGGCGGAATTGTTGCGGCTCGGGCCAGAAGCAGAAGTGCTGGAGCCCGCGGACCTCCGCGAGAAGTTGGCCGAGCTGACACGGGCGACGGCGGCGCGTTATCACGCGGCGCCAAAAGCCTGACGGTGGCGCATTCCACCGCAGCCACGAAACAATCCTGAAACACGATTCTCGCCTTGCTGCATGAACGCGTTGGCGCGTCATCTCGACCGAGAAGCAGGGACACAACAACGGCCTTTGCGCCACACTGGAGAATGAAGATGTTTCGTAAGCTTGCTCTTGGCCTGATCGCCGCAGGTTCGCTCGGCGCTGCCGCTCTCGCACCCACCGCCGCTTCGGCTCATGGCTTCCATCACTACTGGGGTCCCGGCTGGGGCTTTGGTTATGGCGGCCTCTACGTCAACACCGGCGTCAGCAACTGCTACCAGGAGCGCGTCGTCCAGACCCGCCACGGCCTGCGCGTCCGCGTCGTAAACGTCTGCGGCTACGGGATCTACTGATCTCTAGACCTTCACGACAAAGCTCCGGTCGCGCTGCGACCGGAGCTTTGCGTTTGACTCAGGCATTTTGCCGATTCCGGCGAAACCAGGCCCAGGTCTCGCGCGTCGTTTGTATATAACCGCGGCCGCGATAGACGATCTCGCCGTCGACGATCTCGTTCAGCTTCGGCAGCGCGTGGAACGGGATCGACGGATAAGCGTGGTGCTCGACATGGTAGGGCATGTTCCACGCAATCCATTTGACGATCGCTCCGGTGTAGGTGGTGCGGGTGTTCTGAAAGGCGCTGCGGGTGCGCTCGCAGCCGGTGTGCTCGGCGAGGAGATAGGGCCTCAGGAAGAATTGCCCGATGACCAGCGGGACGATCCAGACCTTGAGCAGCAGGGTCGAGGAGAACCACAATGAGAGCGCGAACAGCAAGGCATAGAGGGCGGCATAGACGCGCGCTTCGGTCACGATAACGGCGCGCTTGTTCTCGGGAATCCAGGGCACCGTGACCTTGCCGGTGACGGCATGGCCGAGCATCAGCCGGAGGCGGCCCGCAACCTGGAGCAGACCGCTATAGGCAAGCGCGATCTGGGTCTCGGTTTTCGGCTTCACGCCGACGATCAGCTCGGGGTCCTTCTCGGGATCCTGGGTGTAGCGATGATGGTCCCAATGGAACAGGCAGTAATATTCGTAAGGCTGCCCGATAATGAAGGCCGAGAGATAGCCGACGGCGAGATTGAGACCACGGCTCCTGAACGCGGTCTTGTGCGCGGTCTCGTGCAGCGCCATGAACAGGAAGGCGAGGAAATAGCCCTCGATTACCATCAGCGGCAACGCCCAAAGCACGCCATGGCGCGAGCTCACCTTCCAGACCAACGACCCGACCAGCACGACCACTGCGTAGTGGCAGAGGCTGCGCACCGCGCCCTTGAGATCAGAGCGAACCGATAATTCGCGCAGCATCGCCGGTGTCAACGGCTTCAGGCGATGGCCGGGTTCTGAAACGGTCGTGTCAGTCATGGGCGGGGACCTGCACTACTTGTTGAGAAGTTCTGCGATCTCGGCCTTGAGGAAAGCCTGGTCACGCGGATTGTTGACGGGGTTGCCGGCGCGATGGCCGTGCAGCGACGGGATCGGGTGGAGCACCGCCGATTTCGCGTTGACCAGCCGGCCGAGTTCGTCCTCGTTGTCGCGGAGATCGAAGTAGCGATCGGTCGCACCTGGCATCAGCAGCATGTGAGCCTTGATCGCGGCCAACGCCCGATCCAGATCACCGCCGAAGGCTGTGCAGCGGCTGATGTCGCCGCGCTGCCAGATGCCCGCCTGCGCCAGCAGATCGTTGGCGTCGCGCCGGGCAAACACTGCGTCCCATGCGCGGACGAGATAGTCCTCGAGCGAAGTGAAGCCGGCCTCACGCCAGAGCTCGTCGCGATAGAAGCCATGGGACATCGCCCAGCCGGCATAGACACGCCCCATGGCGCGATAACCGGCAACGGGCCTTTCGACAAAGCGGCCATCACGGAAGGCGGGATCGCCTGATAACGCAGCCTTCACGGCTTCCAGAAACACATAATTGTAGGGCGCGCATCGCGCGCTGCCGCAGACGACCGCTGCTCGCTCAACCATATCGGGGTGAAGCGCGGCCCAGTGATAGGCCTGCATGCCGCCCATCGACCAGCCGTAGACCAGCGCGAGTTTTGTGATGCCGAAGCGTTCCGTCAGCAACCGGTGCTGAACCGCAATCGCATCATGATAGGTCAGCTGCGGGAATGGCGCGTCGCCCGAGTTCGACGGTGAGGACGACAGGCCGTTGCCGAACAGGTTCGGTATGATGATGAAATAGCTGTTGGGATCGAGCACGCCATCGGGCCCGATCAGCCAATCGGTGTCGAAATGCTGCGCGCTGAACGAGGTCGGATAGAGAATGACGTTGTCTTTGGCCGAATTCAGCGCGCCATAGGTCTTGTAGGCGAGCTTCATCGCGGGGAAGACAACGCCGGACTGAAGCACGACGTTGCCGGCCTCAAAGATCTCGTAGTCGCGCTGCCCGCTCATGGGTCCGGCTCCCGCTCACGCGGCCACAAAACGCGCCCGCCAAAGCCACGATGCATTGATCGTGCCGGACCGGCAAACGCATCGTTGCGTCGCGTCTAATATCTGTACTTATAGTACAGATATTAGCGAAAGGCAAATTGCATTCCGGCCGCCGGCCAGTTCAGGCAATGGCGGCAATGTATCGCTCGACGGATGCCGCGAAGGCGGGCTTGGCCCCGCCAGCGATGTTGCGCCCCCACCAGGCGCCGTAGATGCGGTCGAATGCGAGAGGCGCGACCGCAGCCGCAATCCGCCGTACCGCGGCGGCGTTCAGCGGCATGTAGTTGGGATAAGAGTACATGAAGCTGACGAAGCGGCGATCCATCGTCACTTGCGCGATATCGCCGGTCAGAAGTGCGCCCTTGCCATCGGCGCCGCGCGCATCGTGCAATATGGTGGCGCCGGCAAAATGCCCGCCGGTCCGCAACAGCAGCACATTGTCCGAGATGCGATGCTGATCGCCGGTCCAGTGCACGATCGATGGATGGGGCCGTGTCACCCATTGGCGGTCGTCGGCATGAAGATAGACCGGCACACCGCCGAACGCCTCGCTCCAGTCCGCGAGCGCGCCATAGTAATGCGGATGCGAGATCGCGATCGCTGTCAGGCCGCCGAGCGATTTGACATGGGCGATCGCCTCCGGCGTTGCCAGCGGAATGCAGTCCCACATCACGCAGCCCCCGCCATCGGGGACCAGCAGCGCGCGCTGGCCGATCGCAAAGCTCGGCTCGAGCGCGATGCCGGTGAGGCCGAGATCGTCGCGCCAGACGAGGCGGTGACGCTGGGCGAGCGTCTCCCACGCCAGGAAGGCCTGGCCTTTCCAGTTCACATATTGCCGCTCATCCTCACAGATCGAACAGGATGAGGGGGGCTTTCCATTGTCCGGAAATTGCGCGCCGCAGGTTTCGCACGTCCAGAGAGGCATGGCCATAATCCAGAATTGAGAGCGGGACACCCGTGAGGTGACATCGTAGCCCTCAGATCGCAAGTCCGGAGGAACCAACGCTGACAGCACATGTTAGTTTTCAGTCCGCTCCGGCACAATGACCGGCCATTTCCACCTGCACGAGACAATTTTCGATCGGCAGCATCACGTTCAGCGTCTCGATGACATCGCGTCCTTCCTCACCCCGCCTCTGGCCCCTCTTCGCCGTCAATTTCTTCATGGCCGACATGCAGTCAGGCATCGGGCCGTTCGTCGGCGTTTTCCTCCAGGAACGCGGATGGGCCACCGGCTTGATCGGCACGGCACTGACAATCGGCAATGTCGCGGGCATGTTGGTCACGACGCCGATCGGCGGCCTCATCGATTCCAGCCGCAACAAGCGGCTGTGGGTGGTAATTCCCGGAATCTTTGTAGTCCTTGCCTCCGCCATCATCCTGATCTCGCAAAACTTCTGGGCGGTGACCTTTTCGCAAGTCGCGCAATCGCTGGCGAGCGCTGCGATCGTGCCGGCGGTGACCGGCATCACGCTCGGCATCGCCAAGCAGAGGGGCTTCAATGCGCTGAATGGCCGCAACCAGGCCTTCAACCATGCCGGCAACATGGTCGGCGCTGCGCTATCGGGCTATCTCGGTTACAAATTCGGCTATGTCGCGGTGTTCGTGCTCGCGGCCGTGTTCGGCGCCATCGCGATCGCCTGCGTGCTGAGGATCCCCGCCAAGGCCATCGACGACCGCCAGGCGCGCGGCAGCAAGGAGGATGAGAGCAAGAATCCACCGGACGCCGTGTCCGTCCTCCTCAGGCACAAGCCTCTCCTCGTATTGGCGCTTGCGCTTGCCATCTTCCATCTCGGCAATGCAGCGATCGTCCCGCTCTATGGCCTTGCAGCAGTGGCCGAAGGACAGGCCAACGGCCCGAGCTTCGTTGCAACCACCGTCGTCATCGCGCAGGGCGTCATGGTGGTGACGTCGCTGGTTGCCATGCAAGTCGCGGGAAAGCGCAATTACTGGCCGGTGATCCTGGTCTCCTTCATGTTTTTGCCCGTACGCGGCGTGCTCGCATTCTTCGTGACGGGATGGTGGGGCGTGGTCCCAATGCAGGTATTGGACGGGATGGGCACCGGACTACAGACGGTCGCCGTCCCCGGCATGGTCGCGCGCTCGCTGGACGGCACCGGCCGCATCAATCTCGGCCAGGGTGCCGTCATCACCGTGCAAGGCGTCGGCGCGAGCCTGAGCCCGGCGCTCGGCGGCTGGATCGCGCAATGGATCGGCTACGGCCCGACGTTTTTGCTGCTCGGGAGCTTTGGCCTTGCATCGATGGCACTGTGGCTGGCGTTCGGCGCGCACGTGAAGAAGTATTGAGCTGGATTCCTTCTCCCTCTCGCCGCGAAGGAAACGCCTCACGTCCCAAAGTTCTTCTGGATCGCCTTGTCGAGCGTCTCCGTGCCGACGAAGCGTTGGCGCAGCTCGCGCTTGAGCAGCTTGCCGCTCGGGTTCTTCGGCAGGCTGTCGACGAAAATGACGCGCTTGGGCACCTTGAAATGCGCCATCTGGCCGGCGCAATGCCGGATGACGGTTTCCTCGTCGAGCTTCTCGCCGCTCTTGACCACAACGACCGCCGTCACCGCCTCGATCCAGCACGGATCCGGCAGACCGACGACGGCGACCTCGGAGACCGCCGGGATGCGATAGACCATCTCCTCGACCTCGCGGCTCGCGACGTTCTCGCCGCCGGTCTTGATCATGTCCTTGACCCGATCGACCACGGTGATGTGGCCCTCGTCATCAACGGTGGCGAGATCGCCGGAGTGAAACCAGCCGCCCGCGAAGGCCGCCGCTGTCTTGACGGGATCGTTGTAATAGCCGGAGAGCAGATGCGGCGAGCGGTGCACGATCTCGCCGACCTCGCCGACCTTCACATCATCCATCGCCGTGTTGACCACGCGCGTCTCGACATTGAGCACGGGCTTGCCGGCTGAACCGGCCTTACGTAGCTGGTCTTCCGGCCGCAGCACGGTGGCGAGCGGGGCGATCTCGGTCTGGCCGTAGAAATTCCAGAATCTGACGTCTGGCAGACGGCGCTGCAGTTCGAGCAAGACTTCCACCGGCATGATCGAGGCGCCGTAATAGCCCTTCTGCAATGTCGACAGATCGGTCTTGTCGAAATTGGGCGAGCGCAGCATCGCGATCCAGATCGTCGGCGGCGCGAAGAACGACGTGATCTTGTGTGCCTGGATCAGCGCCAGGATGTTGTCGGCGGTCGGTTTGCCCGTGATGACACCGGAGGCGCCGAGATAGATCTGTGGGCCCAGAAACACGTCGAGCTGGGCGCAATGATAGAGCGGCAGCGCGTGCAGGAATTTGTCCTCCACGCTCATGCCTCCGTCGATGACGCAGCTGACATACTGCCACATCACGGCCTCATGGGTCAGCATCGCCCCCTTCGGGAGCGATTCCGTGCCACTAGTGTAGACGATCTGGGCAAGGTCGCGGCTGTCCACGGACGCCTGCAGGAGCGAGCCGTCGGCATCGAGGAGATCGTCGAAGGTGGTGAGTCCCGCAGGCGCTGTGGCCGGATCCTCGCCGGGCAGCCAGATCATCTTCTCGACCGCGCAATCTTTTGAGCTCGCGGCCTTCGCCGCCTCGACGAAGTCAGGCCCGGTCGCCAGCAGTTTGGCGCCGGAGCTTTTCAGGATGAAATTGATCTCGTCGGGATTGAGCATGAAGTTGATCGGGACCAGCACCGCGCCGATCCGCGCCACGGCAAAGCGCAGCGCTGCGAAGGCGTGCGAATTGCGCGAGAGCACCGCGACACGGTCGCCCTTCGCCACACCAAGGCCGAGCAGGCCGCGGCCGAGCCGGTTGCAGAATGCGTCCATCTCGGCGAAGGTCCAGCTCACGCTGCCGCAGCTCACCGCAAGCTTGTCCGGCGTGCGGCCCGCCGAGCGGCGCAGAAGATCGCCGATCGAATGCTCGCGCGCTTTCGCTATGGCGGCCGTGATATCGCTCGACATTTCCATTCCCCCCAAAGTCCGAGAAACCGCGCGACGTTCGACCTCGACGTTCGTCGGAGTCCAGCGGCTGCGCACTCTTCAAGTTTGCGCGAAGCGTAGTCGGCGTCGTCGGTCGCGTCAAACGACCCGCCCGCTAGCGTCGTGACGCAAGAATGGCCGGTTCGGCCGGAGCAATTCTGGGCTGGAGAACGAGCCCGCGCTCTCTCAGAAAATTCTGATGCCCCCCTTTTCGGACTGCCAGTCTCTGCGCTACGAATGATGACAAGGGCGCAAAGCCCACGCCTGGATCAATAACAACGGCAAAAGGTCCGGGACGAAAGATGGGGAGGCAGCGTGAACTTCGCGCGCCGGCGACCTTGGACGAATACGTTCTCGACAGAAGCGCTGTGCACGCGCATTCTGGCACGTCATCGCGCCTCCACCCGCGTGCCGAAGCCGCGCCGCGCCGTCGCGGATTCCCGCCCCATCATCGGCACCCCCCTTACGCTCTCAAACAAGCAGGCCTTTTTTGGCACTGACCGCTTCGAGAGCGCCGCATCGTCGCGCAACAACCGCATCAACGGATACGCGACCGTCGTGGCGCGCTCCCGGCCAGGGCAGCCGGCGCACCCATAGAGCGCAGGAGGGACCAGACCATGAAGCGCTTTCGGTTCAATCAGCAGGAGATCGTCTTCGCCGTCTTTGCGTTGCTATTCCTCGTCTTCTCGATCTTCCTGAACGGCTTCCTGACCGCGGAGAACATGCTGACACTGCTCCAGAACGTGGCAGTGCTCGGCATCCTCGGCCTTGCCATGGCGATCGTCGTGATCGGGCGAGGCATCGACATCTCGCTGATCGCGGCCCTTGCCGTGCCGCCGGGCCTCGTGCTGCAGATGGTGCAGAACGGCCATTCGCTGCCGTTCTCGCTGCTGATCGCGGTGGTCCTTACGATCGCCTTCGGCCTCGTCAATGGCTGGCTGATCGCCTATGCCGAGGTGCCCTCGCTGTTTGCGACGCTCGCCACGGGTCTCTTGCTCGCCGGGCTCGGACAGGCCGCGCTTTTCCAGCTCGACGTCGTGCAATGGAGCGCGGGCATGAACGGCTTCGAGCGGCTTGGACAGGGCACCATTCTCGGTATTCCCACCTCGATCGTGATGTTCGCGATCGCCTGCTTCGCGGTCGCCTTCCTGCTGCGCCAGACCCGATGGGGCGCCTATATCTACGCGATCGGCGACAATCCTTACGCCGCGCGCGTCACCGGCATTCCGTCGCGACCGATCATCGTCCTGCAATACGTGATCGCCGCCCTGATCGGCTGCTTCGCCGGGCTCGTCATGGCCGCCTCGGTCAATTCGATGCCGACCCGCGTTTTCAACTCCACGCTGATCTATGACGTCATTCTGGTGGTCGTACTGGGCGGCATCGGGCTGTCAGGCGGCCGCGGCGGCGTGCTGAACGTCATTATCGGCACGCTGCTGATCGGCACCATGCTCAACGGCATGACCATCATGGACATCTCCTATGCCGGGCAAAACCTCATCAAGGGCGTCGTCCTGCTGCTCGCCGTCATCACCGACTCCTTCCTGAATCCGCGCAACGAAGAAACGGCACAGCAGGGCGACATCTGAACGATCAACAGGAACGACAACGACAACCAAGGAGGAAGCAATGAAGTGTTTTGGCAGCCCAACCTGGGCAACCCTCGCCGCACTGGCGCTCGCAGCATTGACCGCACCGGCCCTCGCCCAGCAGGGCCTGGACGAGCCGTTCCAGAAGCCGTTCAAGGAAGCGCTCGCCGGCAAGACCGTAGCCTATGTCCCGGTCGCCATGAACTTCGATCTTACCGAGGGTTGGTATGCCGGGTTGAAGAAGGAGCTCGAGCCCTATGGCGTCAAGTTCGTGATCCGCGACGCCAACTGGAACACCAATGCCGGCGCGCAGGCAGTGACCTCGCTGATCACCGAGAAGCCGGCGGTGATGGTGGTCCATAATCCTGACGTACAGACCTACGCGAAACTGCTGCAACGCGCCGAGAACGAAGGCATCTATGTCATCCAGATCAACATGGGCTCGGCCTATCGCAGCTCCGCCTTCGTCGGCGCCAACTGGGTCGAGATCGGCGAACGTCAGACTGAAGCCGTGGTCAAGGCCTGCGAGGGCAAGTCGAACAAGATCGCGATCATCCAGGGGGCGCTGTCAGCTGCCGCCAGCGCCTACACGCTGAAAGGCGTCGAGAACGTTCTCGCCAAGCATCCCGAGATCAAGGTGGTATCGAGCCAGGCCGCCGACTGGGATGCTGCGAAAGCGAAGGCGATCACGCAAACGGTGCTGAAGCAAAATCCCGATCTCTGCGGCATCGTCGGCTTCTGGGACGGCATGGACATCGGCACGGCTGCGGCGGTGAAGGAAGCCGGACTGACGGGCAAGGTATTCCTGGCGACATCGGGCGGCGGCGAGCGCAAGGGTGCCTGCGAGCTGGTGAAATCAGGCGCCTTCGACCTCAACATGAGCTACGACGTGCCGACCCAGGCGGCACAGATGGCCGGCACGATCAAATGGCTGCTGTCGTCGGGCGCCAAGCCCGGATCGGTCAAGGGTTCGGAATACACCACGCTGATCCCGATCACCAAGGAGAACGCCGACAGCCAGACGGCCTGCTGGAATCTCAGCGACCTGAAGAAGTGACCCGACGCTGGCGCTCGCGATCCCCGGGATGTCAACGTTCCGGGGATCGTGCTCCCGATAGTTTCCATGCCCCGCTGGAATGCCGATGCGCGACACAATCACAAGGCTGCGTTACCGCTACTGGCCTGATCATCTGCTCGGCGAAATCCTGTCCAAGCGGTGGACCGAAACGGCCATCCCGGTCATCCTTCTCCTGATCGTCGGTTTCGCGTTCAGCCGCTCCATCGACAACTTCCTGTCGCCGGCGAGCCTTGCCGACACCGCGCGCCAGGCCGGAGAGATCGGTTTCATCGCGCTCGGGCTTGCGCTGGTCGTCATCGTCGGCGGCATCGATCTGTCGGTCGGCTCGATCTTTGCGCTGACGAATTTCTGCGCGCTCTATCTGCTTGACGTCGCAGGCTGGCCAGTCCCGGCCGTTGTGGTTGCTACGCTGCTGTGTGGCGCCCTGCTCGGTGCCGTCAACGGCATCCTGGTCGGATATCTGCGGCTGCGCGCCTTCATCACCACGCTGATCACGCTGATCATCTACCGCTCGGCCTACGATCTTCTGATCCAGCGCTATTCCAACGCGATCGCTTCGGCCTTCCCCGACATCCCTTCCTGGGACTTCATCGGCGCCGGCTCTGTCCTCGGCATACCCACCGTGGCGCTGGCCTATATCGTCATCGCGATCTTCGGCCACATCTTCATGACCCGGCTGCGCCCGGGCTGGCACATCACCGCGATCGGCGGCTCGCGACGCTCGGCCTACAATTCGGGCATTCCCGTTCGCCGCACCATTGCGCTCTGCTACGTCGCGAGCGGCGCGCTGACCAGCATCGGCGCGCTGTTCTTCGCCTCCCGCCTCGGCACCGTCGGTGGCGACATCGGCGTCGGGCTCGAAGTGATCGTGCTGACCGCGACCGTGCTCGGCGGCATCACGCTCGGCGGCGGCAAGGGCTCGGTCGCCAAATCTGCGGTGGGCGTGCTGATCGTGCTTCTGATCACCAATGGCCTGACGACCATGAACGCGCGCGGCGGTGTCAACCGCATGGCGCTGGCCGGCATCCTGCTCGTCGCCGCCATGATCGACATCCGCTGGCAGAAGAACCGGACCCGCATCATCAGCAAGGTCTATGTCGCCCCGACCTATCACGAATTGCCGCCACCGCCGCCGACCGAGATCGGGCAAGGCGGGCCATTCGAGCAGAACGACAAGCTGCGCGATGTCGAGGCGATCGGCCTTGGCCGCATCGAGGCGCCGGAGGACGTCATCCTCGACCGCCACGACAATCTCTATGCCGGCTCGCGCCATGGCGACATCATGCGTTTTCTCGCGCCCGACTATCAGAAGATGGAAGTGTTCGCTCATATCGGCGGCCAACCGCTCGGCATGGCCTTCGACCGCGAGGACAATCTTTACGTCTGCATCGGCGGCATGGGGCTCTACCGGATCAAGCCTGACGGCACCGTGGAAAAGGCCACCGACGAGACCAACCGCAGCCTGCGCTCGGTCAACGACGACAGCCGCCTGCGGCTCGCGGACGACCTCGACATCACCGACGACGGCCTGATCTTCTTCTCCGAAGCGACGGTCCGTTACGAGATGGACGAATGGCCGGTCGATGGACTGGAGGCGCGCGGCAATGGCCGCATCATCTCTTATGATACCAAGACCGGCACGACGCGGACCGAGCTGCGCGGCCTCAAATTCCCCAACGGCATCTGCGTCGCCAGCGACGGCCAGTCGATCCTGTTCGCCGAAACCTTTGGCTGCTCGATCAAGCGCTACTGGTTCGCTGGGCCGAAGAAAGGCGCGGTCGAGGTCGTCATGGACAATCTGCCTGGATACCCCGACAACATCAATCTCGCATCCGACGGCAATTACTGGCTGGCGCTGGTCGGCATGCGCAGCCCCTCGCTCGATCTCGCCTGGAAGATGCCGGGCTTCCGCCGCCGCATGGCCAAGCGCGTGCCGGTCGACGAATGGCTGTTCCCCAACATCAACACTGGCTGCGTGGTCAAGTTCAACGAGCAGGGCAAGATCGTCGAATCGTTCTGGGACCTGCACGGCGAGAATCATCCGATGATCACCTCGATGCGCGAGCATCGCGGTTACCTCTATCTGGGCGGCATCCTCAACAACAGGATCGGCCGCTACAAGCTCGATAATGCCGATCCGAACTTCGTCCAATATGACAAGCGATGGGGGAAGCTGTCGTGATCGCAGCCGTCAGGGACTTCGCCAACCGTCTTCTCGGGCGCGGCGACGCCACCATCACCGTGCCGTCCTTCGACGGCGCGCTGAAGCCGAACCAGAAGCTGGAAGCCGCTGAGACATTGCTGACGTGCGACTCGCCAGCGGATCTGGCGACTGACGGCAGCAAGCTCTTTATTGCAGACGGGCGAAGACTGTTGTCGCTGAACGGCGGCTCGCCCTTGGAATTGCGTAGCTTCGAGCAGCCGATCTCGGCGCTATGTGCCCTGCCCGGAGGCGGCCTCGCTGTCGCGCTCGGTGGGCGCGAGGTGCGCGTTTACGAAGGCCTCTTGGCCGAACAGCCAAGCGTACGCTTTGCCGATCCGGCGTTCAACGCGATCAATGCGCTCGCACTGGCGGATGACAACTCGCTGATTGCAACGGACGGCTCTGCGACCTGTGGCGTCGATGACTGGGCGCGTGACCTGCTGGAGCATAACCGGAGCGGCAGCGTGTACCGGCTCGATCCCGGCAACAAGAGCGTCACGCGATTGGCGCAAGGGCTCGGCTACGCCTTCGGCGCCTGCCCGCATGGCAACGGCGTGCTGGTGAGCGAGAGCTGGCGCCATCGCCTTGTTCTTGTCTCGCCCGGTGCATCGCCGAAGATCGTGCTCGCTCACCTGCCCGTCTATCCGTCGCGGCTGTCGAAGGCCTCGGGCGGGGGCTACTGGCTCACCGCATTCACCGCGCGGACCCAGCTGGTCGAGTTCGTGCTACGCGAGCCCGGCTATCGACGCCGCATGATGGCTGAGATCGCGCCTGAACACTGGGTTGCGCCGCGGCTGCGTTCCGGGCGTTCATTCAAGGAGCCGATGCAGGGCGCGCACATCAAGACCATGGGCGTCATCAAGCCGTGGGCGCCACCGCGCTCCTACGGCCTCGTCATCCGTCTTGACGCCGACGGCCAGCCGCTGTTTTCGCTGCACAGCCGGGTCGACGGCGTCAATCACGGCGTCGTCGCGGCCGTCGAGATGGGCAACGATCTCGTCCTGATCGCCAAAGGACCGGGCCGTGTCCTGAAGCTGCCGCTTGCCGGCCTTGCCGAGGAATTTCGGACATGAGCGACATCGCACTCTCGCTGCGCAAGGCCACAAAGCTCTATGCCGGCGTGCCCGCCATCGATGGGGTCGATTTCGACCTCCGCCGCGGCGAGATCCACGCACTGGTCGGCGAGAACGGTGCCGGCAAGTCGACCCTCACCAAGGTGATGGCGGGCGTGGTGACGCTGACCTCGGGGACCATGACGGTGGACGGCACCGATGTCGCGCCGAAGACGCCGCTGGAGGCGCGCAACCTCGGCATCGCCATGGTGTTCCAGGAAAACAGCCTGGTGCCGACCATGACGGTCGCGCAAAACCTGTTTCTCGGGCAGGAACAGTTCTACAACCGTCTGCGTGGCATCTACATCGCCGCGCAGCAATTCCTGCAATCGCTCAATTTCGACGTCACGCCGACCGCGACCGTCAGCGGCCTTGGCGCAGCCAAGAAGCAGATGGTCGAGATCGCGCGCGCGGTCCTGCACCGTGCCAAGGTCATCATCTTCGACGAGCCGACCGCATCGCTGACCCCGGAGGAGAAGAAATATTTTTTCGATCTCGTCCGCGATCTCAAGAAGCGCGGCGTCTCGATCGTCTTCATCTCGCATGCGCTGGAAGAAGCGTTGCTGCTCGCCGACCGCATCACGGTGCTGCGCGACGGCAAGCATGTCGTCACCGACGATGTCGCCAGGTTCGACCGCGCCGCGATCGTGCAGGCCATGGTCGGGCGCGATCTCTCCAACACGCTCTATGGCGCGCGGAAGAACACCGTGCGACCAGCCGGCGCGCGCGTGCTCACGGTGCAGAATTTGAAGATGGCGCCGATGGTGAAGAACAATTCGCTGTCGGTGTTTTCAGGCCAGATCACCGGCGTGTTTGGCCTTGTCGGCGCGGGCCGTACCGAGACGTTCAAGATCGTCGCCGGCGTGCTCAAGCGCGACTTCTTCCATGGCGGCGAGATCCTGCTGCACGACCAGCCGGTGCGCTACCGGGTGCCCGCGCCGGCGGTGAAGGCGGGCATCGCCTATGTCACCGAGGACCGCAAGGTCGAGGGTTTCTTTGAGACGGCTTCGATCGCGCGCAATATCTATCTCGGCCTGCTCTCGAAGTTTCCGCGGGGACGCATGATGCTGTCGCGGCGGGAGACTGATGCGGTCGGCAGAACCTGGATCGAGAGGCTGAAGGTTCGCGCCATCGGCGACCACGGCAAGGTCGTCGAACTCTCCGGCGGCAATCAGCAGAAGGTCGTGATCGCCAAGTCGCTGGTGCAGGAGCCCGACTTGATCATCTTCGACGAGCCGACCCGCGGCGTCGACGTCGGCGCCATCGTCGAGATCCACGAACTGATCAACCGGCTCGCCGACGAGGGCAAGGCGGTCGTCGTCGTCTCATCCTACCTGCCCGAGATCATGGCGCTGTCAGACCGCATCCTGGTCTCGCGCCAGGGCAAGGTCGTGGAAGAGTTCTCCGCGCTGGAGGCGACGGAGGAGAAGATCATGTACGCGGCTATTCACTAGGTCTTGAACGCATACGGCGTACCAGCGCGCTTCAGGCCGATGAACTGCCCGAACCTTGGGCAGAGGCAAAAGCCGCTATCTGATCTGCATCAAGTTGCGCCGCAAAAACCCGCTGCATGTTGAACTGGCCCCTTCCGCGCGACTAGCGGCCGGGTGCTCGTGTCGCAACATGTGGGCGCCGCCGCGCGGCGTTATGATGAAATGAACTTGACACCGGGTCGCATCATCGCCGCGATCGCGATCGTCCTCGCAGGCGGCGGCTATTACTACTGGCTACATCGCGATTCCAATCCACTGCCGGCGGGCTTCGCCCGTGGCAACGGCCGCATTGAGGCGGTCGAGATCGATATCGCCACCAAGACGCCCGGCCGGATCCGCGAGATCCAGGTCAACGAAGGGGATTTCGTCACCGCGGGCCAGGTGCTGGCACGCATGGACACCGAGCAGCTGCAGGCCCAGCGCCGACAGGCTGAAGCGCAGCTCCAGCGTGCCGCCATCAATGTCGAAACTGCGAAAAGCCTGGTGAACCAGCGTGAGGCCGAACGCAAGGCCGCCGAAGCCGTGGTCGACCAGCGTATCGCGCAACTCGACACCACCAGTCGCAAGCTCGATCGCTCCGAGCAATTGATCAAGACCAACGCGGTGTCGCAGCAGGTGCTGGACGACGACCGCTCCGCCAACGCCACGGCAAAGGCCGCGCTTGCCGCCGCCCAGGCCCAGGTCGCGGCCTCCGAGGCTGCGATCAGTTCGGCGCGCGCGATGGTGATCGATGCCGGCGCCGCCGTTGACGCCGCGAAGGCAGCGATCGAAAGCATCAATGCCGACCTCAATGACAGCGTGCTGAAGGCACCGCGCGATGGTCGCGTGCAATATCGCGTGTCGCAGCCGGGCGAAGTGCTCGCAGCCGGCGGCCGCGTGCTCAACATGGTTGATCTCGGCGACGTCTATATGACGTTCTTTCTGCCGACCGCAGATGCCGGCCGCGTCGCGATGGGCTCCGACGTCCGCCTCGTGCTCGACGCCATCCCACAATATGTGATCCCGGCCAAGGCCACCTTCGTCGCCGATGTCGCGCAATTCACGCCCAAGACTGTCGAGACCGAGGAGGAGCGGCAGAAGCTGATGTTCCGGATCAAGGCGCATATCGCGCCCGAGCTGCTGCGTCAGCACGTCGAGCATGTGAAGACCGGTCTACCGGGCATGGCTTACGTGCAGCTCGATCCGGCGGCCCCGTGGCCCGACAATCTCAAGATCAAGCTGACCCGATGAGCACAGCGATCGCAGCAGAAGCACCGGACGAGCCAGGAAGCGTGGTGCGTCTCGATGGCGTGGGCCTCAGCTACGGCAAGACCCGTGCACTGGACGCCATCACGCTCGACCTTCCGTCCGGCTGCATGATCGGGTTGATCGG
Organism: Bradyrhizobium sp. CCBAU 53340; assembly: GCF_015291645.1. Taxonomy (NCBI): domain Bacteria; kingdom Pseudomonadati; phylum Pseudomonadota; class Alphaproteobacteria; order Hyphomicrobiales; family Nitrobacteraceae; genus Bradyrhizobium; species Bradyrhizobium sp. CCBAU 53340. The sequence continues at coordinate 7,263,713 of NZ_CP030055.1, forward strand.
CCCTGACGGCGTCGGCAAGTCCAGCCTGCTCGCGTTGATCGCCGGCGCGCGCGAGATCCAGCAGGGACGGGTCCACGTGCTCGGCGGCGACATGGCGAGTTCGCGCCATCGCCGCACCGTGTGTCCCGATATCGCCTATATGCCGCAGGGCCTCGGCAAGAACCTGTATCCGACGCTGTCGGTGTTCGAGAATGTCGACTTCTTCGGCCGCCTGTTCGGACACGACAAGGCTGAACGAGGCAGACGCATCGCAGGCCTTCTGCGCGACACCGGCCTCGCGCCCTTTGCCGACCGGCCCGCGGACAAGCTTTCCGGAGGCATGAAGCAGAAGGTCGGCCTTTGCTGCGCCTTGATCCACGACCCCGAACTGCTGATCCTGGACGAGCCGACGACCGGCGTCGATCCCTTGTCGCGGCGCCAGTTCTGGGAGCTGATCGCCTCGATCCGCAGCGGCCGGTCCGGCATGAGCGTGATCGTCTCGACCGCCTATATGGAGGAGGCGGCGCAGTTCGACTTTCTGATTGCAATGAACGCCGGCCGCGTGCTGGCGACCGGCACGCCCGCCGAGCTCAAGCGGCAGACCGGCGCCGATACGCTCGATGATGCTTTTATCCGTCTTCTGCCGGAGGCGGACCGCGGCAATCATACCGGCGTCGTCATCCCGCCGCGTAGCGCAGACCATGATGAGATCGCGATCGAAGCCGATCACCTGACTCGGCGGTTCAATGACTTCGTGGCCGTGGATGACGTCAGCTTCCGCATCAGGAAGGGCGAGATCTTCGGCTTCCTCGGCTCGAACGGATGCGGCAAGACCACGACCATGAAGATGCTGACCGGCCTCTTGCCGGTGAGCCAGGGCACCGCGCGGCTGTTCGGCAAGGCGATCGATGCCGGCGACATGTCGGTGCGACGGCGCATCGGCTACATGTCGCAGGGCTTCTCGCTCTATTCGGAGCTCACGGTCACCCAGAATCTCGATCTGCATGCGCGGTTGTTCGAGTTGCCGGCGGAGACCATCGGCGCGCGGGTCGACGAGATGATCGCCCGATTCGATCTTGCTGATGTGACCGACGCCCTGCCCGACGCGCTGCCGCTCGGCCTGCGGCAGCGGCTGTCGCTGGCCGTCGCCATGATCCATGCGCCCGACATCCTCATTCTCGACGAGCCGACCTCCGGCGTCGATCCCGTTGCGCGCGACCGCTTCTGGCAGATTCTTGTCGAGCTCTCGCGCAAGGACAATGTCACCATCTTCGTCTCGACCCATTTCATGAACGAGGCCGAGCGCTGCGACCGGGTCTCGCTGATGCATGCGGGCCGCGTTCTGATCTCGGACACGCCGGCCGCCATCATCGCAACGCGTAGCGCGGCGACGCTGGAACAGGCCTTCATCGCCTATCTCGAAGACGCCATCGGCGGCGACAAGAACGTCTCCGCGCAGAAGGCGATTGTGTTGCCCGCAGCTCAGTCCGAGCGTACGCGCAGCGCGGCCTTCAATCTCCGGCGCATGCTCGCCTATACGCGGCGCGAGGCGCTGGAGCTGCGACGCGATCCTATCCGCGCCACGCTTGCGATCCTCGGCAGCGTGTTGCTGCTGTTCGTGCTCGGTTACGGCATCAGCATGGACGTCGAGGATTTGACCTTCGCCGTGCTCGACCGGGACGATACCGCGATCAGCCGCGACTATAGCCTGCAGATCGCGGGCTCGCGCTACTTCACCGAGAAGGCTCCGATCAAGGATTATGCCGATCTCGACCGACGCATGCGCAAGGGCGAGATCGGCCTCGCGATCGAACTTCCGCCCGGCTTCGGCCGCAACGTCAGCCGTGGCCGGCATGTCGAGATCGGCGCCTGGGTCGACGGCGCCAATCCCACCCGCGCCGAGACGCTGCGCTCCTACGCGCAAGCCATCCACGCGACCTGGCTCGCGCAAAAGGGCCGCGAGCTCTATGGCGAGGCAGCGATCGCCGGATCGTATCAACTTGCGCTGCGCTACCGCTACAATCCGGACGTCCGGAGCGTCGTTGCCATGGCGCCCGGCATCATTCCGCTGCTCCTGATCATGATCCCGGCGGTCCTCGCCGCGCTCGCGGTGGTGCGCGAGAAAGAGCTCGGCTCGATCGTCAATTTCTACGTGACGCCGGTGACGCGGCTGGAATTCCTGCTCGGCACGCAACTGCCCTATGTCGTGCTGGCCTTCGCCAACTTCCTGCTGCTGGTCGGCTTCGCACTGACCGTCTTCAGCGTGCCCTTCACCGGCAGCTTCCTGACCTATGCGGTCGCCGCGCTGCTCTACGTCACGGCCACGACAGCGATGGGGCTCGTGATCTCGGCCTTCATGAACAGCCAGATCGCGGCGCTGTTCGGCACCGTCCTGATCACCTTGATCCCGGCGATCCAGTATTCCGGATTGATCGATCCCGTCTCTTCGTTGCAAGGAACGGGCAAGATGATCGGGCTCGTCTATCCGACCAGCTATTTCGTGACCATCTCGCGCGGCGCGTTCTCAAAGGGACTGGGATTCGCTACTCTTCATAACGACCTGCTGGCGCTTGCCGTCATGATCCCGGTGCTGCTCGCCACGGGCGCGCTGCTGCTGAAGAAACAGGCCCGCTGACCATGCGCCTCGGCAACCTCTTCCAGCTCGGAATCAAGGAACTGCGCGGACTGGCGCGCGACCCGACGCTGCTCGTCCTCATCGCCTATTCCTTTACGCTCTCGGTCTTTGAGGGCGCCAACACGCTGCCGGAGACGTTGAACCGCGCCGCGATCGCCATCGTCGACGAAGACCATTCGCCAGTCTCGAGCCGCATCGCGATGGCGTTCACCGAACCCTACTTCTGGACCCCCCGGCTGATCTCGCAATACGAGATGGACCGGCGGATGGATGCCGGTCTCGACACCTTCGCGCTCGACATCCCGCCGGACTTCCAGCGCGATCTCCTGGCGCGCAAGGCGCCGACGATCCAGCTCAATGTCGACGCAACGCGGATCTCGCAGGCCTTCAACGGCAGCGGCTATGTCGAACAGATCGTCAGCGCCGAGATCGCCGAATTCCTGGCGCGCACCCGCGAAGCGCAGACGCCTCCGATCGACCTCGCGCTGCGCGCGCGCTTCAACCCGGAGCTGAAGAGGTCCTGGTTCGGTGCGGTCGATCACCTCATCATGTCGATCACCATGCTCTCGATCATCCTGACCGGCGCGGCCCTGATCCGCGAGCGGGAGCATGGCACGATCGAGCACCTGCTGGTGATGCCGGTCACGCCATTGGAGATCATGGTGAGCAAGGTCTGGTCGATGGGGGCCGTGGTGCTGGCTGCCTCCGCTCTGTCGATCGCCTTTGTGGTCAAGGGATGGCTGGCGGTGACCATCGACGGCTCGGTGGCGCTGTTCCTGCTCGGCGCGGCATTGCAACTCTTCGCCACCACCAGCATGGGCATTTTTCTCGCGACAGTCGCTGGATCGATGCCGCAGTTCGGGTTGCTGCTGATCATGATCCTGCTGCCATTGCAGACGCTCTCGGGCAGCATGACGCCGCGGGAAAGCATGCCGCAATTCGTCCAGGACATCATGCTGGCCGCACCGAACACGCATTTCGTGGTGCTCGCCCAGGCCATCCTGTTCCGCGGCGCGGGCCTCGAGGCCGTCTGGCCGCAGCTTCTCGCGCTGACGCTGATCGGCGTCGTCTTTTTCCTGATTGCGCTGCGGCGTTTCCGCGCCTTTCTCGCCTAGCCCGGTGGCGACGGTTCAGAGCTTGTGGCCCTTCTGGCGCAGCGTCTCGATCAGACGCTGCTTCAATTGGTCGGCGGCCTTCTGGCTGACATCCTGACCGATCTGCGCACTCGCCTGCGCCAGCCCATCCGACTGTGCCAGAAACTTCTGTCCGGCCGGCTGGGCGTAGAACGCCTCGATCTGGCGCAGCTCGTCCAGGGTGAAGCTTGCGGCATAGACCGCGGCGATCTGGTCGACCATGGCGGTGAAGAACGGCGCGTAGATCTCGGCGCCAGGCGCCGTCATCGCGTCGTAGTCGCGTTCGATCTCCGGCCTGTCCTGCGCCACCACCGGGCGCAGCTTGAGCAGGAGCTGCGGCAGCAGCGCGCGATATTGATCTGCAATCTTCAGCGTGACCACGAGCTTGCGCGCCGCGGTCATCGCCTCTGGCGAGGGCGCCTGCGCGGAGGCGCCGCCCACGAAGAACAGGAGAATGCCGGCGATCGTCAACAGGCGTCTGGACATGGACCTCTCCGTTCACCGGCTCGCGGACGTCGCGGCGGCAGTTGCGGCCGGCGCGCTCTCGCCGGCATCCTCCGGCTCCTCGACCTCAGACACTCTCACGAACAGGGTCGGCACCCGCTCGGCGCGATCGAGCAGCCAGGCGGCGCCGATCATGATGACGATGCCGACGGCAGAGACCGCGAGCTGCTCCCAGACGCCCTTGGTGTATTGCGTCAGTATCCAGTGCGCGGAGAACGACAGGAAGACGCCGAGGCAGAAGATCGGCAACGAGTGCTGGCCGCAGAGAATGACGGGACGCAACCACACCGTATGCAGCGCCCGCCATTTGCGCGAGACGAAATGCGTCACCCAGATCGCCAGCGCCAGGAAATGGGTGAAACGCAGCATGTCGAGGTCGGTCTTGTCGATCGGGTAGATCGCCTTGATCATCCATTTCGGGATCAGGGCCTCCAGCGCATGGATGTGCCAGGTCATCACGATCAGGAAGGCGAAGACGATCCAGGCCGCGGCCAGCGCCATCGCAGCCCTCGACCACACCCATTTGCGGATCTTGTCGATCTCGCCGATGCCGCACCAGGCGGCGAACACAAACATCAGCTGCCAGCAGAACGGATTGAAGTACCAGGTCGTGCCGGGCGGATAGGACGCGACGTTCCAGTCGAACCAGCGCGCCAGCACGTAGAGCACGACGGATGCCGCGAGCGTCAGGTTCGGCCGGCGCACCAGGCACCAGACCATGAAGGGCGCGGCGAACACCAGCGCGATGTAGAGCGGCAGCACGTCGAGATTGACCGGCTTGTATTTGAGCACGATCGCCTGCCCGATCAATTCGTCCGGATGCGCCAGGAAATTGAAGACGTTGAACTCGTGCTCGTACATCGGATTGTCGAAGCGGCGTGCGGTGCGGGCGATCTGCGCCGTGAACAAGAGGAACAGCATGATGTGGGCGACATACATCTCCGCCGCCCGCCGCCACAGCCGCTTCAGCGCGGCGAGAAACCAGCCGCCGGCGACGACGGGGCCGTAGATCCAGCCGACCAGATAGCCGGAGATGAAGACGAAGAACTCGGCGGCATCGCTGAAGCCGTAATTGCGCAGCGTCAGCCAGGTCACGACGTCGTGCGGGATGTGATCGAGGAAGATCATCCACAGGCCGATGCCGCGGAAGAGGTCGAGCCTGAGGTCGCGCTCGACCGGCGCCAAGAGTGCTGCCTCGTCCCGTGCAGCCTGGTCCCGTATGATCATGGCCCCGCCTCGTCGGGTGGGCGTCGCGCCATCGCGGCGCCGATGCAATCGAATGCTAGAAAATAACGATCAAAAGGTCACCTAACCCTTGCGGCTAGGCGGCCGACGGTAGCCGACCTTGCCGCCCGCGCAAGGGATCTTGTCGTCGCAGCGCGCCCCTTTGCACCAACGCGGCGAAAACAACCCCATGCACAGTAGCTAAGCCTTTGTATCAAAGGCGAAATTCACCCCACCCGACGGGCAAGAGGCTAAACCACCGCAATCAACCCTCAGCTCGGCTGATCGGGCGCCGCGAGCATGCCGCTCAGCATCGTCTCGGCCTTCTGCAGCAGCGGCCGGGCGCCGCTTTCGGACGCGATCGCGATCGCGGCGCGCAACGCGGCAAGGATGATGGTGCGGTTCTCCTCGCCCGATGGCGGCGTCACCATGGCCTCCCCGAACAGCGTCTCGGCCTCGAGGCCGGAGAACCCCTGCTGGCGCGCGGTATTGCGCGCCTCGCGCAGCATGTTCTGGGCCCCCCCGGCATCGCCGAGCTGGTTGGCCGCCAGCGCCAGGTAGATCGATGAGCGCAGCACCGCCGAGGTATAGCCGACCGCCCTCGCCTCCTCGCGCGCTTCAGTCAGCATGCGGCGGGCCCGGTCGAACAGCCGCTGCTCGAGATAGGCGATGCCGAGATGACAGGCGAGCACCGGCACGAACAGCCGGATGCCGTGCTTCTGCGCCAACACGAACCCCTCTTCGAGGATCGCGGCGGCCGCCACCGGTTCGCCCCGGCCAAGCTTCAGCCAGCCGCCGCTATAGGCGGCGGCAACGCGGTCATAGGGGCGACCGGTCTCGTCCGCGATCGCGGCCGCCTCGCGCTGGAGCTGCTCGGCGGCATCGAACTCGCCCATGACGGTGTGGGTGAAGCTCTTCATCATGCAGCAAAGCACGAGCAAAGATTGCGGGGTCGTCCCAATCGGCGCACTCGCTGCCGGACCGGCGAGATGAGCTCGAGCCGTGGCCAGCATCTCCTTGGCGCGATGGTAGCGGCCGGCCAGAAAATAGGCCTGCCCGAGACCGTATTGCGCCAGATTGCGCCAACCGGGATTGCCCGAGCTTTCCGCCAGCGCAACGACCTCCTCACCGATCGCAACTGCTTCGGCCGGGGCACCATAGAAATTCTGAGCTCCCGCCCTTACGGTCATGGCGGCGACCTTGCGTCCGATATCGTCGATCGCACCAGCCCGCCGTTCGGCCTCTTTTCCAAGGTCCAGCCAATCGGCAACCTGACCGGACGCGATGAACGTCGCCCGTGCCTCCATCCGCAGATCGATGGCGTCGATCTCGCGCAAGCGCGTCGCCGGCGTCTTGTCGAGCGAGCTCATCGCGGTCTCGAAATAGTTGGCAGCGTTCGCGAAAGCCGAGCGGCCAAGGCATTTTCGTCCTGCGTTCCTGCCGTGGACAAACGCCTTGTACCAATCCCTGGCGCGCACCGCGTGGTAGCAGAGCGTGTCGGGCTGATCGGCACAGCTTTCATCGCTCTCCAGAGCCGCAAGAATGCGCATGTGAATGTCGTCGCGCACCTTCTCGACCATCGATTCGTAGGTCACCTGGCGAACCATTTCGTGTCGAAACTCGAGCGCCTCCTCCAACTCACTGTCGATACTGACCAGCAATTCAGCGCGATCGAGCGATGCGAGGCAGTCCTGCAGGACTTCCTCGGGCAGATTCACGATCTTCCGCAGCGTGGCGACGTCGAGCCGCGGTCCGAGCGCCGCCGCGATCTGCAGGATGGAACGCTCCTGCCTCGACACGCGATCAAGACGCGCCGCGATCACACCCTGAATACTGCTGGGAATACCTAGCTCGTCAATCGGACGCACCAGCGCGAGATCGCCCCATTGGCCTCGGAGCGTACCGCTATCCTTCAATCCGCGGCAGACCTCCTCGATAAACAGAGGCACATTGGCGGTATGGGAAATAATACGATTTTTCAGATCGGAATTCGCCTCGGACGAGCCGAGCATGTCGGCAAGCATGGCCAATCCCGAGTCGTCGTCGAGCGGCTGGATAGCGACAATCTCGGCATGGCAGCGCGTGATCCAGACGGGCATGCCGTTGGGCCGGGAGGTGAAGAGCACGAGAAGGCCTGACGCCTGAAGCGAAGCGATGGCAGCCACGACGCCATCGCTCGCCCGATCGATCCAGTGCAGATCCTCGAGCAGGACCAATGTTCGCTGGCGATGGGCCAAACCCGTGACGATGGCACAGCTTGCATCGGAAATCGCGCGCCCCCGCGCGTGCGGCTCCAGCTCCCTCCATTGCGGATTCGAGATCGGCAGATCCAGCACCGCATCGAGCGCACATTGCTGGATCTCCGGGAGATCCTTCCTGGGATCTGCCGCGCTTCCGGTGTCCCTCGCAGTCGCCTCCAAAGCGGCGGACAACAGCCGCTTGAGCGTGCTGAATGGAGCCCCCTGAAGATTCGGGCTGCATTCGGCGTCGATCAGCCGCCAGCCGTTGACCTTCTGTCCCTGAGCAAATTCATGAGCAAGCCGCGATTTGCCGATACCGGCATCGCCGAGCAGCAGAACCGTCTGCCGGCTCGCCCCGGCCCCCTCCGCCACGCGTGCCAGAAGCGCCCGCTCAGTCGTGCGGTCGACGAACCTGGAAACGCTGCGGGCTCGTCGCACCCGCCAGCTCGACAGATCGCTTGCGCCCACGATCCGGTACACCGGCACAGGCTGGGTGAAGCCTCGCAGCAGCTTGCCGCCCAGAAATTCAAAACGGACGTGACCGTCGGCAAGCGCCTGGCAGGCTTCCGACACGTAGATCTGATTCGCCTCGGCCGCCGCCTCCAGCCGTGCCGCCAGATGCTGGGCTGGGCCACCCATCTCGTAGACTTTGGAGAACTCGTTCGCGACCATGTAGGCGACAACATTGCCGGAGTGGACGCCGACGCGCACCTGAAGCCCTGCATCGCCAAGACCTGCAACACGCCGGACCAATTCGATCGCCGCATGACATGCCAGAGGAGCGTGATTGTCGTCCGCAATCGGGGCGCCGAAAACAGCGGCAAGTCCGTCACCGAGCTCCTTGCTGACGATGCCTCCGAACTGACGCACCGCACCTCTCATGGCGGCCAGAGCCGGCTCCAGGCGCGAGATCGCCGCCTCCGGGTCCAGCTCGGCAATGAGCCCCGTCGAATCGACGACGTCTGCCCGAAGAATCGTCACGAACCGGCGCTCGCTATCCGGCTCCGAACGCCGCACGGGCGCCCCGCATTTGGAGCACCGGCTATCGCTTGGGTCGATCGTCGACTGACATGCGACGCAACGCATTTCCATGCCTTCAGAGGTCTCCGCACTGGTCTTCGTCGACCGATGCTTGTTGCAAGATTACCTATCGGAGGACTCATGGCAATCGAACTTGCACGCAAGATCGCAACATCACCAAAGCGGGCTGTCTGGACGAAGCACGGTTGTGAATGATAGCGTTTGCGCGCGCGAATGTGGGGCCGCGCGTTCTAGGGGGTGCCGAGGCTTTCGTTCCAGCCAACGGGCTTTGCTGGGCTGCACGTTGCCCTGATTGGTGAGATCATAGCTAAGGACCAGGCAATGGGCGGAAGAACATATAACGGCAAGTCATTTCGAGACTTGATGAACAGTAATTACTACCCTTTGGCAAATATGAAGAAGAGCGTAGCCAAGCTCAAGGCGTCGGGCGACATCGATCTGCCGACCCTGGAATACGGTCAGTACCACCTGATCCTCACTCCACCGTCGAAATGGCCGGAGAGCAGCGCCAAGTACTGGCACAAGGAGAAGGGCCGGGCCCGCGTCGATCTCAGCACACAAGCTAATACGGTCCCCCTGTCCAGGGACGAGCCCGGGGTCATTCCCTTGACACGGTGCGACCTGCTCGATGCCTGCGTCCGGAAGTGCTTCAACTCCGAGCCACCGATTCCGATGAAGACCAACATCATCGCCCACGAGGCAAGCGATGCCCTCGCCCACCGGCACGAAATCCGGCTGGAGTGGGAGTACAAGAAGGGCTCGGACAAGCCGACACTGCTCAACCTGACCATGGTCTGCCCGCACAGGCCGGAGAAGGGCTGATCCCCGGGGTTGGATCGCAACACCATGATTTGATCTGAATGGCGCGGGCCGGCAATTTGCCGGTTCGCGCTTTTTCTTGCATGGATGGAAGCGCCGCAAACCGATCCGTCTCCGTGCCAACTTCCGTCATGGGCCTGTCGCAGGAAGATGGTCCGCTTCGTCTCATCGCGTTGCGAGCCGCCTGGCGGCCGCCAACTCATGAGGAGGAGCGGCCGATGCCGGTTGGATTGCTGCAGGTCGAAGGCACCATCGAGGTCAGCCAGTTCTGGCCGGAGGGCCGGTCGGACGCCGACACCACCAAGGTCGTCGTGAACGTCGCCGCTGACGCGATCCGCTTTCGCAAGAACGAATTATCGCCGTTCGAGCCGACCCACGTCTTCGACAACGCCAAGGTGATGGGGCGGACCAACACGGCGCCGATCAAGAACGGCAAGCTCACCATTCGCCTCCAGGGCATCGATGCCCCCGAGCTGCACTACCAGCCCTCACCGCTCTCGCCCGCCGAGAAGAAAGGGCTGACGGACGCCAAACGGCAGGCCTATCACGAAGTCACGCATTCCTACCGGCAATTCCTCGGCGCGACCTCGACCAAGGCGCTGCATGATTTTCTCAGCCGCCCCGGCGAGGCGACGCTCGCCTGTCGGGTGTTCACCCATGTCGATACCCCGAACGAGGTGTTCGACACCTATGGACGGCTGGTCGGCGATATCGAGGTCACGGTCGGAGGCAAGACGGTCGACATCAACCACTGGCTGGTCGAGCGGGGCTTTGCCTATCCGACCTTCTACTCCTCGATGAACGACGACGAGATCAAGACCATCATGGCGCTGAGCAAGACCGCGCGCACGAAGAAGCTGCCGGTCTGGAAGAACCTCGCCAAAACGATTCCCCCTTTCGACTTCGACCTTCGCGAGCCCAAGGCAAACGAGACCGACGTGCTCGCCACCGACAAAGGCCCGGTGATCCTGCCAAAGCTCTTCCGCCGCTTCACCAACTGGTCGGCGCGGAAGAAGGCCAAGGTGACGAGCCAGAACTTCCAGACGTTCTTGTCGGAGGGATCAGGCGGCAAGCCCGATACCTGTTACGAGATCGACGACTTCCTGACGAACGGCGTGCACTCGGCCAGCCCACGGAATTTTGCCGAGTTCGTCGAGAGCGGCAAGACGATCAAGTTTCAGCCTGATGGGCTGGTGTTCGGGGAAGCGCCGTCGACGCTGGTGGGAGCGGATGGGAAGGTGATTACGGGGTTTTGAGGAGGGTGAAATCTCTGAATAAAATAGCCTGCTTTAGCGCTGGCCGTTCTCTAATTTCATGGCAATGCATTCAAGTTGTCGCCGAGGCGCCCCATTGGTGCACTGCAACGCCCCATTGATGCACTGTAACCAAGTCTCGCCAAGATATCCAATTGGCGACCAATTCGCGAGCGCCCGGCCGTCTTTGCGGCACCCAGGCTAAACTCATTTTGGTTAGAAATAGGTATTGTCACAAACGAGAGTAGCGTGTTTGCTCGGCACACTAGGGAGTTGAACAAACCGAGGAGCACGCGATGGGTGAGCGCTTCCGTAAGTTTGCAGAACGCTACAAGCGAGCGCGCGTGATTACTGATGCAGTAGGAATTGCACCTCCGTTCGAGGAGAGAGAGGCAGCCTTTCGAGAATATTACAGCGGTAGTCAGCAACGACTCCGAGCGGCTGAAAAAACATTCCGAAATCTTGTGCAGCTACTTCTATCCGATATCGGCATCGAAGAGCCGAAGGTTGATTCACGCCTATCCGCGGCAGAGAAATGCCTTTCTGGATTGGATGGCCAACAGCGGAGAAAGTGAGGATATCCACGCTGCAGAGTAGCCCGGATATACAGAAGAACTAATGCCCAACAGTCCGCTTGAAGACGCAGTCAGTGCCACGAAGGGGAGAGTGATGAGACATGAGCCCCGCCGTGGAGCGCTTTCCTTAGCCGCGGCTGTACGAGGCCGGCCGGGCAAAGCGGCGAGATGGGCGGCCCGGACCATCGCGTCACAGAAATCGTTGAAGAGCTTACCGAGAAAGACATTATTACGGTGCACTTAATCAAGACGGATGTTTCGCGCATTGTTACTTGAGTTCTGTTTTCTGGCCACCACGCCGACGGTGCAGGTCCAGAGCACCGTTCTCTGCGCCGAGCTGCTAAGGCTGCAGGACGTGCCCCTCCGCGCGCGTGACTGAGCCTCCCAGCAGACAACCTACAGGCCTTTCGTCAGCGAAGCCGAGGCGCACCTGGATCTCGGACAACGCACCCATTGCGCGGCCCTGCATGATGGTGATCCGCTTACTGTTGCGCTCGATAAGCTCGTTCTTGAGCAGCCCGAACGCCAGCGCCGCGGCGGCAATACCGGTAGCCGCATCTTCCGGATAGCCCGACGATTTCGGGAACTGCCGCGCTTCGAAACGCCGTTCGCCCTGATGGTCGATGGCGTAAGGATAGAGGCCGGTCGACCCGATCCTGCCGCAGCACGCCTCGATCGGTGACGGATCCGGCACCAGCGCATTGAGCTCGCGGACAGCTTTCATCGGAATGAGCGTCTTCACGCGCGAAGTGATGGCGTTCTGAATCGGCAAGTCGAGCAGATCGCGGCGCGATAGCTTGAGCGTCGCCAGGACGTCCTCTTCAGCAGCGCGAGAGAGATCGACGACCTTGCCGACAGGCTGGCTGATCTCGACGGACGGGTCACCCGAGCCCGCACGATCGACATAGCCCGTCACCGATCCACTGCGCGTCTCGATGCGGACCTGTTCAGCGGCCAGGCGCCCCTTGGTCGCGAGAACCCAAAGCGCGCCGATGGTCGCATGACCGCACATCTCCATCTCGTGTCGCGGAACCCAGAACCGAAAGACGTAGTCGGTGTCGGGTCCTGGTGACGGCAGAACGAAGCCCGACTCATGCCCGAATTGCTGAGCCACCGCCCGCATCTCCTCAGCGCGAAGGTTCGATGCATCGATGACAACTGGACAGGGGTTGCCGCCCCGCCCCATGTGAGTGAACACATTGACAAGCTCGACCTCGGTCATCGGATAGCTCACTTCATGGAGGGCAGACAGTGAAGGCGCGACAGAGATTACGGTGACTACAGTCAATTGTCACTGAGGCTGGTCACGCTAGGCACTGTCACAGTAACTCGAGGCCATCGCAACTAACGATGATCTTCGCGAGTTCGCAATCCCAAAACAAAATGGCCCGCTTTGCTGCGGGCCATTTCCGTGTCGGGCCATTTCCGTGTCGGGACCAGTCGGTCCGAATTCAGTTGCGGATAGGATTTGAACCTATGACCTTCAGCTCTTGACCCCGGCGAGCTACTGGGCTGCTCCAGCGACAAGCCTTTACGTCTCCACCCCACCGTCTCGCTCGGCGATCCACAGCGTAAAGGACGTCTGCGCGTCGCCAACTTCGACAACGCGCGTTCCGTGCATGAGGACGCCGAGACCGTGCTCTTCATCCCACGTGCACCCAAATTCATACCCGACGTATGAAATGCCGTCCTTCAGCATCTGGAGCGCATGCACATTGTGAAGCCCGATCAATTGGCGAAAGTCCTCGCTCGACGATACGTCGGGCATCAACGCTTCGCGGTCCGCCCCCTCATAACCATAGAGTCGTTGAAGCCTGGGATACTCAGCCAGAAGACCCTCCAGAACGGCTGATGCCAGCTCGGCTTCATGATCGAGCAACCACTGGACGCTGGTACGGTCTTGCTCGGTCGGTGGGGATTCGTCGCGGTCAGGCGCGTAAATTGTCACCACGCCGTCGGACGGACTATCTGAACTGATCGAGCCATAGGGGCCATTGCGCGTTTGATAGCCCGCCCAACTGAGGAGTTGCGCTTTTGCCGTCCAGAAAGATCCGTCCCGCTGAAAATCGAGCATATTCTATTCCTACCCCAACCGTCGGCATTTCAGGCTCATACAGCATCGCCACGACTTCAGGTAGCTAAATTGGCCGACCGCGACCCGCGCAGCACCACGCTTGGTTGCTACCCCTCCAAAATCGCGACCGCTCTTGTCCATCCCGCCGAGGCGCGCTCGATCTTCACGGGGAAGCATGACACCTTGAAGCCTGATGGCGGCAGCAGCTCGAGATTGTGCAGCTTCTCGAGATGGCAATAGCCGATATGGCGGCCGGCCTTGTGGCCTTCCCAGATCAGGCTGGCGTCCTTCGTCTCGGCGTATTTCTTCGCGGTGTGGACGAACGGCGCGTCCCAGCTCCAGCCGTCGATGCCGGTCAGGCGCACACCGCGCTCGAGCAGGTACATGGTTGCTTCATAGCCCATACCGCAGCCCGAGGTGACGTAGTCCTGCCGGCCATATTTGGCGCCGGCGCTGGTGTTCACCACGACGATCTCGAGCGGCTTCAGCTCATGGCCGATGCGCTTGAGCTCGGCCTCGACGTCTTTGGCCGTCGCGACATAGCCGTCCGGCAAATGCCGGAAGTCGAGCTTCACGCCGGGCTGGAAGCACCATTCCAGCGGCACCTCGTCGATGGTCCAGGACCGCTCGCCGCGATTCATGGTCGGGTGAAAATGCCAGGGTGCGTCGAGATGCGTGCCGTTATGGGTGGAGAGGCTGACCTGCTCCACCGCCCAGCCCTGGCCATCAGGCAGATCCTCGGCCTTCAGCCCGTCGAAGAACTGCAGCATGCGCGGCAGGCCCTGCTGGTGATTGATGTACTGGATCGTCGGATGATTGCCGGGCGGATCGGCCGGCACGTCGTTTTGCAGCGGGACGGAGATGTCGATCAGCTTGCTCGTCATGGCGCTTCCTCGTTGATTGTTCTCGTTGGCGGCCGTCAGGCTTCAGGCGTCTTGCCGCTCGACGCGGTTCTTCAAGGTACCGATCTTCTCGACCTCGAGCTCGATCGTATCGCTATGCTCGAGAAACCAGCCGAGCTCGAGGCCGCAACCATTGCCGACCGTGCCCGAGCCGATGAATTCGCCGGGCATCAGCGTCTCGTCCTGGGTGACGTGAGCGATGATCTCCTCGAAGGAGAACAGCATGCCCTCGCTCACGCCTTTCGAGCGGGTCTCGCCGTTGACCCGCGCTTCCATCTTCAGACGATAGGGATCGCCGATCTCGTCCGGCGTCACGATCCAGGGGCCCATCACGTTGCCGCCGTCAAAACTCTTGCCCTTGGCCGGGCCGAGCCGTCCCTCCATCTCGATGCGCTGTGCGTCGCGCGCGGAGAAATCGTTGAAGATGGTGTAGCCGAAGATGTGATCCCCGGCCTTCGCGGCCGAGATGTTGGCGCCCTTGTTCCTGGTGATGATCCCGAATTCGAGCTCGTAATCCATGACCTTGCTGTAGCGCGGCCATTTCACCGTGGTGTTGGTGCCGCGGACGCTGAAGCGGTTGGTGATGTAGAAGATCGGCTGCTTGCGATAGACCTCGGGCAATTCGCCGAGCGGCTCGGCGTCGATGCGCGCCAATTCCGCCATGTCGCCCCTGGCGCGCGCGGCGAGCTTCCGCTGCCCGCGCGGCGCCTGCAGAATGTGCAGCGGAAACGACATGCCGTCGCGCATTTGCCGGGGCTCCGGTACCGGCGCGAGGATGTCGACGGCGCCGACCGCCACCGACAGCGTTGCGTCCTGGCCGTGCTTGTCGAGCAAGGCCGCCGCCCGGTCGAGCGCGCGCGGCCCGGCGTCGATCAGCGCCAGCATCGAGCCGAAGGCTGGATCGGCTCCGCCATCCCGCGCGGCGGCGGCAGCGAGATCAAAGACCTGGCTATCATTGGTGTGGACGGCGCCGATCTTCTCCTGACCGGCTGATCTGAATGTTGCGAGCTTCACCTTGGGCACCCCTTGCTCTCGTTTCAAATATATGATCAGATAAAATATCGATAAACAAGACCGAAAAATACAAATTGGGGAGAGCGCGGTGAGGCGAACGCAGATGAAGGCGATCTTGGCGGCGGGTCTCGTGCTCGGGGCGTCTGTTGCCGCGACCGCACCAGCGCTGGCGCAAGCCAAAATCCAGATCGGCTGCACGGCGACCTCCGACTGCGCTTCGGCCATGGTCGCGGTCGACGAAGGCATCTTCAGAAAGCACGGGCTCGACGTCGAGATGACGCCGATCGCGATCAACTCCAACATCCCGGCGGCGATCCTGTCGAACTCGATTCAGATCGGCGGCCCCACCTCCACCGTCTTCCTCCAGGCCGTCGACGGCGGCCTCGACCTCGTCGCGATCGCCGGCGCATCGGTCATGAACCCGACCTCGAACACTGCGATCGCCGCCTTCGTCCGCAACGGCATCATCATCAAGGATCCCAAGGATTTCATCGGCAAGAAGGTCGGCGCGCCCGGCCTCAACGCCTTTCTCCATGTGCTGTTCGTGAAGTGGCTGGTGGAAAAAGGGGTCGATCCCAAAAGCGTCAATTTCGTCGAAGTCACCTTCCCGACCATGGCCGACATCATCAAATCCGGCGGCGTCGATGCCGTGCTCACCGCCGAGCCGTTCGTCACCCGCATGACCAATGCGGGGCTCGGCTCGGTCGGCGCGCGCTACGGCGCCGAGCTCGGCCGCACCGATCCGATCATCTTCTATGCGGCGTCGCGCGACTGGGCGGAGAAGAACGCGGCGACGGTGAAGAAATTCCGCGAAGCCATCGCGGAGGGCGCCGCGATCGTCAACAGCGATCGCGAGAAGGCTTCCGCCGCGATCGCCAGGTTCACCAAGCAGCCGCTTGACCTGGTCAAGGCGACGCCGCCGAACCAGTCCGAGCCGAACCTCAAGGCAGAAAACCTCAGCTGGTGGATCGACGTGATGTCGTCGCAGAAGATGCTGCAATCGAAGCTCGACACCGCGAAACTGGTGCTGAACTAAAAGGACAAGGACGATGCCTGCTCCCGAACGCTCTCTCGAACGCCCACCGGCCGAGGCCGGCACCTTGAGCGAGCGCGCCGCAAACCTGATCGAGCAGGACATCCTGGCCGGCGATCTCGCGCCGGGATCGCGGCTCGGCATCGTCGATCTCGTGCAGCGCTACGAGATCGGCGCCACGCCGCTGCGTGAAGGCCTGTCGCGGCTGATGTCTCGCGGCCTGATCGTCGGCATCGGCCAGCGCGGCTTTCGCGTCGCCGAGGTCAGTCGCGAGGATCTCGCCGACATCACCTGCATGCGGACGGCGGTCGAGATCGAGGCGGTCAGGCTCGCCATCCTTCATGGCGATGTCGCCTGGGAGGCCGGCATCGTCAGCGCGCTACATCAGATGCGCCGGCATATCGAGCGCACCGGCAACGAATTCCGCGAGGGCGCGGCTGATTTCGACCGGCTGCACAAGGGCTTTCACACTGCGCTGCTCGCCGCCTGCGGCTCACGGCGCATGCTGGCCGCCCATTCCGACCTCTACGACCAGGCCTATCGCTACCGCCGCGTGATGATGGGGGCCATCGACAGCGGCGAGGGGTTCATCCGGAGCCATCAGATGCTCGCCGACCAGGTGCTCGCCCGCGACGTGGCCGCCGCACAGAAAACGCTGGCGGCGCATCTGCACTCGACCATCGATTTCGTCTATCCGCCTGACAGCGGGGAGCAATCATGAGCGTCGTTGCCAGGCTCGACGAGGCGCGCGCCGCGCGGCGGCAAAAAGCGCTGATCGCGTTCAACGCCGCGACGCTGCGGCTCGGCGGCAAGACCATCATCGAGAATCTCGACCTCGAGGTGCGGCCGGGCGAATTCCTCTGCATCGTCGGCGCCTCCGGCTGCGGCAAGACCACGGCGCTGCGGCTCGCCGCGGGACTCTATCGCCCGACCAGCGGCGCCGTGACCTTCGACGGCGAGGTGATCACCGAGCCGCGCCGCGAGGTCGCGATCGTGTTCCAGGATTACGGCAAGGCACTGCTGCCGTGGCGGACCGCGGCCGGAAACATCTCGCTGGCGCTGGAAGCCTCGCATGTGCCGGCGCGCGAGCGCGGCGCGCGCATCGAGGCGCTGCTGCGCAAGGTCGGCTTGCCCGGCCATGCCGACAAATATCCGACGGAAATGTCGGGCGGCATGCAGCAGCGCCTGCAGATCGCGCGCTGCCTTGCGCAGGAGCCGACGACACTGCTGATGGACGAGCCGTTCGGCGCGCTGGATGCGATGACGCGCCAGGGCCTGCAGGACGAGGTGCTGTCGCTGACGCAAGCGAGCCAGACGACGGTGGTCTTCGTGACCCACGATCTCGACGAGGCGATCTATCTCGGCGACCGCGTCGTCGGCCTGCTGCCGCATCCGGGCCGGATCGGGATCGCGCTCGATGTCGATCTGCCGCGTCCACGCGACCAGCTCGCCACCCGCGAGCATCCGGAATTCCTGCGGCTGCGCCGGCAATTGTTCGACTTCATCAAGGGATGCGAACATTGAGCCTCGATCGCACGAGGCCCTTGCTGTTGCCGCTGGCGCTGATGCTGGCGTTCGAGATCTGGGCGCGCCTCACTCATTTACAAAGCGACAGCCTGGCCCCGCCGAGCGCGATCCTCGCGGCACTGGCCGCGGCTCTTGCCGATCTCTCTATACCGATCGCGACCCGCGACACGCTGTTCGCTGCCTTTGCAGGCCTTGGGATCGGCAGCGCCATCGGGCTTGCGCTCGGCATTGCCTTCGGCATCTCGCGTCCGTTCGACCGGCTGATGGAGGTGACGGTCGAGGCGATCCGTCCGATTCCCTCGATCGCGCTCTTGCCGATTGCGCTGATCGCGCTCGGCTTCGGCTATCGGATGGAGATCGTGATCGTGGCGTTCGCCTGCGTCTGGCCGATGCTGATCATGACGCGCAGCGCGGTGCGCAGCATCGAGCCGCGCTTGATGGAGGTGTCGCGCGCGCTGCGGCTGAGCGCGCCGCAACGAATTACGAAGATCGTGATCCCGGCGGCACTGCCGCGGATCTTTGTCGCCTTCCGCCTGTCGGCCGGCATCGCCCTGATCGTCGCCGTCACCGTCGAGATCGCCATCAATCCGATTGGCTTAGGAGCCGGCATCATGCTGGCGCAGCAGGCGCTGCGGGCCGACCTGATGCTGGCCTATCTGGTGTGGATCGGCGTGATCGGCTACGCGCTGAACATCCTAATGATCGCGGCCCAGCGCCGCCTGTTCGGCCGCGCCGCGCTCGCCGGAGACAATCCATGAACCGCGCAGCGATCTTCTGGCGTGTCGCCAGCATCCTGGTCGCTGCCGGCTTCATCGCGGCGTGGCAGCTCGTCGCCAATCTGAAACTGGTGTCGCCGGTGTTCCTGCCCGGTCCTGACAAGGCCTGGGCCGCGCTGTTGCGCGGTTTTTCGAGCGGCGATCTTGCAAGCAAGCTGATCGGCACGCTCGAGCACATGGCCTATGGCTGGCTCGCCGCCTCGATCGCCGGCATTGCGCTCGGCGCGCTGATCGGCTCGTCGAGGCTGATGCGGGCCTATGTCGCGCCGTCGCTGGAGTTCCTGCGGCCGCTGCCGGTGTCGGCGATCATCCCGGTCGCGATCGCGATGCTCGGGCTGACGCAAGGCATGGCGCTGTTCGTGATCGCCTTCGGCGCGATCTGGCCGATCATACTGGCAACCATTCACGGCTTTGCCGCGGTCGAGCCCCGGCTCTACGAGGTCGCCCGCGCGCTGCAGATGCCGCGCGCCGCAATCATCGGCAAGATCGCCCTGCCCTCGGCCTTGCCTGATATTCTCGCCGGCATGCGGCTCAGCCTGACGGTCGCGCTGATCCTGTCGGTGGTCTGCGAGATCCTGGCCGGCCTCGACGGCCTTGGTCAGTGGGTGCTGCTCTCGGCACGCGCGTTCCGATCCGCCGACCTGTTCGCCGGCGTCATCCTGCTCGGTGCGACCGGATATTTGACGTCGATCGCGGTGTCGCTCGTCGAGCAGCGACTGCTCGCCTGGCAGACTGCAGCGAGGTAGCGCGGCGGATCACATCGCCAAACAAAAATGGCCCGCGTGATGCGGGCCATTTTCGTATCGGAACCGGTAAAGTCCGAATTTGGTTGCGGGGATAGGATTTGAACCTATGACCTTCAGGTTATGAGCCTGACGAGCTACCGGGCTGCTCCACCCCGCGTTAAACACTTGCGCGCCTTCGTAAAAATGCCGGGGACGGTGGATTGAGTGCCGACGCTGTTCGCGTGGCTTGCTTCTCCCGTCCCGAAGGCTTCCCTGGAAGGCAACCCCGGGCCAAGGCCCGTCGGGTGCGGGGCGTATGTACCAACCCGGGCTGGCTTTGGAAAGGGCTGCGGGGACGTTTTTTTCGACTTTATGACAGGCCGTAGCCACGGATTCCGGCCGGTTTGCCCTGCACTTGCCAGAAGTTCCGCAAAGCGCCAGCTTGCGGCAACAAAACAGCGGGGAAACGCCTGATGGGGAGGAGCGCCATGGACAAGTCCCTGGACGAGAGTGTGGACCGCCGCCCCCTGGCGGGCGCCCCGCTGGCCGCGCTCACCGACAGCTTTCAGGCCATGGTCGCGCGCTCGCGGGCCGAGGAGCCGGCCGATTGCGCCCTCAGGCTCGACCGGCTGGCGCGCTTGCGCGCCGTGGTCGCCGAGAATGAGGAGCGCTTCCGGCAGGCGATCTCGGCCGATTTCGGTCACCGCTCGGCGGTCGAGACCACCATTGCCGAGACGATGATGGTGTTCTCGGAAATCCGGCATGCGACGAAGCATCTTAAGACCTGGATGGCGCCGCAGCGTGTCGCGACCGCGCTGCAATTCCTTCCCGCGCGCAACCGGCTGATCCCGCAGCCGCTCGGCGTCGTCGGCATCATCGCGCCCTGGAATTATCCGCTGCAGCTCACGCTCGCGCCTGCGATCGGCGCCATCGCCGCCGGTAACCGCATCATCATCAAGCCGAGCGAGCTGGTGCCGCACTTTTCCGCGCTATTGAGGGAAACGGTGGCGCAACAGTTCGATGCGACGGAGCTGCTCGTCACCGGCATCGAGGACGAAGTCTCAAAGGGTTTCGCACACCTGCCGTTCGATCATCTCGTGTTCACCGGCTCGACCCGGGTCGGGCGGCTGGTCGCGGAGGCCGCGGGGCGCAATCTCACGCCTGTGACGCTCGAGCTCGGCGGCAAATCGCCCGCGATCATCGATGCATCAGCCGATCTCGACGAGGCCGCCGAGCGCATCGCCTATGGCAAGCTGCTCAATGCCGGGCAGACCTGCATCGCGCCGGATTATGTGCTGGTGCCGGAACGTTCGCTGCAGGCCTTCGCCGAGAAGGTGCGCGCGCAGATGCGGCGCATGTTCGGTGCCGATCCCGCCAACAAGGATTACACCTCGATCATTTCCGACCGCCATTATGCGCGGCTCGAAGGCCTGGTTGCGGATGCAGCCCAACGCGGGGCAAAGATCCTGCAGCCGGCGAAGACTGATGATCCCAACTGGAAGGCGCACCGCAAGTTTCCGCCGACGCTGATCCTCAGTGCCACTGAAGACATGGCGGTGATGCAGGAGGAGATTTTTGGCCCGGTGCTGCCGGTGCTCGGTTATCGCGAGCCGGCGGAAGCGATCGCCTTCATCAACCGCCGCGACCGGCCGCTTGCACTGTACTGGTTCGGCACGAACCGCGACGCGCGCGAGGCGGTGCTGGCGCGCACCACCTCCGGCGGCGTCACCATCAACGACTGCCTGTTTCACTTCGCGCAAATCAACCAGCCGATGGGCGGCGTCGGCGCTTCGGGCACCGGCGCCTATCACGGCGAATGGGGCTTCCGCTCCTTCAGCAAGCTGAAGCCGGTGTTCTACCGCTCCAAGTTCAATCGCCTTGCCGATCTCTATCCGCCCTATGGCGGCAGAATCGCGCGGCTGGAGAAGATGATGCGGTTCATGTCGTAGGGGCTACAAACACCGTCATTGCGAGCGCAGCGAAGCAATCCAGAATCCCTCCACGGCGGCAGCCTGGATTGCTTCGCTTCGCTCGCAATGACGACAACAACAAAGAACTCTCGTGGGGGGAAACATCAGTGACGGACACATTCGATTTCATCGTCGTCGGCGCGGGCTCCGGCGGTTGCGCGGTGGCGGGGCGGCTGTCGGAGGATGCGGCGACATCAGTTGCGTTGCTCGATGCCGGCGGACGCAACGATAGCTGGCGGATCACGACGCCGTTCGGGCTGGCGCTGCCCTACAGCAAAGCGAACTGGGCCTTCGATACGGTGCCGCAGAAGGGATTGAACGGCCGGATCGGCTATCAACCGCGCGGCAAGGGCCTCGGCGGCTCCTCGGCGATCAACGCCATGGTCTATATCCGCGGCCACAAATGGGACTATGACCACTGGGCCTCGCTCGGCAACCAAGGCTGGTCGTACGCGGACGTGCTGCCCTATTTCAAGCGCTCGGAGAACAATGTCGATTTCGACGGCGACTATCACGGCAAGGGCGGGCCGCTGCATGTCAACAGGCTGCGCTCGGACAATCC
The DNA here is from genome assembly GCF_015291645.1 of Bradyrhizobium sp. CCBAU 53340. Lineage (NCBI taxonomy): Bacteria > Pseudomonadati > Pseudomonadota > Alphaproteobacteria > Hyphomicrobiales > Nitrobacteraceae > Bradyrhizobium > Bradyrhizobium sp. CCBAU 53340. The sequence goes on from NZ_CP030055.1 coordinate 7,285,699, forward strand.
GATCCATGAGATCTTCCATCAGGCCGCGCGCGAGGCGCAGTTCCGCATCCGCGAGGATTTCAACGCCGAGGACCACGAAGGCCTCGGCAGCTACCAGGTGACGCAGCACAGGGGCGAGCGCTGGAGCGCGGCGCGGGCCTATTTGCAGCCGCACATGGACAAGCGCGCGAATCTGCGCGTCGAGACGGGCGCGCATGCGACGAAAATCCTGTTCGAAGGTGGACGCGCGATCGGCGTCGAATATGTGCAGGGCAAGCAGAAGAAGCAGCTGCGCGCGCGGCGCGAGGTGATCCTCGCCGCCGGCGCCTTCCAGTCGCCGCAACTCCTGATGCTGTCAGGCATCGGCGATGGCGAGGCGCTTGCCGCACACGGCATCGGCGTGACGCATCATCTGCCGGGCGTCGGGCGCAATCTGCAGGACCATCCGGATTTCGTGTTCGTCTACGCCTCCGACTATCCGCACTTCGTTCATTCATCGCTCAGTCGGTTGCCGTCGCTGCTCCGCGGCATCCAGCGCTACCGGAGGGAGCGGCGCGGCCTGATGACCACCAATTTCGCCGAGTGCGGCGGCTTCCTGAAGACGCAGGCCCATCTCGACGTGCCTGACATTCAGCTGCACTTCGTCATCGCGATGCTCGACGATCACGGCCGCAAGAAACACAAGGAGGCAGGCTTCTCATGCCACGTCTGCCTGCTCAGGCCGAAGAGCCGCGGCAGCGTCTGGCTGAAAAGCGCCGATCCGTTCGCCGCACCGATGATCGATCCGAATTTTCTGGGCGAAGCGGAGGATCTCGAATCGATGGTCGCGGGTTTCAAGACCACGCGGCGGCTGATGGAGACGCCGGCGTTGCGCGCATTACAGAAGAAGGACATGTTCACGTCAGATGTGCGCACCGACGACGACATCCGCGCTATCCTGCGTGATCGCGTCGACACCGTCTATCACCCGGTCGGCACCTGCAAGATGGGCACCGATGCGATGGCCGTGGTCGATCCGACGCTGAAGGTGCATGGCGTCGAGGGCTTGCGCGTCGTCGATGCCTCGATCATGCCGACGCTGATCGGTGGCAACACCAATGCGCCTGCCATCATGATCGGGGAGAAGGCGGCGGACATGATCCGGGCGGAGGCGCGGTAGCCCTCCGCTGTCGTCCCCGCGAACGCGGGGACCCATAACCACAGGGAGACGTGTGGCGGGAGACGGTCACCACGAGTCGTCGCCAAACCACGCCCTGTGGGTATCGCGACGAGCGCAAGCGCTCGCGCGGGAATCCCGGATCTGCGCGCGCTTTGGGCGCGCTTGTCCGGGACGACAGCCGTGGTCAACGCGAAGACAAAACACGCACACGAAGATCTTTTTCTTTACTGACGTCGAATAGTCATGAAGCAATGCAATCCTGAGATGCAGGAGCCAAAATACAGACGATTTTAGCGATATGAAACCGGAACGATCGGTTCGACGTTCATTCGTTCCATTGGCAGGGTTTCGCTCATGAACAGTTTTGATCTCGCCGTCTATGCTGCGCTCGCCCTTGCGATCGGCTTCGGTTTCAGGACGGGCCTGCTCGGCAGCGCCATGACCATCCTGGCTTATCTCCTCGCCGCCCCCATCGCCGTCGCGTTGATGCCGCTGATCGTGCCGCAGGTCGCCGGCAATCCGAACGCACCGCTTTTCCAGAACTGGATCTGGTTCTTCGGCATCTTCCTGGTCGTTGGCATGTTGTTCGGATATCTCGGCCGCCTTGCGCTGAGCGACACGATCCGCGAGGCCGGGATCGGCGACCGGCTCGGCGGCGCCGCGCTCGGCGCCATCAGGGTCGGCCTCGTCACCACCACGCTGGTGCTGGTGTTCGACCAGATCGTGCCGCCGAACCGCCAACCGCCCTTCCTCGCCGGCTCGCATCTGCGGCCACTGTTCTCGTTGGTCGGGCAGATGGGCTTCAAGTCGCTGCCGCCGGAGGCCGCCGCCGCGATCGACCGCCTCAAGCAGGAGCGGCGCATCTAGGGCGCATTTGCATCGCAGCTCCGGTCGCCATGCATTTTGACGCGGGCCCCTCCCTTATCAGCGGCACCTCTCTTGGCTAGAGTGCGCCCGTCCAAAAACCTGCCTGCTATTTTCGGGAGTGAAACAGTGGATCTTGGGATCAAAGGTCGCCGCGCCATCGTCTGCGCATCCAGCAAGGGCCTGGGGCGCGCTTGCGCCATCTCGCTGGCGGAAGCCGGCGTCGACGTCACGCTGACCGCGCGCGGCGCTGAAGCCCTGAAGAAGACGGCCGACGAGATCCGGAAGGCCTATCCCGGTGTGAAGGTCACCGAGATCGTCGGCGACATCACGACGCCTGCCGGCCGCGAAGCCGTGCTGAAGGCCTGCCCCGAGCCCGATATCCTGATCAACAATGCCGGTGGCCCGCCGCCCGGCGATTTCCGCAACTGGACCCGCGACGACTGGATCAAGGCGATCGACGCCAACATGCTGACGCCGATCGAGCTGATCAAGGCGACCGTCGACGGCATGATGGCGCGCAAGTTCGGCCGCATCGTCAACATCACCTCGGCCGCGGTGAAGGCGCCGATCGACATCCTCGGCCTCTCCAACGGTGCACGCGCCGGCCTCACCGGCTTCATCGCCGGCCTGTCGCGCAAGACCGTGATCAACAACGTCACCATCAACGGCCTCTTGCCCGGCCCGTTCGAGACTGATCGTCTGACCAGCACCGCGAAGGGCGAAGCCGACAAGCGCGGCGTCACGCCGGAGCAGATTTTGGCCGAGCGCGCCAAGCTCAACCCGGCCGGCCGTTTCGGTCAGCCCGACGAGTTCGGCTATGCCTGCGCTTTCCTCTGCGGCGCCAAGGCCGGCTTCATCACCGGCCAGAACATTTTGCTCGACGGCGGCGCCTTCCCGGGAACGCTGTGAGAGCGGTCTGGTACGAGCAAACAGGGCCGGCCGTCGACGTTCTCACCTATGGTGAGATGGCGACGCCGGTCGCAGGCCCCGGCGAAGTTCGCATTCGCCTGGAGGCCTCCGGCGTCAACCCCGCCGATGTCAGCCGGCGCGGCGGCTCCTATCGCGCGATGGAGTTCTCGCGCGTCATTCCGAACAGCGACGGCGCAGGCTTCGTCGATCAGATCGGCGATGGCGTGACGCGCTTCAAGCCCGGCGACCGCGTCTGGCTGTTCAACGGCCAGCGCAACGGCCGCGCCTTCGGCACGGCGGCGGAATGTATCGCGCTAGCCGAGCAGTTGGTGACGCCGCTGCCGGACCATCTCTCCTTTGCGGAGGGCGCCACGCTCGGCATCCCCGCGATGACCGCGTGGTGCGCGCTGTTTGCGGATGGGCCTGTCGTCGGCAAGACCGTGCTCGTCACCGGCGGCGCCGGCGCGGTCGGGCACTATGCGGTGCAACTCGCAAAATGGGGCGGCGCCCAGGTGATCGCCACCGTCAGCTCGGCGCTGAAGGGCGAGCAGGCCAGGCGCGCGGGCGCCGATCTCGTCGTCAATTACAAAGACGAGGACGTCGTTGCGAAAGCGATGGCCTTCACCGGCGGACGCGGTGTCGACCACGTCGTCGATGTCGACTTCGGCGGCAATATCGCGACCACGCTGAAGCTGATGGCGGTCAATTCCACCATTGCGGTCTACGCGACCAACGGCAACCGCACGCCCGCGGTGCCGATGCGCGAGCTGATGGAGAAGTGCATCAACTTGCGATCGCTGGTGCTGTTCGCCCTGCCGCCGTCGCTGCTCGCCGCGGCGCAGGCCGACATTTCAAAATGGCTGGCGGCGGGCCCGCGAATACACAACGTCGCGGCGCAGTTCGCACTGTCGGATACGGCGCAGGCGCATCTCGCCGTCGAGAAGGGCGACAAACTCGGCACGGTGATCGTCGACTGCGCGCGGTAGCGTTCAGGTTCGTCTGTTGCCAGGAGGAAGATGCGCCCCTCCCCGCTTGCGGGGAGGGTTGGGGAGAGGGCTGCCTCTCCGCAACGAGATAACCCCCTAGAGGAGAAAGCCCTCACCCGGCGCGCGGGACGATGCTGCGCATCGCCCGTGACGCGCCGACCTCTCCCGCAAGCGGGAGAGGTGCACCGAGCACGTGGCTCGATCTAGTCAACCTAACGCATGTCACCCCACCGGCGTGGTCCGCTCGTCGCTCCAGTCGATACCGAGCTCGTCCATGCCGTCGGCAAGCAGATCGCCCAGCATCGGCTCGCCCAGCAGATACCGCACGGTCTCGCGGCGGGGTGCCTTGTATTCGCTGCGGGCCTCGACTGCGCGGGCGCGCAGATCATCCCACTCGTCGACATCGCCGTCGCCGCGGCCAAGCCACATCAGCGTGACCAGGTCGATCTGTTCGTCCTCGTTGAGGGCCCGGATGAAGCCGGCGAGCTCGGCTGCGACCGGATCGGAATTGGTGTCCTCGAGCACGTCGATCTCGTCGTCATCGGACGGGTTGGAGCCCGACTCCGGATCGGAGCCGGATTCCTTGACGTCGAATTCGCGCGCCTTCTCGATGATGAAGGCGACCTTGTCGGCGGAAATCGCAAGCTCTGGCATGGGCTCCCCCTGCTCGTCGTCTGGGTTGGTCCGGGTTCCCTCGATAACGCAACATCGCGACAGATGATCCATTGCGCTTCCTGGCGGAAAGTGCGCATCTTCGCCGCGAAACAAGAAAATGGGGGCGCGCCCGATGCAGTGGAAGGTCGGCAAGGTCAAAATCACCAAGGTGGTGGAGCTGGAAACGGTCGGCTCGACCCGGTTCATCCTGCCGCTGGCCAGCAACGACGAGATCCGGAAGCTGCCCTGGCTGATCCCGCATTTCGCCACCGAAGAGGGCCGGCTGAAAATGTCGATCCATTCGCTGGTGGTGGAGACGCCGTCGCGCCGGATCGTGGTCGATACCGGCCTCGGCAACGACAAGCAGGGCCGCAACGTCCCGACCTGGAATAACCGCAACACGCCGTTCCTGGAAATGATGAGTGCGGCGGGCTTCGACCCCGACAGCATCGACACCGTGCTGTGCACGCATCTTCACGTCGACCATGTCGGCTGGAATACGAAGCTGGTCGGCGGCAAATGGGTGCCGGCCTTCCCCAAGGCGCGCTACGTGTTCGGGCGCACCGAGTACGAGCACTGGCGCGACCATTCCACCGAGCCGGACAAGCGCGCCGTCTTTGACGATTCCGTCAAGCCGATCGTCGATGCCGACCGCGCCGATCTGATCGCAAGCGATCACCGGCTCTCGGATGAGATCAGCATGATCCCGACACCCGGCCACAGTCCCGGCCATATGAGCATCCTGATCCAATCCGATGGCGAACAGGGGCTGCTGACAGGCGACGTCGCCCATCACCCCTGCCAGATGGCGCATCTCGACTGGTCCTCCACCGCGGATTCCGATCAGGCGCGATCGACCGACACGCGGCGCGTGCTGTTCGGCCGCTTTGCCGATACGCCGACGCTGGTGATCGGCGGCCATTTCTCGGCCGGGCATATCCGGCGGGAGGGCGATGCGTTCAAGTTTGTGGCGCTGGGGTGATCTCGTGTCCCGGACGCGGTGCAGCGTGCAACGCTGCTCCGCAGAGCCGGGACCCAGAATGCCGCGGCATGGGTCCCGGCTCTGCACCGCACCGCACCGCTTCGCGCTGCGTCGCGTCCGGGACACGCATCTTAACAACCCGCGCCCGTCGAATCCGAAAGCCTGCAATGCGCCCCGTTTTCGGCGGTTGAATTTCCCGCCGCCCTGTTCCATGAAGCTATTTAACCGATCAGTCCATCCCAAGGGAGAAACGAGAATGAAGCTTGTTCGTTATGGCGAAAAGGGTGCGGAAAAGCCCGGCCTGATCGACAAATCCGGCCAATTGCGCGACCTGTCGGCGCACCTGAAGGACCTCACCGGCGAGGCCTATTCGCCGGAATCTCTGAAGAAGCTCGCCGCCATCGACCCGGCCTCGCTGCCCGCCGTCTCAGGCAAGCCGCGCTTCGGCGCGCCCGTCACCGGCATCTCGAAATTCGTCGCGATCGGCCTCAATTACAGCGATCACGCCAAGGAGACCGGCGCGGCCATTCCGACCGAGCCGATCATCTTCATGAAGGCCAATACCTCGCTTTGCGGCCCGAACGATAACGTCGAGAAGCCGCGCGGCTCCACCAAGCTCGACTGGGAAGTCGAGATCGCCGCGATCATCGGCACCCGCGCCAAGTACGTCTCGGAAGCCGACGCGCTGAACTACGTCGCCGGCTTTTGCGTCTGCAACGACGTCTCCGAGCGCAACTTCCAGACCGAGCGCCTGGGCCAGTGGACCAAGGGCAAGTCGCACGACACGTTCGGCCCGGTCGGCCCGTGGCTCGCCACCAAGGACGAGATCAAGGACGTGCAGAACCTGTCGATGTGGCTCGACGTCAACGGCCAGCGCCGCCAGACCGGCTCGACCAAGACCATGATCTTCTCGATGGCCAAGTGCGTCTCCTACGTCTCGCAATTCATGACGCTGCTGCCGGGCGACATCATCACCACGGGCACCCCGCCCGGCGTCGGCCTCGGCATGAAGCCGCCGACCTTCCTCAATGTCGGCGATGTCATCACGCTCGGCATCGAAGGCCTCGGCGAGCAGCGCCAGGAGATCGTGGCGGCGTAAGGCCGCCGCTCTACCCGTCATTGCGAGCGAAGCGAAGCAATCCAGAGATGATCCTACGGAGGCAGCCTGGATTGCTTCGTCGCTCGCAATGACGAAAACCAACTGCCGGCTACCCCGTAGGACATTCACCATGAAACTCTCCTTCTCCGCCGCCTCGCCCTTCGCCCGCAAGGTGCGCATCGCCGCGATCGAGCTCGGGCTGATCGACAAGATCGAATTCACGCCGGCGACCGTCGCGCCCGGCACGGTCAACGAGGACTATTCGAAGATCACGCCGCTGAAGAAGCTGCCGGTTCTGATCACTGACGACGGCGACGTCATCCTCGACTCCTATGTCATCGTCGAATATCTCAACGAGATGGCCGGCGGCAGCCTGATCCCGGATTACGGCCCGCGGCGTTGGAAGGCCAAGACCAATCACTCGCTCATCAACGGCATGCTCGATTCCATGCTGCTGTGCCGCTACGAGAAGATGGTGCGGCCGCAGGGCCTGCAATGGCAAGCGTGGTCGGACGACCACTGGAACCGGGCCTGGACCGGCATGGCGCGCTTCGAGAACATGCCTGAGGTACTGAACGGCCCGTTCGACATCTCGCAGATCGGCCTCGTTTGCGTGCTCGGCTACGCCGACTTCCGCTTCGCCGATTGCGGCTGGCGCAAGGCCTATCCGAAGCTCGACGCCTTCCATCAGAAGATGCTGGAGCGGCCCTCCGTGAAGATCTCGGTGCCGCCGGCCGCATAAGCGCAGGAGTTCTCATGAGCCTGAAATACGCGGTCGGCGACCTCACCATCCATCGCGTCATCGAACAGGAAACCTCTTTCGTGCCGGCGCTGGACATGCTGCCCGGCCTCACGGCCGAGGTGCTGGCCGAGAACAGGGCCTGGATGCGCCAGGCCAAAGCGCTGGACGAGCAGGACGTGCTGCTCTTGTGCTTCCAATCCTATGTGGTGAAGACGCCGCACCACACCATCCTGATCGACAGCTGCATCGGCAATGACAAGCCGCGGCCGCAGCGGCCGAAATGGAACATGAAGACGGACGACACGTACCTGCGCGGGCTCAATGCCGCCGGGTTCACGCCTGACGACATCGACTTCGTGATGTGCACGCATCTGCACGTGGATCACGTCGGCTGGAATACGCGGCTGGAGAATGGCCGCTGGGTGCCGACCTTCCCCAAGGCGCGCTACGTCTTCGCCAAGCAGGAATACGACCACTGGTTCGAGCAGAATGCGAAAACGGAGATTCCGCCGTTCGCCGACAGCGTGCTGCCGGTGGTCGAAGCGAACAGGCACGAACTTGTCGGCAACGATCACCAGATCGGCGACCACGTCCGCATCGTGCCGACGCCGGGCCATACGCCCGGCCACATTGCCATCGCAATGGGGCGCGGCAAGGACGACGCGGTGTTTTCCGGCGACCTCATGCACTCGCCGCTGCAAACGCTCTATCCGGAGCTGTCGATCAAGTTCGACGTCGATCCGGCCAGGGCGGCCACGACGCGGCGCGGTTTTCTGGAGCGCTATTGCGACACCGACACGCTGTGCTGCACCGCGCATTTCCCCTCGCCCTCGGTGGGGAAGATCAAGCGCAAGGGCAGCGGCTTCGTCTGCGCGGCGGTGTAGCCGAGCCACCGCACCCGTAGGGTGGGCAAAGCGACTTGTCCGCCGTAGCTCGAAGAGCGAAGGCGGAAGCGTGCCCACGTTCTGTTGCCGTATTTGATAAACGTGGGCACGGCGCAAGCGCGCCTTTGCCCACCCTACGATTCCACCCGTGTGGAGGAAGCAATGACTGCACTTCCCGACATTCCTCTCCCCGGCGGCATCCGCTCGCGTTATGTCGATGGCATCAACGGCTTGCGCATGCATGTGCTGGAGGCCGGCTTCGAGACCAAGGGCCGTCGCTGCATCCTGCTGCTGCACGGCTTTCCCGAGCTCGCATTCTCCTGGCGCAAGGTGATGCCAGCACTCGCAGCCGCGGGCTATCACGTCCTCGCGCCTGACCAGCGCGGCTATGGCCGCACTACGGGCTGCAGTGCGGATTACGACGGCGATCTCGCACCGTTCTCGCTTCCTAATCTGGTGCGCGATGCGCTCTCGCTGGTATCGGCGTTTGGTTACAGGCAGGTCGATCTGGCGGGGCATGACTTCGGCAGCCCGGTTGCCGCCTGGTGCGCGCTGATCCGCCCCGATGTGTTTCGCTCGGTGACGCTGATGAGTGCTCCGTTCGGCGGCGCGCCGGCATTGCCGTTCAACACCGTCGATACCCCGGCAAGCCCAGCGCCGGAAGATTCCGTGCATCGCGAGCTCGCCGCGCTGCCGCGCCCGCGCATTCACTATCAATGGTACTATTCGACACGCGCGGCCAATTCCGACATGCTGCACGCACCGCAGGGCCTGCACAATTTCCTGCGCGCCTACTACCATCACAAGAGCGCCGACTGGATCGACAACGAGCCGTATCCGCTCAAATCATGGTCGGCGAGCGAGCTTGCAAAGCTGCCGACCTATTACGTGATGGACCTCGGCGAAACGATGCCCCAGACAGTCGCGAAGGAGATGCCCTCGCCTGCCGCGGTTGCCGCCAATCAATGGCTGCCGGACAGTGATCTTGCTTTTTACAGCGCCGAATATGGTCGCACCGGATTCCAGGGCGGCCTGCAATGGTATCGCTACGGCACGACGGGCGTGCTCAACAACGAGATGCAACTGTTCGCGGGCCGCAGCATCGACGTGCCCTCCTGCTTCATCGCGGGCAAGCAGGATTGGGGCACCTATCAGCGTCCCGGCGTGTTCGAGGCGATGCAGGGGCGTGGCTGCACCAGGATGCTCGGCTGCCATCTCGTTGATGGCGCCGGCCATTGGGTGCAGCAGGAGCAGCCCGCCGAGGTCAGCCGGTTGCTGCTGACCTTCCTCCGCGACGCAGCAACGGTCTGAAGCGACGCCACCATCTCGTCACAGGGCATTAATCCGCGGTTCAGGGAACATTCGGCAATGTCTGACGTTGCGGGATACCGGAGCTACGTCCGGCGACCATGGAGATGAAAATGGACAAGAAGATCGCCGGATTGTTGGGCGCGGTGGCTGCGCTCGGGACGCTTGGCGCGGTCGAAGCGGCACCGGCACCGACGGACGTTCTGCAGGCGAATTCATATGCCGACCTGCTGGAGCCGATTGCGAACGCCAGCGCCCTGCTGCAAGCCATCGATGAAGCGGCCCCGCCGAAAGCGGACAAGAATGTTCAGGTCGCGCAACTCTACTATCACCATCATCACCACCATCATCACCATCACAGCTTCTATCGGCGCTATCGCTATTATGACGACGCGCCGGTCGTGGTGGTGCCGCGGTATCGGCGGTATTACCACCATCACCACCATCATCATCACCACCATCACAGCTTCTATCGCCGCGATTATTATTGATGTTGCCGGCACCGTGAATGAGATGAACAGGACCTTCGGGTCCTGTTTGTTTTTCAAGGCCGTCGCCGGCAACATCAGATGGAAGCACCTGCGAATCGTGCCGCACGCAGCGTAGCGGAGGCGGCAAGCCCGAGCGGTCGCCGATCCTATTCGTTGCGGGCCTTCTCCTTGGCCGCACGATGGAGATGGCGGTAAGTGCCGTCGAACACCGTATCGGATGACGACGTCCATTCGGTGCCGGCGGCCAGCTTGGGACGATTGTTGTAGATCCGGCGAGCCTGCAGCTCGCGCTCCGCCGCTTCCTCCTCCTCCATGGGTTCGAGCACGAAGTTCGCCTCCTCGGGAATCACGATGATTTGCGCGAACGGCTCGTTCGGCCGGAAGATATGAGTACGCCCCTTAGCCGGCGCCTTGAAGACGCAAAAGAACATCATCGGCCACCAATTGCGGATCAGCGCAGGGACTGCGATCGGCACGGTGTCGGTCCGGTCGGCATAGAAGCGCGGATGCGGCTCGGTCCGAATCGCCATGCCTTTCTCGACCTTGAGATCGAGCAGGATCTGGTAGGTGTAGAATGCATCGCCAAACTTGCGAAACGGCGGCCATTCCGCGCCACCTTCCGGCGGCTCGCCCCAATCGGCCTCGAGGATCAGACCCCCGTCTCTTGTCGTGACATGAAGCTCGAAGTCATAGGGATAGAACAGCTCGATGCCGTATTGCGCCCCTTCGGAGAAGGGCACGCAATGCCAAACCTGCTCACGCGAACCACTCGCACGCGGCTCGCGCGTGCCGGCCCATCCCGGAATTTCCAGCTTGGTGCGGCGGGGCGCCAGCCGCGGATCGTTGAGACGAAACTTGACCTTGGCCATTATTCACCCGTCCCTTCACACAACAGAATTCGACCTGTACGTCGCGGCAGACTTCCATCTCACAAGCGCCATGTGGCGGCACGCGGATTGCCAGGATTCGCGCGGCGCGCGTGAATTGACCCTGAACGAATTGCAGCCTATATCACTTTAGAACCATTCTAAACTCACAACAGGGCCATTCGTGAAGAACTTTGCCGACTTGACCGAACGCGAGGTGCTCGCGGTCGCGATCTCCTCCGAGGAGGAGGACAGCCGCATCTATATGACCTTTGCCGAGGATCTGAAGGAACGCTATCCGGACTCGGCCAAGCTGTTCGAGCAGATGGCCGAGGAAGAGCGCGGCCATCGCCACATGCTGCTGGAATTGTACGAGCAGCGCTTCGGCCAGCATTTGCCGCCGATCCGCCGCGAGGACGTCAAAGGATTCCTCAAGCGCCGACCAATCTGGCTCACCAAAAATCTACCGCTCGACACCATCCGCAGGGAAGTCGAGACCATGGAGCTCGAGGCCGAGCGCTTCTATGCGAAGGCCGCCGAGCAGGCCGAGGACGTCAATGTGCGCAGGTTGCTGGGCGACCTCGCCGAAGCGGAAAAGAGCCACGAGAACACCGCAGCAAGACTGACCGACGAGATCTTGAAGCCCGACGTGCGCGCCGAGGAAGATCGCACGCGACGGCGGATGTTCGTGCTGCAATATGTGCAGCCGGGCCTTGCCGGCCTGATGGACGGCTCGGTCTCGACACTGGCGCCGCTGTTTGCCGCCGCCTTTGCAACGCATCACAACTGGCAGACGTTTCTGGTCGGCCTTGCGGCTTCGATCGGCGCCGGCATCAGCATGGGCTTTGCGGAAGCGCTGTCCGACGACGGCTCGCTCACGGGGCGCGGCTCGCCGTGGCTGCGGGGTGTCACCTGCGGCGCGATGACGACGCTCGGCGGCCTCGGCCATACCATGCCCTATCTCGTCCCGGACACGTGGCCCAATGCGTTCTGGATCGCGACCGCGATCGCCTGCATCGTCGTGTTCTTCGAATTGTGGGCGATCGCCTTCATCCGCGCGCGCTACATGGACACGCCGTTCCTTCAGGCCGTATTCCAGATCGTGCTCGGCGGCGCGATCGTGCTGGCGGTGGGCATCCTGATCGGGGCGGCGTAGGGGGCAACGCTGAAGCAGCGTCGTTCATTCACCGTGGCGCACGGGCGTTCAAGGCAGGATTCTCATGACCCTTCGTCTTCAATACGGTACACCCGCCAAGATCTTTCACTGGCTCATCGTCGCGCTGCTGGCCATGCAATACCCGATCGGCTGGCTCATGCCTGACATCCATCGGGGCATGAGCCCGGGCGCCGGCATGACGTTTCACATATCGATTGGACTTGTGATCCTGACGCTGACCGCGCTCCGCCTTGGCTGGCGTCTCACCCATCCCGTCGCGCCTGAGAGCTCTCTGCCCCCCTGGCAACGCCTGTCCTCGGAGGCCATTCACTGGCTGCTCTACGCCCTGGTGCTGGCGACCACGCTCTCGGGATGGCTGTTCGCGTCGTTCCGGGGATGGTCCGTGTCGTTCTTCTATCTCGTGCCGCTGCCGATGCTCGCCTCCGACAACGCGGCTGCCGGCCGCGCCATCGACGGCCTCCATCAGGCGATGGAATGGGCGCTGCTGGTCACCATCGGCCTTCACATCGCCGCCGCGCTCGTGCACATCTTCGTCTATCGCGACCGGGTGATGCAGCGCATGCTGCCGGGGTAAAGCTCCGGACAGATCAACCGCGATCAAACGGCGGTTGCGGCATCGGTTAAAACTGCGCATCATCCACCAGTGAAGCGCAGGAGCATGTCGTGGCGAAATCAGAATGGAGTTTCAAGAGCGCGATCGAGCTGTCGGCCGCGTTGACGGCAAAGAAGGTCTCGTCGGTCGAGCTCACGCAGGATGCGATCGACCGCATCGAGCGGCACGATGGCAAGATCAACGCGATCTGCGTCCGCGATTTCGACCGCGCGCTCGACGCGGCGCGCGCAGCCGATGCGGCGCTCGCGCGGGGCGAGCGCAAGCCACTGCTTGGCCTGCCGATGACCGTGAAGGAATCCTACAACATCGCCGGCCTGCCCACGACCTGGGGCAATCCCGCGCACAAGGACTTCATCGCCAAGGAAGATGCGCTGCCGGTGACGCGGGTGAAGGACGCCGGCACCATCGTGCTCGGCAAGACCAACGTGCCGCTCGCCCTCGCCGACTGGCAGAGCTACAACGACATCTACGGCACCACTAACAACCCCTACGATCTCGGCCGCACGCCGGGCGGCTCCTCTGGCGGCTCGTCGGCGGCGCTCGCGGCCGGTTACGGCCCGCTCTCACTCGGCTCGGACATCGGCGGCTCGCTGCGCGTGCCGGCCTTTCACTGCGGCGTCTACGCGCACAAGCCGACCTTCGATCTGTTGCCCTCGCGCGGCCATACGCCGCCGCCGGCTCCGCCACTCGCCTATGAGCGCGATCTCGCCGTGGTCGGCCCAATGGCGCGCAGCGCCGGCGATCTATCCTTGCTGCTCGACGTCATGGCCGGGCCCGACCCGCTCGACAACGGCAAGGCCTACAGGCTCGCGCTGCCCGCCGCGCGTCACGGCTCGCTGAAAGATTTTCGCGTCCTCGTGGTGGATACCGACCCGGTGCTGCCGACCGACAGCACGATACGCGGAAGCATCAACACGCTCGCCGACAACCTCGCCAAGGCCGGCGTCAAGATCGAACGCAGCAGTCCGCTGCTGCCGGATTTCGCGGCGTCCTCGCGCCTCTATATGCGGATGCTGCTGTCGTTTCTCGCCGCCAGCTTCCCGCCCGAATTCTACGCAGGCGCGGTTGCAGCAGCGGCCGCACTGCCTGCCAGCAACGACAGCCTGCAGGCCGAACGCCTGCGCGGCATTGCGCTCAGCCATCGTGATTGGCTCCTGGCCAATGGCGGACGCACGCGGCTGCGCGCACAATGGCGCGAGCTGTTCAAGACGTTCGATGCCGTGATCTGCCCGATCATGCCGACGCCGGCTTATCCGCACGATCATTCAGAAGACCAGGAGCAGCGCCGGATCACCATCGACGGCAAGGAGCACGTCTATACCGACCAGCTCGCCTGGCCCGGCATCGCCACGCTCCCCGGCCTGCCCTCGACCGCGATCCCGACGGGTTTTGCGCCGGATGGACTGCCTGTCGGCGTACAGATCGTCGGCCCGTGGCTGGAGGACCGCACGCCGCTCAAGCTGGCCGAACTGATCGAGCACGAGTTCGGCGGGTTCGTGCCGCCGAAGATGTTTGACGACTAGTCTTCGCCCCGCCCGTCATCGCGAGCGCAGCGAAGCAATCCAGAATCTATCAGCGGCGGCAGTCTGGATTGCTTCGTCGCAAGCGCTCCTCGCAATGACGGAGCAAAATGACTGAGAGATTCCGGGGGCGCATGATCCGCGTCCCGGGACTGTCTAAAGGGAGGGAACGCACCATGAGCCAGGACCTTGAACAGCTCACTGCACTCAACCGCGACTACGTTGCGTCCGTCCAGAACTGCGACGTCAAGCGCTTCAACGAGATCCTGGCGCCGGAGTTCTACTGCTCCAACCCCGACAAGACCCTGGTCGACCGCGCCGCCTTCCTGGAGCAGACGGCGCGTCCGATCGCGATCCGCAATCTGCATGCGTTTGACGTCATCATCCGCATCATGGGCGACTTCGCCATCATCCACGCAGCAACGAGCTACACCACCGCGGACGGCCAGCAGGCGACCGGACGATATACCGATTGCTGGGCGAAGAAGAACGGGACGTGGCTCGCGGTATCCGCGCATGTGTCGCGGTGAGGTGGGCTGTCCTCACACTCCGCTGTCATGCCCCGGCTTGACCGGGGGCATCCAGTACGCCGCGGCCTCGCGAGTCAATCACCGCCGCCTCTTGAGTACTGGATCGCCCGGTCAAGCCGGGCGATGACACCTGTTTTGGAGTGGCACCGGTGAGCACCAGTGCCAGCGCCTAGCTATCAAACACGATCACGCTGCGCAGCGTCTTGCCGGCTTTCATGTTGGCAAAACCTTCGTTGATCTCGGAGAGCTTCAGCTTGGCCGAGATCCAGTCCTCCAGGTGCAGCCGGCCGCGCAGGTAGAAATCGACCAGACGCGGCATGTCGACGCGGAAATGGTTCGAGCCCATCGACGAGCCCTGGATCTTGCGCTCCCTCAGGAAATCGAAACCGTGCAGCTCAATCTTCTGGCCGAACGGGATCATGCCGACGATGGTGGCCGTGCCGCCGGAGGCCAGCATGCCGAAGGCCTGCTCCGCGGTTTCCTTGCGGCCGAGCACTTCGAAGGAATGATGCACGCCGCCATTGGTGAGATCGCGCACCTGCTTCACCACGTCGCCGTCGGCGGGATTGATAATGTCGGTGGCGCCCAGCTTGGTTGCGAGCTGGAGTTTTGCGGGATTGGTGTCGATAGCGATAATGCGGCCGGCCCCCGCGATCTGCGCGCCGTTGATCGCGGCCATGCCGACGCCGCCGCAGCCGATCACCGCCACGGTCTCGCCGGCCGTCACCTTCGCGGTATTCACCACCGCTCCATAGCCGGTGATGACGCCGCAGCCGATCAGCGCGGCGAGATCGAGCGGCATGTCCTTCCTGATTTTGACGATCGCGTTCTCATGCACTAGCATCTGCTCGGCAAAGGACGACAGATTCAGGAATTGGTGCAGCTTCTCCGGCTTCGACCATTGCATCCGGTCGGAGACGCCCGGCATCATCTTCACCGTGGTGTCCGTGCAAAGCACCGTGCGCCCGGTGGTGCAATTGTCGCAGGTGCCGCAGAACACGGACAGGCAGGTGACGACGTGGTCGCCGGGCTTCACATAAGTGACATCAGAGCCGACCTGCTCGACGATGCCGGCGGATTCGTGCCCGAGCACAGCGGGTAGCGGATGCGGATAGAGGCCTTCCATGAAGTGCAGGTCGGAGTGGCAGAGTCCGGCGACCGCGGTGCGGATCAGCACCTCGCGCGGACCGGGCTTCGGCAGGCTGACATCCTCGATGACCAGCGGCTTGTTGACTTCGTAGAGGACGGCGGCCTTCATCGAGCACTCCCTGCGGCTTTCTTCTGGTTGGTGGCGCGCAGCCTACGCTGCCAGCACCAGTTCGCCAACCTCGCTCATGCCGGCCGAGCTGTCGCCGAGCAGCAGTTCGGCGATCTTCGCTTGCACGGCATTTTCCGTCAGCCGGAACGGATCACTCGGGGACACCCGGTGATCGATCACCAGCCGCGACAACAACAGCCGGCGCGCATCGCCGCGCATCTCGTGGATGCGATGGGCTTCCCAGGCGAGCGCCACGGCGCTGGCGACATGATAGAGCAGGCTCGTGGCGCGCCGCGCATCGGCCTCGTTCTCGGACTTGCTGGCGACCTCGCGCGCAAACCCGACCGCGCGATCGACCAGGCCGCGCAGATTGTCGCGCCAGGCCTGCGGCACCGAGGCACTGTCGTCGAGCCGCGCTTGCAGATCGGCCGCAAGCGCGGATTCCGCGCCATGGCGGCCGACGGCCCGCCGCAGCGCATCGATCGCGACGATGTTGCCGGTGCCTTCCCAGACCGAGCCGAGATGCGCGTCGCGCAGCAGGCGGGGCGTGGCGAATTCCTCGATATAGCCGATGCCGCCGCGCATCTCGAGCGCATCGCCACAGACTTTTCGCGCATCGCGCGTCGCGCGGAATTTCAGCGTCGGGGTGAGGATGCGCAGCAGCGCTGCCGCATCTTGGCTGCCGGCTTCCGCACGGTCGAGCGCATCCGCGGTCAGGAAACTCATCGACAGCGCTTGCTCGACCGGCAGCATGATCTTCAGCATCTGGCGACGACCGAGCGGTAGGTCGATGATGCGGCTCCCGAACACCACGCGATTCATCGCCACCGTCATCGCGTCATGATAGGCGCGGCGCATCAGCGCCGTCGATTTCACGCCGTTGGAGAGGCGCGACGAGTTCACCATCTCGGCCATCTGCACGAAGCCGCGGTCGAGCTTGCCGACGGCATAGGCGACCGCGCCTTCGAGCTTGATCTCCCCCGACGCCATCGAGCGGGTGCCGAGCTTGTCCTTCAGGCGCACGATCCGATAATGGTTCTGTGCGCCGTCATCGAGGAAGCGCGGCATCAGGAACAGACCGACACCGCGCGTGCCGGGGCCCGCCCCCTCGGGCCGCGCCAGCAACATCACGACCTTGGCATCCGCATTCGAGCAGAACCATTTCTCGCCGTAGAGGCGCCAATGATCGCCCTCCGGCACGGCGCGCGTGGTCAACGTGCCGACATCGGAGCCGCCTTCCTTCTCGGTCATGAACTGGCCGCCCTGGGTGAGCTTGCTCATGTCGGTCGAGGTCAGGCCGTCCAGATACTTCGCCTTCAGCGCTTCGCTGCCGAAATTCGAAAGCAGCTTGGCGCAGCCATCGGTGACGTTGATCGGGCAGCCCATGCCGAATTCGGTCTGGTTGAACAGGAACGTGAAAGCGTGCTTGGCGACGACAGGATATTTGTCCGGCCAGCCCATGATGCCTTTCCGGAGCGAGAGCGCGTGGATGCCGAACTCGCCGAAAGCGGCATTCTCAAGCTCGCGATAGGCCGGGTGATACTCGATCCACTGCACGTCGCGGCCGAACTTGTCGCGCTGGTGCAGCACCGGGGTGTGCCGGTCGGCGAGGCGCGCGCATTCGTCGAGACGGCCGCCGGCAAGTTCGCCGAGACGGTCGAGATGCGGCTCGATGTGGCGGAATAGCGGGTCCGGCAGATGGATGCGCAGCAGGTCCGTCAGCGCCGGATCGGCGCGGTAGAAGTTCATGCCTGACGTGTCGGGCGCAAGCAGGCCTGAAGGTGCGGTCGCGGCATCTTTCGGCTGCGCTGTGACCGACTTGTGCATGATCGTCCTCTTCGTTTCCGCCCGACGGCAATTCTTGGCGCTTATTTTGGCGCTTGCCGCTCGAGATGATGTCGATCATGCTCCCATCGCGAGAGCCGATAAAGCCGCAAATTGTCAGGGAGGCATGACCGCCGTGAAGGAGCAATTCGCTCTGCGGAATTGTGATCGGCCCGCCCTTGGCGCCGGCTGGTTGTCCGCGCGGCGGATACCTAGATCAACGGCGTCCCGTCCCCGAGATATCACGCCAGAGATCACCCCATGGAACACCCGACATACAAGATCGCCCTCATCGTCGGCGCCGGCGAAGGCCTGAGCGCCTCGCTGGCGCGTCTGCTGTCCAAGCAGGGCATTCGCGTCGCGCTGGCCGCGCGCAAGATCGAGAAGCTCGGTGCGCTCTGCACCGAGACCGGCGCCAAGGCCTACGCCTGTAACGCCACCGAGCCTGAGGAGGTCGAGCGCCTGTTTGGCCTCGTCGAGCGCGAGATCGGCACGCCAGACCTCGTCGTCTACAATGCCAGCGGCCGCTCCCGCGGGCCTTTTGTCGATCTGGTCCCGGCCGACGTCGCCAATGCGATTGCGGTCAGTGCCTATGGTGGCTTCCTGGTGGCGCAGCAGGCGGCGAAGCGCATGCTACCGAACGGGCACGGTGCGATCCTGTTCACCGGCGCCTCGGCCAGCGTCAAAGGCTATGCGCAATCCGCGCCGTTCGCGATGGGCAAGTTCGCTCTGCGCGGCCTGGCGCAGAGCATGGCGCGCGAGCTGTCGCCACAGGGCATCCATGTCGCGCATTTCGTCATCGACGGCGGCATCCGCAGCGCGGTGCGGACAGAAGCAGCGGACAAGCCGGATTCAATGCTCGATCCCGACGCGATCGCGGCGAGCTACTGGAGCGTGCTGCAGCAGCCGCGCAGCGCCTGGAGCTGGGAGCTGGAGCTGCGGCCCTGGGTGGAGAAGTTTTGAGGCGATAACGTAGCGACAACAACCGTCATTGCGAGGAGCGAAGCGACGAAGCAATCCAGACTATTTCCACGGAGACAGTCTGGATTGCATCGCTCGCAATGACGAAGGGAGAGAGCGAACAATGACCATGGAAACCACCATCGATACCGGCACCAATGAGCTCCTCTGCGTCATCCGCGACCGCGTCGCGGTAATCACGCTGAACCGGCCGGAGGCGCGCAATTCGCTATCGGACGCGCTGACGCCGGCGCTACGCACGATGATCCGCACCTGCGGTGAGGATCCCAATGTCGGCGCGCTGCTCATCACCGGCGCAGGCGAAGCGTTCTGCGCCGGCGGCAACGTCAAGGGCATGGGCGCGCATCGCGATCCCAGGAAGCTGGAGATGTCGCTGGAAGACCGCATCGCCGATCTCCAGGAGCGGCAGCGGTTGCTGACGGGCGCACTGGTGTCGGTGCGCAAGCCGACCATCGCCGCCCTCCCCGGCGCCGCGGTCGGCGCCGGCCTTGCCATCGCGATGGCTTGCGACATCCGCATCGCCGCGCAATCGGCCTTCGTCGCCACCGGCTATGCCCGCATCGCGCTGTCAGGGGATTACGGCATCGCCTGGCTGCTCACGCGCCTCGTCGGCACCGCGCGGGCGCGCGAATTGATGTTCACCGGCGATCGTGTCGATGCCACGCGCGCGGAAGCGATCGGCCTCGTCAACCGCGTCGTGCCCGATGACAAATTGCAGAGCGAGGCCTTCGCACTGGCCAAGTCGCTCGCCGAGGGGCCGCGCCTGGCGCTGCGCTACATGAAGGACAATCTCGACGAGGCCTTGCTGTTCGATTTCGAGACCGCTCGCGACCATGAGGCCGAACGGCTGGTGCGCCTGACCACGACCGCCGATCACAAGGAAGCGGTGCAGGCCTTCATCGAGAAGCGCAAGGCGGTGTTCACGGGGAAGTAGGGGTGCGGGATGTACCGCGCACATGATCGGCTTCACCGTCACCCTGAGGCGCGAGCCGGGCGGTGCGTAGCACCGCGCAGCGAGCCTCGAAGGGCGACGGCCCGACTATCGCCGCAGCGAAATCAGGGCCGTTCATCCTTCGAGGATCGTTCTGCGGAAGCGCGCAGAACGAGCGCCTGAGGATGACGGATCTGCAAGCAAAAAAAATGCCCGGCGCTGGCGTTGCCAGGCCGGGCTTGCAGTCGAGTCAGGCCGAGGCTGAGGGGCGATCGGCCTGACGGGAAAGGGCGGCGAGGCGCCAGCTGGCGCAGGGAATGTCCTTCGGTGCGATGTGAATCTCCTTGTCGAAGCGCACCAGCTTCCAGTCATCAGGGTGATTGACGAAGGCGAAGCCTGATTTGCGCGCGAGCGAGATCATGGTCTCGTTGGAGCGCAGCGTGTCGCCGAACATGTGCTCGGCACTAAGGGCTGCGGCACGGCATTCGAGATTCTTCAGAAGCGCGGTCGCGATGCCGTGGCCCTGCCAACGATCATCGACCGACAGGCCAAATTCGAGCGTCGACGTCTCGGCATGGAGGGCATAGCGCGCCTCGGCAACGATCGTCTCGAAGCCATCGACCATCTTTGTCGCAACCACGGTGAAACGTTCGCGCTCGCCGACCTCCAGGAAATCGTTCAGTAGGCCTTTCGGCAATTCACTGAGGGCACCGAAGAAACGGTTGTAGCGGGAGCGGGTCGAAAGCGAGCGGAAATAGTGCTGGAGCTCGTCGGTGTCGCGCGGCTCGACGAACCGCAGGTTCAGTGCCTCGCCATGCCGGGTGCGCAGCGTGTCCGAATATTGCTTCAGCTCTTCCAGACGATAGGTGTTCATGACGCGTGCTCACGAGGACAGAGCGATCGCCGGCGCCCCTGTGATCAGGCGGCGCCGGCCTGGCGGCCCATCAGGCCCGCCAGAAGGGTTTGTCGGCCTCAAAGGCGACGTCGGTCCAGGACAGGCCCACGTCGTGAAGATCGCGGGCGGTCCAATTGCTCAGCTCGCGCCGCGTGCGGTAGCGCTCGTGCCAGACATGCAGCGTTTCGCCGATCTGCTCGATCAGACCGGGCGCATGATGATTTGTCATCGAATTCTGGGTCAAAGTAGACATTTTCAGCTCCTGGAGCTAAGTTGGCTGCTAATATCTGCCTTCGAATGCGCTGCGACAAACGACAATTTGTACCCTTTCGCATGAAATAAGCTCATGCATCCTGCTGCCAAATGACTGCCAGATTGCCTTCCCTGAACGGATTGCGGGCGTTTGAGGCCGCCGCGCGCCATCTCAGCTTCACACTGGCTGCGTCAGAGCTGAACGTGACGCAGACCGCGATCAGCCATCAGATCCGGCGGCTCGAGGAGGAGCTCGGCATCCGCCTGTTCATCCGGCAGAACCGCGCGCTGGCGCTGACCCCCGAAGCGCGCGACTACCTGCCGGGCGTCCGCGCCGCCTTCAACGACCTGCGGCTCGCCACCGACCGGCTGCTGCGCAAGGACGACGACAAGGTGCTGACGGTCTCGACGATCGCTTCTCTCGCCGCGAAATGGCTGCTGCCGCGTCTGACCGATTTCCAGGAGAGCCATCCCGGCATCGACGTCCGCATCACCACCTCGACCAGCCTCGTCGACTTCCAGCGCGACAATGTCGATGCCGCGATCCGCTACGGCAGAGGCCAGTGGCAGGGGGTGCGCGCCGATTGGCTGATGGCAGACGAGCTGTTTCCGGTGTGTAGCCCGTCGCTGCTACGCGGCGACAAATCGCTGCGCACGCCTGAGGATCTCAAGGACCACGTGCTGCTGCATACCACCACCAGCGACGACTGGCGCCTCTGGCTGACGGCGGCAGGTCTGCCGACCGGCATCTCACGGCAGCCGGGCATTACCTTCGATATGACCTTCATGACGGTGCAGGCCGCGATCGACGGCATGGGCGTGGCGATGGGCCGGACCTCCTACGTCCAGGACGACGTCGCCAAGGGGCGGCTGGTAGTCCCCTTCAAGATCGCGCTGCCGGCGGACGCAGGCTTCTATCTGGTCTCGCCGGAGGGCCGCCGCGAGGCACCGAAGCTCGCCGCCTTCCGCCAATGGATCGTCGCGGCAACGCAAAGTAAGGCCTGAAAAATCATCAGCTTCCGCGGCAAATTCGATTGACTCGCAACGTCCCCCGCGAGAAGGGGTAGGCCAGATTGTCGCAGTCTGTCGCCTGCCGTGAAATGAGTTCCGGTCCGGCCACGTCATCACGGGGAACAATGTCCATGGCTGGACCAGCAGCTTCAACCAATCCGCCCGCACTCAAGTCGCGCCTTGGTGCGATTCTGCGCGCGACCTCAGGTAATTTCCTCGAGCAGTTCGACTTTTTCCTGTTCGGCTTCTATGCCCAGGATATCGCAAAGGCGTTTTTCCCTGCTGCAGACGAGACGGCCGCACTGCTCAATGCGTATGGCGTGTTCTGGCTCGGCGCGCTGATGCGCCCCGTCGGCGCCATCGTGCTCGGTGCCTATATCGACCGTATCGGCCGCCGCCAGGGCCTGATCTTCACGCTCGCGCTGATGGCGCTGGGCACCGTGGTGATCGCCTTCTGCCCGTCCTACGCGGCGATCGGTGTTGCCGCCCCGGCTATCGTTCTGATCGGCCGCTTGATCCAGGGGTTCTCGGCCGGCGTGGAGTTGGGCGGCGTCTCCGTTTACCTGTCCGAGATCGCCACACCCGGCAATCGTGGCTTCTACACCTCGTTCCAGTCTTCCAGTCAGCAGGTTGCGATCTTCGTCGCAGCGATCATCGGCTTCGTCCTCAGGGAAGTCATTCCCGGCGACACCTTCCTGGATGTCATCGGGGGAGTCGCGAAGTGGCGCATTCCGTTCTTCGTCGGCTGCATCATCATCCCCGTCATTTTCTTCCTGCGGCGCTCGCTCGAGGAAACGCCGGCCTTCCTGGCGATGAAGAAGCATCCGACGGCGCGCGAAGTGTTCGCGTCGGCGATCGCGAACTGGCGCATCGTCATCCTCGGCATGATGATTGCCGTGCTGACCACGACGACCTTCTACTTCATCACGGTGTATGCCCCCGGCTTTGGCAAGCAGCTCAACCTCTCACCGACCGGGACATTGCTCGTCACTCTTCTCGTTGCGGTGACCAACTTCATCTGGAATCCGGTCGGCGGCGCGCTATCCGACCGCATCGGCCGCAAGCCCGTGCTGGTAACGATCGCGGTCCTGTCATTCCTGACGGCTTACCCGGCGCTGTCCTGGCTCGCGGCAGCCCCCACTCTCGGAAAGCTGCTGGCCGTGCAGATGATGTTCTCGTTCTACTTCGGCGTTTATAGCGGCACGATGCTGGGATGCCTGGTCGAGATCGTGCCGGCACATGTCCGGACCACCTGCTTCTCGATCGCCTTCGCTCTGGCTGCGGGCATCTTCGGCACATCGACGCCGGCTGTGGCGACCAAGTTGATCAGCATGACCAATGGCGACAAGGCCTCGCCGGCGTACTGGCTCATGTTCGGCGCCGCGCTCGGCATCGTCGCCGCGCTGATCGTCTACCGCGGCGGCAAGCAGAGCGTGCCGGTCTATGATACGGCCGTGGAGCCGGCGACGGGACGCTGATCGTCATTCCGGGGCGCGCGTAGCGCGAACTATGGTGCGCAATTGCGCACCTGAGAATCCATTTCTCCCAGTATCCCTGACGCACGATGGATTCCGGGTTCGATGCTTCGCATCGCCCCGGAATGACAGGGGACTACAGATCCACCACCACGTAGTCGCTTTCGACCTTCACGGTAACAGTCTCGGCGACATACGGCCCCTTCACCACGCTCGTGCCGGGCTCGACATGGGCCGGATAGGCCTTCACGCGAAAGCGGCGGGGGTCGCAATAGGACTGGCCGGTGCGGATGTCGAACTCCCAGCCGTGCCAGGGGCAGCGGATGATCTCACCCAGCTTGGTGTATTCGATCTCGCCGGGATCACTTGATTGCGCAAGGCCAATCAACGGTCCCTCGCACAGCGCCGCGCCCTGGTGCGGGCAGCGGTTCATCAAGCCGAAATATTCGCCCTTGATGTTGAAGACCGCGATCGGTCGGCCATCAATCTCCAGAAATTTTCGCGTGCCGGGCGGAAGCTCATCGACCGGCGCAATGACGTGACGCGCCATCAATTTATCCCGTAGAGCTTCTTCGCATTGCCGAGATAGAACGCCTCGCGATTGGCTTCGGTCACGCCTGCCGGCAGCACACGCGACGGCTCGTCGTAATCCCAATGCGGATAGTCGGTCGCGAACAACAGCCGGTCCCAGCCGATCCAGTTGATCACGTCGAACAGGTCCTCGCGCCTTTCGGGATCTTCCATCGGCTGCGTGGTCCACCAGACCTGCTCGCGGATATATTCGGACGGCGGCCGCTTCACATGCGGCACCTCGCTGCGCAGCCGCTGCCAGACCTTGTCCAGACGCCACGCCAGCGACGGCGCCCAGCCGAAGCCGGCCTCGATCATCACCATCTTCAGTTTCGGGAAGCGCTCGAACACGCCCTCCAGCACGAGGCTCGCCAGCGCCGATTGCTGACATTGCGAATGCCCCACCATCTCCTCGATGTAATAGGACGGCCAGCCCGACGGCGTGATCGGATTGCCGCCAAAGCCGAAGGCGTGGACGCCGACCGGCAGGCCCGCTTCCTCCGCGGCCTGGTAGATCGGCCAGTAGCGGCGCTGGCCGAGCGGCTCGACATTGCGGCTCAGCAGCAGCACCTGGACGAAGTTCTTGTCGCCGGCACGCTCGCGAATTTCGGCGGCGGCCGACAGGCCGTCTTCATTGCCGACGACGATCGAGGCTTTCAGCCGCTTGTCCTTGCTGGTCCATTTGTCGATCTGCCAATCGTTGATCGCCGAGCACAGCGCAGCCGAGAGCTCGTGATTGCGAATGCCCTGCCCGGTGTTGAGCGGGTTGAGCACGCCCAACTGCACATTGTTCGGATCGAGCAGCTGCTTCTGCATGAAGGAGAGCGAGGACCCCTGCGGGCCGCCTTCCGGCGGCCAGGCATCGCGGCGCGAAGCGTTGGGCTGCGCCTTCGGATAGGGCGGGCCTTCCATCATGCCTTGATAGGCGTGGACGCCGTAGACGTCGAGATGATGCTGCCAGCGTTTGGCGAGATAGGGATAGAGCTCGGTTCGGGTCGCGCGTGCCGGGTGGATGTCGCAGTCCGCAATCGCGGTCTTTGATATCAGAGGGGAAGCGGCTTCTTGGCTCTCGCGGAACTGGATATTCATCGCCTTGCCTCCTTGGCAGCGGGCTCATTTCAGGCGGGGATAGGTTGCATGCGGATTGTCGATCATGATCTTGCGCACGAGATCGGAGGTGAGACCCTCGGGCAGCGCGTCCTGGCCGTCGAACTGCCAGTGCGGATAGTCCGTGGAGAATAGGACCAATTCGTCCGACTGCATATGATCAAACAGGCGAATTAATGTCGCCTCATGCGGCGGCGCATCAAATGGCTGTAATGAGAAGCGGATGTTGCTGCGCACAATCTCGAGCGGGGCGCGATCGACCCAGGGAGTCTCCATCCGCACCCCGCGCCAGAACTTGTGCAGGCGCCAGAGATAGGGCGAGATCCAGGAGACGCCTGACTCCAGCATCACCATTTTCAATCGCGGATACTTTGCGAACACGCCCTCGACGATCAGGCTGGTTAGCTGGGTCTGGAACGCCTGAGCCTGACCGACATAGTCCTCGATGTGATAGGAACCCCAGCCGACCGAGGTCGGCGGATTGTGATAGGCGGAACCGGCGTGGATACCGACAGGCAGATCGTGTCGTTCTGCCGCCTCGTAGATCGGCCATAGCGCGCGCTTTCCGAGCGGCACGTCGCCCATGACCAGCATCAGCACCTGCACGAAGCGCTTGTCCGTCGCGCAGCGCTCGATCTCAGCGACCGCCTTCTCGACGCTTTGCGTCGGGATCACGATCGAGCCGCGCAGCCGGGAATCGCGATCGAGCCACTCCTTGGCGAGCCATTCGTTCAGCGCGCGGCAGAAGGCCGCCTGCATGTCCTCGGAAAACACCATCTGCACGCCATAGAGCGGGTTGCAGATAGCGCAGCTGAGCTGGAAAGGATCGAGCACATGCCGTTGCATGTCCTCCAGGCGTTCGCCCGGCTTGCCCGACTCGGGACGCCAATCCGGCCGCGCCACGATCGGCGAGTTCTTCGGATAGGATTGCGAGACGAGATCGACCATGCCGCGCGTCGTCACCTGGTCGCGCCAATAGTCGTTCAGATACGGCAGCAGGCTGGTCAGATGCGGCACGGCCGGATGCACGTCGCAATCCACCCCGCCGGCGATCAGGGACGTCATGACGTCTCCCTTCTCACGTTTCCTCGTCGCGTCTTGTCGCGGGCGGCGCTTGGCCGTCCGTCTTACCAGCCATTCAAGCAGGCCTGCCCGTCGCCTGCAACTCGGCCAAGGCTGCTGTCATATGCTAGGAAAGCTGAGCTCGGTTGCGAAGGAATGGGATTTGGCGATGAAAGAGCTCATCAGCATTGCGGAACAGGTCGCAGCGACACTGATCGCGCGCAAACAGACCATTGCGGTCGCGGAATCCTCCACGGGCGGCCTGATCTCAGCGAGCCTGCTCGCAGTGCCCGGGGCGTCCGCATATTTCCTCGGCGGCGCGGTGGTCTATACCCGCGACGCCAGGCGCGCGCTGATGGATATTTCGGACGAAGGAATGAAAGGCTTTCGTTCGTCCTCGGAGCCCTATGCAAGACTTCTGGCCGAACAGATGCGCGGCCGCTTCAACTCCGACTGGGGCCTGTCCGAGACCGGCGCGGCCGGTCCCGCGGGCAATCGTTACGGCGATGCGGCCGGCCACAGTTGCATGGCGGTCGCGGGACCTGCGGCCGAGGTGATGACGCTGGAGACCGGGAGCAACGACCGGTTCGGCAACATGCAGGTGTTCGCGGCGACAGCGCTGAGGCTATTGCTGAGGAAGCTCGAGGGATGAGCGACGCTGCTGCTCACGCACCCGTGCTAGGAGCAGGACAAGCCGTTGCCCGGCTCGCGGCACAGCTTCGCGCGTACCTCGGCGAAATCGATCTTGCACTGCCTGGCTCTGCGCAGCCGTGAGGCGTGAGCGGCGTCGGCACTGGCCGCTGAAAGCAGATTGAGCTGCCTCTTGATGGCAGCGCTGCACATGAGTTCAGGGTTGCCGTCGAGATAGCGTGATTGGGCTCCAAGCTCCTGTCGGGTGAGCTCAGCGAATGGCCCAAGAGCCAATTGTGTTTCGATCGCCGTGAGCTCGGCATCGCTCGCCTGTGCGCGGGCAACACCATTCGTCTTGCGCTCGAATCCGTTTTCGAGGGCTGCGTGACCTGCCGAGGCGAGGTCCGCGAACTCCTGCGCCGCGTCTGGAAACTCACCACGCTGGAAGCCGGCCAAAAGGTAGGACTTGCATTCCAATGGATTGCTCGCGAGCTTCAGAAGCGCCGCCAGTTGCGCCCGGTCCAGAGCGATGATGTGCTCATCGTCGGTATAGGCATCCATCTCGGCTGCAACGATCGTATTGAGCACACCATTGGCGGCGGGCCATCCACCTCCGTTGAACGCCTCTTCAGTCTCCCGAAGGAAGATCGCCCTGAGGCCGGGATCGCTGCGGGCGATCGACGCTGCCAGGGGAAACCGCGCGATGTTCTGGTCGAAATCGCGTGCAAACGCGCTCGGCCCGAACAGGTTCACATAGGCCAGGTTTCCGGCCAGCAGGGCGACGACAACGAGCAGCAGGACTGATCTTCTGGTCATGTGAGACTATTGGCGTGGACGAGCGCACCAACATCATCTCACGCCGCGCTCCCGCCATCCATTGCAACTACAGGCTGCCCTTAATGAATCCTTTCGCGGCCATGGCAAGTTACGCGCATGCCCCTCTATCGGGCCAAATGCCGCACGAAGATCCGCACCACATAGCCTTTGAACCGCGGCGCCTCGTCGTAGAGGTCCGACGCGATCCGCTCGATGGTCTCGCGCAGCGACGTGAACTGCGCCTGCCGCGCGCTGCTCTCGGTGCCCTGCATGCCGGCAAGCTCGTCCATCGCGGCGTCGCTGATTTGACACTGCACGATCTCGTCCTCACGCGTCATGGTGAAGCGGAAGGCCAGACGTTCAAGGTCATGGCCGATAATCCTGTCGCGCATCAGCGGCATCAAATTGTCCCGGTCGCGCCCCCGCGCCGGACAATGCTGAAATTCGAGCGACTTGTCACCATGGAATGGGTGGGATGCGCGTCGCGTCCCACCACCACCCGCAGTCAATAGGCGAAGGCCGAGCCGGTCGGCTTCTCCAGCGCCGCGGCCAGCGATTTATACTCTTCGCAATCGGTGCCACAGATCGCAGCAATGCGGCTCAAATGATACATCGCCTGCTCGCGATTGCCCTGCTCGAGCTGCCACAGTCCGTAATACTGCCACGTCAGCACGTGGTTCGGATCTGCCCTCAGCGCCCGCTCGTACCAGACTTGCGATTGCCCGTAATTGCCGAGCTTTCGATAGGAATAGCCGATGAGATTGGCGACATTGGGATGGTCGTCATGGCCGAGCGCCTTCAATTGCTCGATCGCGGCCGCATAGTCGTTACGCAGGTAGATCGTGTCATAAGCCACGCGGTAGCCGGCTGCGAACGCGGGATCATCGATGCTTGACTGGTTGCCCGCCTTCTTGCCCTTCTGTGTTGCCTTGGTGCCCGAGCGTTTCGGATAGGTCGGCGCCGGCTGAGCCTTCTGGTCCGAATAGGCGCCGGCATAGGGATCGGTGCTGCCGGAACCACCACCTCCGCCGCCGCCTCCGCCCGCCGCAAAGACCGGCGAGTTCAGCAAGACTGCCGCAAATGTCCCCAGTGCGACGAGCTTGATCATTGCTGCGATCATGTTTGTCTCCTGTCCTGTTTCAAGCGGCCCCGGACGAATTGATAAACCCTGCTTCTGCAGGGATATTCCGGACGCCGGACCGGCGGAGACCTAAGTAGCCGTACGACAGTTCTGTTGTCGTTTACTGAAACGCGACCTCGGCGAAACTGCGGAGCTTGCGCGAATGCAGCCGCTCCGATTCTTGCTGCTTGAGCCGCTCCAGCGCCTTCAGGCCGATCTCGAGATGCTGACCGACGCGATGACGATAGAATTCGCTGGCCATGCCGGCGAGCTTGATCTCGCCATGCAGTGGCTTGTCGGAGACGCAGAGCAGCGTGCCGTAGGGCACGCGGAAGCGGTAGCCATTGGCGGCGATCGCGGCCGATTCCATGTCGAGCGCAACCGCGCGCGATTGCGACATGCGGCGGATCACGTCGGGCCCCGAGATCTCCCAGTTGCGGTTGTCGACGCTGGCGACGGTGCCGGTGCGCATCAATCGCTTGAGCTCGAAACCTTCCAGACCCGTGACGTCCTCGACTGCCTGCTCCAAGGCGACCTGCATCTCGGCCAGCGCCGGGATCGGCACCCACAGAGGCAGCTCGCGGTCGAGCACGTGGTCCTCGCGCACATAACCATGCGCGAGCACGTAGTCGCCGAGTCGCTGCGTATTGCGCAAGCCGGCGCAATGCCCGAGCATCAGCCAGGCATGCGGCCGCAGCACTGCGACGTGATCGGTAACGTTGCGGGCATTGGACGGACCGGTGCCGATATTGATCAGGGTGATGCCGCGGCAATCAGGCGCGACCAGATGAAAGGCCGGCATCTGCGGGGTGCGCACGGGCGCGTCGCCGCTCGTCGCGCCGCCGCTATGCGTAATCACATTGCCGGGTGCGACGAAGGCATCGAGGCCGGCCTCGCCGGACTGGAGCCGCTGCTGGCACGCTTGCGCGAAGGCATCGACATAGAACTGGTAGTTGGTGAAGATCACGAAGTTCTGGAAATGCTCGGGGTCGGTGCCGGTGTAGTGGTAGAGCCGGCGCAGCGAGTAGTCGACGCGAGCGGCGCGGAACAGCGACAGCGGCTCCGGCGTACCCGGTCGAAGCTCGAACGTGCCGTCGGCGATGGAATCGTCCATGGTGGCGAGATCGGGCACGTCGAACGCATCGCGCAGCGATCGCGTGGCGAGCGAACTCTCGCTGGTGGTGATGGCGGCTTCGATGTTGATGTCGCGGCGATAGGCGAAGTGGATCGGGATCGGCTCGACGGATTCACCGATCTCGACCGGCACGCCGTGGTTCTGGATCAAAAGGCCGATCTGCTCGGTGAGATAGGCACGGAACAGATCCGGCCGCGTCACACTGGTCTCGTGCACGCCCGGTCCCGCGACGAAGCCATAGGCGAGACGCGAATCGAGCCGTGCATGCGTCGCCGTAGTGAGACGGACGAAGGGATAATAGGCTCGCACCCGCGTCGTGATCGCCTCGCCCGAGACATAGGCCTCGAACCGGTCACGCAGGAATTTGGTGTTCCGCTCGTAGATTTCTTCGAGCCGGGCGACGGCGGCCGATGCATCGGAGAAGGATTTGGTGGCGATGGAGGGGGGAGATTGCATTGTTCGACCGCCGGGTTGCTGGGGCTCGAGTCGAACTATAGCAAGAACAGGGCCGCACCGTCATTGCGATCGCTGAAAAGTACTCAGGAGAGCTACGACCAAAATAAGTCCGAGAAATGTTACCACTGCCGTAAACAGCTTACGACGACGGTCACGACATCGGTCCGAAAGCTTGTTCGAGAGGACGGCCACAACGGAGCGTTGCCCCCTGGTGAACCAATCCAGCGATTGGGCGTGGTCCTCAGACCATTCTTCGAGAAACTTGTGTTGCTGATAGGCTCCAACAACGAAGGCTGGGATTGCAGCGAAGAAAAGGACGTGCGTCAGAGCCGACACAATCGTCTCTAGCATTATCGACAGCCTCCAAAACACCGCTGCTACACCGCGAGTCTAGCAGGTATCCCGGATTTGGCACCGCGCCGGATGACGCTTCGCGTCACTTCTCCCGGAAGGCCCGCATGAACTGGTCGTGCAGCGGCTTCAACAGGTAGGACAGCATGGTGCGGTCGCCGGTCTGGACGAAGGCTTCGACCGGCATGCCGGGGATCAGCTTGGAATCGCCGAGCCGGGCGACCTCCTCGGCCGACATCGAGACGCGGATCGTGTAGTAGCTCTGGCCCGTGCGCTGGTCGGTCGTGACGTCAGGCGAGACGCGGCTGACCACGCCGTTGAGCTCGGGCGTGGTGCGCTGGTTGAAGGCGGACAGACGCAGCAACGTCTTCTGGCCGATCTGCAGCTTGTCGATATCGACCGGATTGACCTTGGCCTCGACCTGGAGATCGTCGGTCTGCGGCACGATCAGCATCAGGGTGTCGCCGGCGGTGACGACGCCGCCGACGGTGTGCACCGTCGATTGCAGCACCATGCCGTCCTGCGGCGCGCGGATGTCGACGCGGCGGAGCTGGTCTTCGGCCGCGACCTTGCGCTCGATCAGCTCGCCGCTCTTGTCGTTGGTCTCGCGCAGATCCTTGGAGACCTCGCTCACCATGTCCTTGTCGACCTGGATGATCTGCAGCTCGGTCTCGGTGATCTTGCCCTTCGCCTGCGCCCGCGAGGCGATGTATTGCGCGCGCTCGCCGTTGAGACGGGCCGAGTCGCGCTCGAGCGTGGTCAGGCGCGAGATCTGGACCAGGTGCTTGTCATAGAGATCGCGCACGCCGGTGAGCTCCTGCTGCACCAGCGCGATCTCCTTGTCCTTGGCTTTCTCCTGCGCCTGGAGACCATCGATCTCCTCATTGAGCTGCTGGATGCGTTCACGCAGCTGCGCCTTCTGGCCGGCGCGGCCGTTGACGCGGACCTCGAACAGCTTGCTTTCGGCTGACAGCAGGGCCTTGACGTCGGGATCGTCACGGCGGTCAAGCAGCGCTTGCGGGAATTCGATCTTGTCGAGACCGCGCTGTTCGGCCTGAAGCCGTGCCGCACGCGCCTGCGCGGCGTCGAGATTCTTGGTGACGATGGCGAGATTGGCCCTGGTGACGGTGTCGTCGAGCCGCACCACGATGTCGCCGGCCTTGACCACGTCGCCGTCACGCGCGCGCACCTCGCCGACCACGCCGCCGGTCGGGTGTTGCACCTTCTTGACGTTGGATTCGACCACGATCTGGCCCGGCGCGATCAGCGCGCCTGAGATCAGCACGGTCGAGGCCCAGCCGCCGAGACCGACGGCGAGGAACGCCACGATGCCGAGACCAAGGAACAGATGAAACCGGATCGATTCCCGCACCGTCTTGGGCGCAGCGGGCTTGGTCCCGCCAACCGTCATCGTGCTCATGCTTTGGCCACTCCGCCTTCGCTGACGACCTTGATCGGCGCCGGCGGCGCGACGCGGGGCTGCAGCACCTGGGCGAGCACCTGCTCCTTCGGGCCGAAGGCCTGCATGCGGCCGTCGCGCAGCACCAGGATCTGGTCGACCGCCTCGACGCCGATCGGGCGATGCGCCACCACAATGACAATGGCGCCGCGTTCACGCGATGTGCGGATGGCGCGGGTCAGCGCCTCGTCACCTTCGGTGTCGAGATTGGAATTGGGCTCGTCAAGCACGATCAGGAACGGATTGCCGTAGAGCGCGCGCGCCAGCGCCACGCGCTGGGCCTGGCCTGCGGAGAGCGAGGCGCCCTGCTCGCCGACCTGCGTGTTGTAGCCCTCGCGCATCTTGATGATCATCTCGTGCACGCCGGCCTCCTTGGCCGCGGAGATGATGCCGTCGGACGTCGCCTCGGGATCGAAGCGGCTGATGTTCTGCGCGATGGTGCCGCCGAACAGCTCGACGTCCTGAGGCAGATAGCCGATGTGGCGGCCGAGCACGTCACTCGACCATTGGTCGAGCGCCGCGCCGTCGAGCCGGACCTTGCCGCGAACCGGCTGCCAGACACCGACCAGCGCGCGGATCAGCGAGGACTTGCCGGAGCCGCTCGGCCCGATCACGCCGAGGCCGTTGCCGGCTTCCAGCGCAAAGGTGACGTCCTGCACGATGATGCGCTGGTCGCCCGGCGCCACCATGGCGACGCCTTCGACCGAGAGCCGGCTGGTGGGCGCCTGCAACTGGGTCGGCGTTGCCTGCGCCGGCATCTGCTCCAAGAGGCGGCTGAGGCGATGCCAGCTCTGGCGGGCCGCCACGAAGGATTTCCAGTGCGCGATCGCAAGATCGACCGGCGCCAACGCGCGGGCCGAGAGGATCGAGCCGGCGATGATGATGCCGGCGGTCGCCTCCTGGTGGATGACGAGATAGGCACCGACCGCGAGCACCGCCGATTGCAGCATCATGCGCAGCACTTTTGCGATTGCGCCGAGGCCGCCGGCGACATCGCTCGCGCGCTGATTGCCGGCGAGGTATTTTTCGTTGGCCGCGCTCCAGCGCTGGTTCAGCCGGCCGGCCATGCCCATCGACACCAGCACTTCGGCGTTGCGGCGGCTGGACTGGGCGAGGTCGTTGCGCTGGGCGGCAAGGCCCATCGCCTCCTTCGCCGGCTGGCGGGACAGGAATTCGGTGACCAGGGTCAGCCCGACCAGGATGATAGCGCCGACCAGCGCGGTCACGCCGATCATGACATGGAAGGCGAAGCAGATGGCGAGATAGAGCGGCAGCCAGGGCAGGTCGAAGAAGGCACTCGGGCCCATGCCGCTCAGGAAGGAACGGACATTGTCGAGATCGCGCAGCGGTTGCAGCCCCTCGTTGCGGTTGCCGACCAGCAGCGGCAGGCGCACGATGGTGTCGAACACGCGCTTGTTGAGGGCCTCGTCGAGCGCGGTGCCGACCCGTCCGAGGATGCGGCCGCGGATCATGTCGAGCACGCCCTGGCCCATATAGAGGCCGCTGGCGAGGATGATCAGACCAACCAGGGTCGGGATGCTGCGGCTCGGCAGCACCCGGTCATAGACCTCCAGCATGAAGATCGAGCCGGTCAGGTAGAGCAGGTTGATCATGCAGCTCATGAAGCCCACGCCGACGAACGCCGTGCGGCAGGCACGCAGCGCGTCACCGAGCTCTGAACGGCGTAAGCCCGGAACGGCTGCCATCAGTCTGATCTCTTTCGGGTAAGGGGCAAAACCCCTGATTTCAAAGGTAAATTGAAGCTACTCGCCTCGGATTAATATCGGGTATTTCCCGCGTGCAACGCAATCGAATTAATCCGGGCCCGTCACATCTACCTCTAACGGCCCGATCTGCAAGTCCGGTATTTCACAGTCTTTGCGGCTTTTTCTGGCAAAGACGACCACCTCTCCCCAGGTTGTGGGGAGAGGCGCAGGGTTCCGATCGACGGAAACAAGCCCGCTAGAGCCGGCCACCGCCGCGCACCAGCCGCACCACCAGCAGCAGGATGACGGCGCCGATCGCGGAATAGATGATTTCCGAGACCAGCCCGAGGCCGAGATGGATGCCGAGCTTCGGGAACAGGAAACTCGCGACAAACGCGCCGGCGATGCCGATCACGATGTCACCGATGATGCCGAACCCACTCCCCCGCACGACCTTGCCGGCGAGCCAGCCGGCGACCAGGCCGACGAACAGGATGATGATGAGGCTTTGACCAGAAATGTACATAAGTGGAAGTCCCTCTCCGTGAACGCGGCCATGGAACCGGAACCGGGATGAATGGGGTCTGAATGGTGTCGCGGGACGGCCCCTCAAGCGAGAATCGCAAAACAACCCCATGCACAGTAGCAACGGCTCCCCGCCGCGATGCGCGGTGGGTTGTGACAACCTCATGTGTGAGTGGAGGATTTTCGGCTACGTCGCCGTCGCAGCCTCCGCCAGCACGCATCTCGCGGCACGGCCCGGGCCGACCTCCACGTTCGGCGGCAGCTGCTCCAGGCAGCGCGGCTCGGCGAGCTTGCAGCGGGGGGCGAAGGAGCAGCAGTTCGGCTTTTCGGCGAGCGACGGCGGGGTGCCGGGGATGGTCTCGAGCCGCTGCCCCCGCCTGGCGCCATGGATGGTCGAGGCCAGCAGACCCTTGGCGTAGGGATGGACCGGCGAGCGGACGATATCGCGAAGCGTCCCCTGCTCCACGATCTGGCCGGCATACATCACCGCGACGCGGTCGCAGATCTCGATCGCAACGCCGATATCGTGGGTGACGAAGATGACGGACATCCCGAACTCGCGCTGCAATTCGCGCAGCAGCAGCAGGATCTGGATCTGCACCGTGGCGTCGAGCGCCGTGGTCGGCTCGTCCGCCAGCAGAATCTTCGGACGGCAGGCCAGCGCGAGCGCGATCATCGCACGCTGGCGCATGCCGCCGGACATTTCGTGCGGATAGGCATCGAGCCGCCGTTTTGCCGAGGGGATGCGCACCACCTCCAGCATCTCGAGCGCGCGGGCCCTACCCTCCGCGTCGCTTTTGCCTTCGTGGCGCACCACGCTCTCGGCGATCTGCGCACCGATGGTGTAGACCGGGTCGAGCGCCAGCGCCGGCTCCTGAAAGATCATCGACACGGTCTGGCCGCGGAACGACGACAACTCCTCGTCGTTCATGGCGAGCACGTCACGCCCCATCACGCTGACCTTGCCGGAAATCTGCGTGCGCTTCTTCGGCAACAGCCGCATCAGCGCACGCAGGGTCACGCTCTTGCCCGAACCGGACTCGCCGAGCAGGCCCAACACCTCGCCATCACCAAGCGAGAGATTGAGATCGTTCACGGCATAGACCGTGCGCTCGCCGGTGAAGCGAATGTTGAGGCCTGAGATCTCGACGAGCTCTGTCATGACGGCAGTTTTGGCAATCGGTCGTGATAATCCGTGACGCGCTGGAACGCCGCACCGATGGTGAGCAAGGTCGCTTCATCAAAGGAGCGGCCGATCAGCTGCATGCCGATTGGCAGGCCAGCTTTGGTGAAGCCCGAGGGCACGGTGAGCGAGGGCAGGCCGAGGAAATTCACCGGACGGGTGAACAACGTCAGCCGCTGCAGCAACGCCGGCGCATTCGGTCCGCCGCCGACATCGCTCTCCTCGATCGTCGGCGCCGGGACAGGCGAGGCCGGCGCGATGATCGCGTCGACGCCAGCGGCCGCCGCATTGTGCGCGGCGAGTGCCGGGCCACGCCAGCGCATCGCCTCGAGGTAGGTGATGGCGGGAACGGCGAGGCCGTTCTGCAGCCGCATCAGTACCTGCGCGCCATAATCCTGCGGCCGCTCGATCATCCAGCGCTTGTGGAAAGCGGCGGCTTCCGCCGCGAGCACGAGCTGGCTTGCCGCGGACAATTGCCGCTGGTCCGGCAGCTCCACCTTGACGATGTCGGCACCCTCGCGCTTGAGCACCGCGATCGTCTCGTCCAGCACCCGCGCGACCTCGCTGTCGAGATCATCGACATAGAAGGACGCGGGGACGCCGATCTTGAGGCCCTTCAGCGAGCCCCTGGTCGCCGCGACATAGTCCGACAGTGGCTCGTGGCTCGCGGTCGAATCCTCGGGGTCGGGGCCAGCCATCAGCGCCAGCAGCAGCGCGCAATCTTCCGCGGTGCGCGCAAGCGGGCCGACCGTGTCGAGCGATTGCGACAGCGGCATCGCGCCGGCGCGGCTGACGCGGCCGACCGTGGTCTTCAGCCCCGTGACGCCGCAGAAATGCGCGGGCATGCGGATCGAGCCGCCGGTATCCGAGCCGAGCGCCGCATAGGTCAGCCGCGCGGCGACCGCCGAGCCCGAGCCCGAGGAGGACCCGCCGGTGATATGCGCGACGTTCCAGGGATTGCGCACCGGGCCGTAATGGGCGTTGTGGCCAGTCGGGCCGTAGGCGAACTCTGCAAGGTGCAGCGTACCAAGGCGAACCTGTCCGGCGTCCTTCAAGCGCTGCAACGCGGTCGAGGTGACGGTCGGCACGAAATCGTGGCGGATCAGCGAGCCGCAGGTCGCAACCTTGCCGGCGTCGTAATACATGTCCTTGTGAGCCAGCGGGACACCATGCAGCGGGCCTCGCACCTCGCCCTTGGCAAGCTCGGCATCGGCGGTATCGGCTGCCTTCAGCGCGGCCTCCGACTCGATCGACATGAAGGCGTTGAGATGCGGCTGCCATTGCGCGATGCGGTGCAACAGCGCGCGCGTCACCTCATGCGAGGAGATCTGCTTCATCGCGATCGCACGCGCGACCTCGGTAAGCGTCATCAGGGCAGGTTCAGTGCTCATTTCGACACCTTCGCGGCTTGCGCGAGCGGATAGAGCGCGGGCTCGAGGTCGAACGGCAGCGTGCCGGCGATGGCGGCAAAACCCTCGAAGGCCGGCCCGATGGAATTGGAGATGCGTGTCGCGATCTCCTCGTCGACAGGAACACCGGCGACCTGCGCCGTCGCCTGGATTTCTTTTGTCGTCGGTCTCGTCATGCGGTTTCCTCTCCCGGCGCGCGGCTATGGCCAGATCCCGGAATGGCCATATAGCACGCGGCCTCGTGGCCCATTGTATCGAGCGCTGTGAGCTTTGGTGTCGCATTTGCGCAGAGCGGCTCCGCAAACGGACAACGGGTGTGGAAGCGGCAGCCCGCCGGCGGGTCGATCGGATTGGGCGGATCGCCCGAGATCGGCGGCTTCTCCGTGCGGCTATCAGGATCGGAGGACGGCATCGCGGCCAACAATGCACGCGTGTAGGGATGTGCGGGCTGGTCCCAGACCTGGTCGACCGGGCCGAGCTCGACGACCTCGCCGAGATACATCACCAGCACGCGGTCGCTGATGTAGCGCACGACGTTGAGGTCATGACTGATGAAGAGATAGGTCAGGCCGAACTCGCGCTTGAGGTCGGCGAGCAGGTTGAGCACCTGCGCCTCGACGGATTTGTCGAGCGCCGAGACGGCCTCATCGAGGATCACTAGCCGCGGCGACAGCGCGAGCGCGCGGGCGATGTTGACGCGCTGGCGCTGGCCGCCGGAGATTTCGTGCGGATAGCGGTTGGCGAAATTTGCAGGGACCAAGCCGACCTTGCCGAGCAGTTCACGGGCCAGCGCGCGTGCTGCGCTATCAGCCATGCCATGGACCTTCGGGCCGAAGGCGATCGACTCCTCGATCGTCAGGCGTGGATTGAGCGAGGCATAGGAATCCTGGAACACCATCTGCATGCCGCGGCGCAGCTCGCGCAACGACAGAGCCTGCCCGACGGTCATGCCGTCATAGATGATGTCGCCGTCATCGCGCGGCATCAGGTGCATCAAGAGGCGCGCGGTGGTCGATTTGCCGCAGCCGGACTCGCCGACGATACCGACTGTCTCGCCCTTGGCGACGGAGAAGGAGACATTGTCCACCGCGCGCACGGTGCGCTTGGCGGCAAACAGCCCGCCGCGGACGGGGAAGTGTTTTGTCAGGCCGTTGACCTGAAGCAGCGGCTGCGCGACGCCGCCGCGGTCTTCAACCGGCTCCAGCATGGCGATGGAAGTGGCGGTCTCGCTCATGCCCGCGATCTCCCACCTCTCCCCGACGGGGAGAGGTCGGCGCGCAGCGCCGGGTGAGGGGGCGCGGCAAACTCGGTGCAGCGGAACCCCTCACCCGGATCGCATCTGACGACGCGATCCGACCTCTCCCTATGGGAGAGGTGTGGCACCGCCGACGCCGCGACAATCTGCGTTTCTCTCATCATGGGCTAGTTCCTGATG
This sequence comes from Bradyrhizobium sp. CCBAU 53340, assembly GCF_015291645.1. Classification (NCBI taxonomy): domain Bacteria; kingdom Pseudomonadati; phylum Pseudomonadota; class Alphaproteobacteria; order Hyphomicrobiales; family Nitrobacteraceae; genus Bradyrhizobium; species Bradyrhizobium sp. CCBAU 53340. Next base: position 7,324,056 of record NZ_CP030055.1, read on the forward strand.
TCCATGGCGCTGCGCAGGCCGTCCGAGAGCAGGTTGAAGCAGATCGACACCGCGAAGATCATCGCGCCCGGCAAAGCTGCCACCCAGGGATTGACGTAGATCGCGGTGCGCAAGGTGTTGAGCATCAGGCCCCATTCCGGCTCCGGCGGTTTTGTGCCGAGGCCGAGGAAGGAGAGGCCCGCGGCCAGGATCATCGAGACCGAGATCAGGCTGGTGGCATAGACGAAGATCGCCCCCAGCACGTTGCCGAGGATGTGCACGCGCATGATGGTGAAGGGCCCGGCACCGGAGGCGCGCGCGGCTTCGACGAAATCCATGTTGCGCACGCCGGTCGTGACGCTCTCGGCGACACGGGTGATCTGCGGCACGAACACGATGGTGAGCGCCACGATGGAGTTGAGGATGCCGGCGCCGAGCGCGCCGGAGATCGCGATCGCCAGCAGCACGGAGGGAAAGGCGTAGAACACGTCCACCGTGCGCATGATCGCGGTGTTGAGCTTGCCGCCGACATAACCGGCGATGATGCCGAGCGAGGTGCCGATGCCGAAGGCGAGGATCACGGGCAAAATGCCGATCACCAATGACAGCCGTCCGCCGTAAATCAGCCGCGCCAGCATGTCGCGGCCGAGCTCGTCGGTGCCGAGCGGATAGCCTGAAGTGCCGATGTGGCGGAGGCGGCGGATCATCGAGCCCTTGTAGGGATCTTCCAGACCCAGCAACGGCGCAAGGATGGCGGAGACGAAGATCAGCAGCAGCACGATGGCGCAGGCCATGCTGACCTTGTCGCGCAGGATGCGACGGCCGACCGTCGCCCAATAACCGCGCGCCTTGGTCGCGGGCGCGGCCTGCAGCGCGGCGTCGGTGGTGGCGGACAAGGGGAGCTCGCTCATGGCCGGGCTCCGCTTGGAGATGAGGCTGAACGATGCAAGCCGAGGAGACGGTGCACCTCTCCCGCTTGCGGGAGAGGTCGCGCCAAAGGCGCGGGTGAGGGTTTTCTCCTCTGGGGGGTTCTCGCGAGAGGAGACACCCTCTCCCCAACCCTCCCCCGCAGGCGGGGGAGGGAGCGCACCGTTTGCTTGGCAACAGCTGGGCTCACCGCTAGCCCCGCTTGATGCGCGGATCGATCGCGGCTTGCGCGATGTCGACCAGCAGGTTGAGAAAGACGAAGAACAGCGCCAGCACCAGGATCGTGCCCTGCAGCAGCGGCAGGTCGCGCTGGAAGATCGCCGAGTTGAGCAGGAAGCCCGAGCCCGGCCAGGAGAACACGGTCTCGATCAGGATCGAGCCGCCGAGCATGTAGCCGAGCTGGAGTCCCATCACCGCGAGCGCGGTCGGCGCGGCGTTCTTGATGACGTGGCGGAACACCCCGCGCTCATGCAGGCCCTTGGCGCGCAGCGCCTCGACGAAATCCTGCGAGAGAATGTCGCCGGTGAGCGCGCGCACCGTGCGGGTGACGATGCCCATCGGGATCACCGAGGTCGTGATCGCCGGCAGCACCAGATATTTCAGATGCGCCCAGTCCCAGGCCCAGGAGTTGGAGCCGTTGGGACCGGCGCCGACCGCGGGCAGCCAGTTCAGCTCGACCGAGAAAATGATCACGAGCACCATGCCAAGCCAGTAATGCGGCACCGAGACGCCGGCGATGGCGAACGACGTCGCGAGCTTGTCGATCCAGGTCTCGCGAAAGTAGCCTGCGATCAGGCCGAGCAGGATGCCCATGGTGAAGCCGATAAAAGCGGCGGCAATCGCCAGCGTCACGGTGTTGCCGACCGCGCGCATGACCTCGGCGAGCACCGGGCGTCCCGTCGCGATGGAATTGCCGAGATCGCCGTGTAGCGCACGCAGCAGCCAGAGCCCGAATTGCACCGGCAGCGGCCGGTCGAACCCATAGGCGGCGCGAAGCTGTGCCGCGAGCTCTTGCGAGGCATCGGCCGGCAGCACCGCGACCAGCGGATCGCCCGGCGTGATGTGCACGAGCAGAAAGCACACCAGCGCCACGCTGATGACGATCGGGATCACATAGACGATGCGTCTGGCGATATAGGCGAGCACGTTTGATACTCAGGTTAGCGCGTAGATGCCGTCATGGCCGGGCTTGTCCCGGCCATCCACGTACTTGTTCCGTCATTCCGGGGCGATGCGCAGCATCGAACCCGGAATGACCGAGCAATTGGAAAGACGTGGATGCCCGGGTCAAGCCCGGGCATGACGTGTTGATAGAGCGTGCTCGCCTCACTACTGAATCGAGATCGGCGAGAAGTCGATGAACCAGCTCTTCGGCTGGATCACGCCGGTCACCTTCGGGCTCATGGCGCGCGGGCCGACGTCGTGGGCGACGTAGAGGAAGGCTGCGTCGTCGACGGAGGCTGCGTGCAGCTCGGCGAGCGCGGCATCGCGCGCGACGGGATCGAAGGTCTGCCGCGCCTTCTTCACCAGCTCGTCGAACTTGGGATTGTTGATGAAACCCCAATTGTTCGAGACCGGCGGGGCCATGCCCGATTGCAGGAAGCGCACCAGCGCGAAGAACGGGTCCATCGCCGCGTAGGTGACGTTGGTCGCATTCGAGCCGTTGGCGCTGGGATCCTTGGCGCCGCGACGCCAGTTGGTGAACAGCGTGTTCCACTCGATGACGTCAAGCTGCACGTCGAAATAACATTCGGCGAGGGCCTGCTGGAGATATTCGTTCATCGGCAGCGGCTGCATCTGGCCCGAGCCCGACGCCGAGGTCTGGATCTTCACCGTCAGCTTCTTGTTCGGACCGAAGCCGGCCTCCTGCATCAGTTTCTGCGCGGCCGGCTTGTCGTATTTGATCTCGAAGGTCGGCTTGCCGCGCCAGGGATGGCCGGGCTCGAACGTGCCGGTCGCGGGCACCATCAGGCCGGCGAGCAGGCCGTCCTTGAGGCCTTCGCGGTCAACGCAGAGATTGGCGGCCTTGCGAACGCGAATGTCGTTCCAGGGCGAGCCTTCGACGCGCGAGAACTGCCACGGCCAGACATGCGGCTGCTCATTGGCATAGAGCTTGAAGCCGCGCTGCTTCAGCTCGGGCAGCGCATCCGGCGCCGGCGCCTCGACCCAATCGACCTGTCCGGACAGCAGCGCCGCGGTGCGCGCATTGGCCTCGGGCATCGGCAACAGAACCATCTTGTCGATCTTGGGCACGCGCGCCTTGTCCCAATAGTCAGCATTCTTGACCAGCTCGAGCCGCTCGCGCGGCGTGAAGCCCGCCATCTTCCAGGGGCCGGTGCCCGCGGCGTCCTTGGCAAAGGCGGCCCAGGCGGCCTGCGATTTGGCCTTGGCGTCGGCGCCTTCCGCCTTGTCATAGAAGTGCTGCCACTTCGCCGGGCTCGCCATGAAGAGATTGGTGAGATTGATCGGCAGGAAGCTGTCGGGCTCCTTGGTGGTGAGCTCGACCGTCATGTCGTCGATCTTCTTCGCGGACGCCAGCGTCGGCATGCGCGAGGCCGTGACGCCGACCTGGCTCGGATCGAACTGCGGCGCGTCCTGCTTCAGGACCTTATCGACGTTCCACACCACGGCATCGGCGTTGAACGGAGTGCCGTCATGGAAGGTGACGCCGGGGCGCAGCTTGAAGGTCCATTTGGTCTTGTCCGACTCGTCGACCTTCCACTCGGTGGCAAGGCCGGGGATCACCACGCTGGGCTTGTCGGCGGACGACAGGTCCCAGCCGGTGAGCGCGTCATACATGGTGACGCCGGTGAAGCGGTTGCCTTCAAAACCCTGGTCAGGCTGACCAAGCGTGCGTGGAATATCGGCAGCGGTCATGCCGATGCGCAGCACTGTCTCGGCGCTGGCCGCGCGCGGCCATGCGGCCGCAGTCGTCACGGCAAGTGCAGCGATCAGCGCTGCACGCGCGGTTGTCTTGATAAGCATCGCCGTCGTCCTTTTCCCTGAAACGATGATTAATTTTGATGCAAACGTATGCAATGGCTATGCCAGCGAAGAAACTTATTCTGCAAATTGCCCCTGCGACGACAAGTCCTTGTGATCGCGCGCGTGCATGGGCGCCAGGCTGCCTATTCTGGCATCAAGATTGCAGCGTTTGAGCCCGACTTCGTCCTGGGAGCTTTGGGCCATGCGTATTCGTTTAACGACCTGTCTCGCCGCGCTTGCGCTGGCGATATCAGCACTTTCGGCGCGCGCCGAAACGGTGGTGCGCTACGGCATCTCGATGGCGGATATTCCGCTGACGACGGGCCAGCCCGATCGCGGGGCCGGCGCCTATCAGTTCACGGCCTATACGATCTACGATCCGCTGGTGGCGTGGGAGATGGACGTCGCCGATCGGCCGGGCAAGCTGGTGCCGGGGCTCGCGACCGAATGGAAGGTCGACGACACCGACAAGACCAAGTGGCGCTTCACGCTTCGCAAGGGCGTGAAGTTTCACGACGGCAGCGAGTTCAACGCCGACGCCGTGATCTGGAACCTCGACAAGGTTCTCAACGACAAGGCGCCGCAATTCGACAAGCGGCAGAGCGCGCAGGTGAAGACCCGCCTGCCCTCGGTCGCCAGCTACGCCAAGATCGACGACTTCACCGTGGAGATCACCACCAAGACGGTCGATTCCTTTTTTCCCTATCAGATGCTGTGGTTCCTGGTCTCGAGCCCGGCGCAATATGAGAAGCTCGGCAAGGATTGGGACAAGTTCGCGAGCCAGCCCTCCGGCACCGGCCCGTTCAAGCTGACGAAACTGGTGCCGCGCGAGCTCGCCGAGCTCAGCAAGAATCCCGACTACTGGAATCCGAAGCGGATTCCCAAGGTCGACAAGATGGTTCTGTTGCCGATGCCGGAAGCGCTGACGCGCACCAATGCGCTGCTCGCAGGCCAAGTCGACCTGATCGAGACGCCGGCGCCGGACGCCGTGCCACAGCTCAAGGCCGCGGGCATGAAGATCGTCGACAACGTCACGCCGCATGTCTGGAATTATCATCTCAGCGTGCTGCCGGGCTCGCCCTGGACCGACATCCGCCTGCGCAAGGCGCTGAACCTTGCCATCAACCGCGACGAGGTCGTCGGGCTGATGAACGGCCTCGCCAAGCCTGCCAAGGGCCAGGTCGACCCGTCGAGCCCGTGGTTCGGCAAGCCGAGTTTTGAGCTGAAATACGATCTCGCCACCGCGAAGAAGCTGGTCGAGGAAGCCGGCTATTCTAAAGAAAAGCCTCTGAAGACCACCTTCATCATCGCGCAAGGCGGCACGGGGCAGATGCTGTCGCTGCCGATGAACGAATTCCTGCAGCAGAGTTTCAAGGAGATCGGGATCGACATCGACTTCAAGGTCGTGGAGCTCGAGACGCTATACACGCATTGGCGCAAGGGCGCGGCCGACGAGATCAACGCCGGCATCACCGCCAACAACATCGCCTATGTCACGTCAGATCCGCTCTACGCCATCGTCCGCTTCTTTGCTTCCGACCAGATCGCGCCGGTCGGCGTCAACTGGGGCGGCTACAAGAACCCGAAAGTGGATGCGCTGATCAACGAGGCCAAGCAAACTTTCGACACCGCCAAGCAGGACGAGCTGATCGCGCAGGCCCATGCGCTCGTGGTCGACGATGCCGCGCTGGTCTGGGTCGTCCACGACACCAACCCGCACGCGCTGTCGCCGAAGATCAAGCAGTTCGTGCAGGCGCAGCACTGGTTCCAGGACCTGACGACGATCAGCGTGGAGTGAGGCCCGGCAAGCGCAGCTGCCGTAGGGTGGGCAAAGCGATAGCGTGCCCACCAGCCGGTACAATTCAGCGCGAGATGGTGGCACGGCGCTATGCGCCTTTGCCCACCCTACGAGAGCGGTTGATGTGGCCACGCCGGTGCGTCAAATGCCGCTGTCGTCCCGGGCAAGCGTCAGCGCAGACCCGGGACCCATAGCCACAGGGAGTGACTTGGCGAAGACTCGAAGTTGCTAGCTCGGGCTGCAACTTCTTCCTGAGGTTATGGGTCCCCGCATTCGCGGGGACGACACCGAATATGTGGCACCATTCGGGCCACGATGGCGATCAGCCCTACTTCGTCAGCAGCGCATACGCCCCCGTCCAGTCCTCCGACGGCGGTTTGACCTTGAACTCCTTGATGCGCGCTTCGTACAGCTTGAACAGCTTCTCCAGCGTGTCGGCATCCTCGCTCTTGCGGCCGCGTTCGATCGCGTCCAGTGCGCCCTGCCAGTCGCGGCCGCGGTAGCAGCTGAGCATCTCGATGGTGATGTTGCGCAGACGCTGGAACGCGGCCGATTGCATCACGTCCTCGCGGCCGGCGATGGCGTAGATCACCTCGGGCTCGGTCTTGCCCTTGACCATGATGAAGTCGAGCTCGAGGATCGCGAACCTGTCCTTGGCGGCGAGCGCCGTGCGCGAGCCGACGATGATGGGAAATCCGTATTCCTTGGTCTGGCCTTCCAGGCGCGAGGCCAGGTTCACGCTGTCGCCGAGCACCGAATAGTTCTTCTTCAGGTCGGAGCCCATGTTGCCGACCACCCCGATGCCGGTGTTGAGGCCGATGCCGACATTGAGCGGGATGTAGACGCGGCCACCGTCGGCCGCTTCCTGCTCGCGCTCCTTGTTGACGGCGTCGATCTTCTCGAGCATCTGGACTGCGGCCTCGCAGGCATGGACCTGATGCCCGGCATCGTCGATCGGCGCGTTCCAGAACGCCATGATGGCGTCACCCATATACTTGTCGACGTAACCCTTCTGCTCGATGATCACGTCCGTGAGCGGCGTCAGGAAGCGGTTCATCAGCGTGATCAGGCCTTGCGGATCGTGCTTGTAGCTCTCCGAGATCGTGGTGAAACCGCGCACATCGGAGAACATGATCGTCATCTCGCGCTCCTCACCGCCGAGCACGACTTTCTCCGGCGACTGCGCCAGCTGCTCGACCAGGACGGGCGACATGTACTGCGCGAAGATGCCGCGGATCTGCATGCGCTGGCGCTGCTCGCGCACGAAGCTCGCGAAGATGAAAGTCAGATAGATCGCAGTGGTCGAGAGCAGCGGATAGGTGAAGTCGATCAGGTAGCGGGACTTCCAATAAAAGAACCAGGAGGTGCCGACCAGGATGGCGGCGAACAGCGCGCCCGCCAGCACCAGCCGGACCGGACCGAGATTCGGCGTGAAGATGATGACGAGGATGCCGATGATCAGCGCGGCGAGCAATTCGACGCCGAGCGCGTAGCCCGGCTGGGAGATGGCTGCGCCGGTCAGTATGCTTTCGAGCACCTGGGCGTGGATCTCGACGCCGGGCATAGTCGAGGACACCGGTGTGGTCTTGATGTCGTTCAGCCCGACCGCGGAGGTGCCGATCAGCACCAGCTTGCCGGCGATTTTGCTTGGCGGCACCGTGTTGTCGAGCACGTCGGCCGCCGAGACGTAGATCGAGGGATCTTGCCTCGCATAGTGCACCCAGAGCTGACCGTTCTTGTCGGTCGGGATCTCGCCGCTCTTGAGCCGAATGGCGCGAATTCCGGTCTTGCTGGTGCGAACCAGCAGCGTCGGCGTGCCGGTGATGACCCTGAGGATCTCAAGGCTGAGCGAGGGCATGATGTGGTCCTGGGCGCGCATGATCATCGGCACGCGGCGGATCAGGCCGTCGCGCTCGGTCCGGATCGTGAACAGGCCGCGCCCCGCCGCGGCCTGCTCGATGATGGGCACGTTGCGCAAGAGGCCCGGGAATTCGAACAGAAAGCGCTCGGCCTCCGCTTCACCGACTGTCGCCACGCCGGTGAACGGAAGCGTCTTGTCGATCTCCGACGTGATCACCGACTGTCCGGTCTCGCCGAGCACCACGTGCGATCGCTTGATGGCGTCCGAAAGGACCTGGTCGTTGCTCGGGAGTTCGCGCAGCCTGACGCGCGTGGCCTCGTCGAGATAACGCATCTGGCCGGCGACCAGATCCGGGTTGAGCCGGTCGGGTTCCGAAAACACCACGTCGAAGCCGATCGCCACCGCCCCGCTATTGGTGAGGTTGATGATCATGTCCGCGATCCGCGTCCGTGACCATGGCCATTGGCCAAACTTGGCAAGGCTCTTGTCGTCGATGTCGACGATGGTGACCGGCCGCACCCCCTTCTTGTCGCGCGGGTCGAGCAACTGGAACATGTCAAAGGTGCGCAGCCGCAGCTCCTGCACCGGCGGCGGATCCCAGACGCGCAAGGCTGCGAAGACGACCAGCAGCCCAAGACACATCAGCCGCGCCAAGCCGAACTTTTGCGCAAACCACCGGCGCCAGATTTTGAGACGTTTCATGTCAGTCGAGCTTCCTGCCGCGCATCACCCCCTCGGAGCCGATCATGGAGCGTTCGCGCGCCGTTGGCCATTCCCTGATGGCCGAGGATTGCGGATTTTCGTTCGCGGTTAAGCGGTGCGCTCATCGCCGGCCCGCCGGACGGATCCGGCGCCCATCAGGTGATATGGAAGATGAAATCGCTGGCCTTGAGCGTGGCCGTCATATTCTGCAGCGTCAGCTTCTCATGCTCGGTCACCGACTGGCTGATCTGCTGCTGCCACGTGATCAGCGTGTCGCTGCCGTCCTGAATGATGGTGAGGTTGTTGATGGAGCTGACGCCGGAGAACTGGCGCAGGTCGATCTTGTCCAGGCCTTCGATGAAATCGGTGATGGTGTGCGTGGCGGTATCCCCGGTCGAGCCCGGCGCAAACACGAACTGATCCTTGCCGCCGCCGCCGGTCAGCGTATCGCCGGTCGTGGGTGCGAAGATGACGTCCTTGCCGGCCGTGCCGGTCAGCGTGATGCCATTGCTGGTATCGCCAGCCTCGTCGAAGATGAAGTTGACGGCGTCATAGGCGCCGGTGGTGTTGTCCGTGACCGTCAGCGTGATCTGGTCGGTGTTCGGCGGCGTGGCACCGGGATTGTAGGTGACACCATTGTTGAAGGCCGTGTTGATGTCGTCGAGCAAGCCTGACGTTGGCGACAGATCGACGCTGCTGCCGGGCGCATGAGCAGTGATCGCCGTGACCGTAAAGTCATCCGTCGACGCGCCGGAATCGGTGTCGGTCACCGAGAGATTGAAGATGGTGTCGGTACCGGCCTCGCCGTCATGCACGACGTAGAAGCGATCGGTGTCGATCACGGGCCCGCCGGCGGGGGCGGTCACGATGGTGCTGATGGTGGCGGCCTTGTCCGAGACCGGCGCGGTGCCGTCGGTGCTCATCGCCGTGATGTCGATCGTTGCCGGCGACACGGCGGTCGTGATGCCGCCGGTATAGGTGTCGTCGAGCGCATGGACGCCGAGCGGATCCGGCGTGCCGGTGAAGCCGTTGGCCGGCACGAAACGGATCAGGGTGTCGGTGCCCAGCACCAGCGCATGGGTGTCGCTGACCGAGCCGATGTCGACCCATTGATTGGTGCCGGCGACTTCGTATTGCCAGACGCCCTCGGTGGACGCAGCCGTGTCCGAGGTGACCGCGATGGCCTGGAAGCTCGCGCCGTCGTCGACGTCGTGGAACTTGCCCGAGAAGAGATCGCTGATGGTATCTCCGGCCGGATTGCTCTGGTTGCCGGCAACAGAGACCAGAGTCGTGCTATCGAGCGTCGGTGCGTCGTTGACGCCGGTGATCGTGACGGTGACGTCCTGCGTCACCGTCGCGTTGTGGTTGTCGATGAAGGTGACGGTGTAGACTTGCGTGATGGCCTGGCCTTCAGCCAGCGACTGCAGCACCGGATCGTTGTCGTCGAGCGAGAAATGCCAGCCCAGCGTCGCGCCATTGTCGGTGTCGCTGCTGGACTCCGTCACCGACGGATCGATCGTGAATGTGCCGATATGCGAATTGCTGTCGAAGCCGGACAGAGCCGAGCTGACGGACGACGACTTGAACACGGCCGTCGCCGTGTGCGTGTCGATCAGGTCGAGATCCTGGATCGCCAGCGTGCCGCCGGTCGACAATGTCGGCGTGGCCGCATCCTCGACCACCCCGCCCATGGCCGCCGCGGCATCGCTCGTAATTGTCGGCGCATCATTGGCGCCGTTGATCGTGACCGTGACGTCCTGCGACACCTGTGCACCGTGATTGTCGGTGAAGGTGACCGTATAGACCTCGGTGATCGACTGGCCCTGGGCCAACGACTGGAGCACCGCGTTGCCGTTGTCGAGGCTGAAATGCCAGCCCAGCGTGGCGCCATTATCGGTGTCGGTGTTCAACTCCGTCACCGCCGAATCAATCGTAAAGGTGCCAAGCGGCGTATCGTCGTCGAATCCGGGCAGATGCGCGCTCGACGTCGACGACTTGAACACCGCCGCAGCAGTGTGGGTGTCGATCAGGTCGAGATCCTGAATGGCCAGCGTGCCACCGACCAGCAGCGTCAATCCTGTGTCTTCGGTCACGGCGCCCGTGGCGTCGGCCGCGCTGCTCGTGATCGTCGGCGCGTCATTGATGCCGGTGATGGCGACCGTGACGTCCTGGGTGACCGTGCCACCGTGAAGATCGTCGATCGTAACGGTGTAGACCTGGTTGATGGTCTGGCCTTCCGCCAGCGACTGCAGCACCGCGTCCCTGTCGTCGAGCGCAAAGCTCCAGCCGACCGATCCGACCGTGCTGACGCCCGGGGTCTCGCTTACCGAAGTGAGCGCGAACGTACCAATATGAGATGTGTTGTCGTTGAAGCCGGGCAGATGCGCTGTCGACGTCGTCGACTTCAGAACGTAACTCGCGGTATGAGTGTCCGTGAGATCGGGGTCGTTGAAAGTAATGATGCCGCCAGCCGACAAGGTCGCCGCCGTGTCCTCGATGACCGCGCCGGTCGGGGTGGTCGACGTGCCCACGATCGTGGGCACGTCATTGGTTCCCTCGACGCTGACATCGGCGCCATTGATGGACACCGTGATCGGCGTACTGACGACGCCGCCATGACCATCGTCAACCTGAATCACGTAGTTGAGAACCAGCGTCTCACCATCGGCGAGGAAATCAAACAGGTGGTCGGGAACGCTGTACGTCCAGGTCGCGGAACCGTTATTGCTGTTCGCCACGCCCTGCACCACGGTCAACGGCACCTCGACCGCAGTGACTGCAGCAAGCTGCTCTGGCGTCAGGGACGAGGTGATATCTTGGCCGTGCGCGTCGAGATATTTGAACGGCTGGTTGGTTGAGAGCGCCGCGCTGACGACCGGCCGATCCGTCAGATCGACATCGGTGAAGGTGACTGTACCGGTCATGGTGTCCAGCACAGTATTCCCGGTCCCGACTTTCTCGACGACGGTCCCACCAGACGTCGCGACAGTCGGCTTGTCGTTGGTGCCCGTGATCGTGATCGTGATCGGGATGGTCGTGGCTTCGGGGTTGACCGAGAAATTGTCGTCGACTCGGACCATGTAGGTCAGCGTCAGCGTTTCCCCGGCTCCGAGGAAGTCGAAGACGTGGTCGGGAATCGTGTAGGTCCAGACTGCTGAACCGTTGTTGTTGTTGGCTGCGTCGGGAACGACGCTGATCTGGATCTGCGTTGCCGCGATGTCCAGCTTTTGCAGGGCAGTGAGCGCGGCGGTGACATCATGCTGGCCGGAGTCTTTGTAGACATAGTTCGGTGCATCAGCGAGATTCACCGATACCGTCGGTCGGTCTCCGAGATTCAGATCGACGAATGTGATCCGGCCGGACACGGTGTCAGGCCCAACGGCGTCGCCGGTCCCGTCCGAATGGTCGGCGGTCGCGTTCGCGTGCTCGGTCAGCTTGAACGACGACGCGACGTTGCCGTTGAGATCAAGGCTCTGCGCTTTGGGCGGGCCGGGAAAACGATCTACTCCCTTGTCGGTCCCGCCTTGCCCAGGGCCGGTGCCAGTGTTGACGGTGTTGGCGAAGGTCGCGGTCGCAGTGGCTCCGGTGTCCGTCTTGATGAAGACGATGTTGCCGTTCTGCGTGATGGTGTCGGTGAAGTTCGTGGTCAGCTTGGTGTTGGTGTTGTTGTCCGTGAACTTCAGCGTGAACACGTCGGTGATCAGCTTCTGCACGTCGGGCGACAGCAGCGCGTTGCTGACCGAGACGTTGCCGCCGCTGATCTGGATCATCTGGCCGGCCTGATTGACCGTCGCGATCGGCAGCAGCGTCAGCTTGTCGAACAGGATGTAAGAGCCGGTGGTGCCGTTCGGCTCGACCAGCACCTGGAAATTGGCTTGCGGCTGGGGTTCGGGGTTCGGATTGGTCGGCGTCGCCGGCGGAATGATGAAGCTGATTTCGGTCAGCACCGCCGTGCCGCGGATGCCCATGGTGGCGACCGGCGTATCGATCTTCATGTCGCCGTGCTTGGCGGTCTCGCCGGCGACGAAGGTGATGGTGCCGGCGACGAGGCTGAGCAGCGAGGAGTTGTTCGACCCGTTGGGGTCGTAGACCATCTCGTTCAGCACCATCCGCGCATTGGAGGACAGGCCGAACACAGTGCCATCGATGAAGGTGATGCCGAGCGTCGATTCCGAGCCGGTCGAGACCACGTCGCCCTTCTCGACATTGTCGCCGTTGTTCAGGACAACCGAGACGCCGTTGCGGATCGCGGTCGCGCTGCCGGTCAGCTTGGTGACGTGACCGATGACCTGCGCCGTGGCGGCGCCGGGCGCGGCCTGGGCAATTTGGACGTAGCCGGTAAGCGCGCTGACGATGTCGCCGGTGAGATGGGCGCCGTCGGGCGAGGCGATCGCGGCGCGCTTGTCGCCCCTGAAATAATCGTGAACGACGATGTCGTGGCCGTCATGGGACAGCACGAGATCGAGACCTGTGCGCTTGAATTCGCCGTGGAAGATCAGATTGGGGTCGGCAATGACGACCGCGCCGTCGGGCACGTGGCCGTGAGCCTTCGCGGTAAAGGAATCGACATGCCCGGAGGCGGGCGCGCGGAAACCCTGGCCATCCAAGGAGAGCGCGGCGTCAAATTTGCCAGCGTAATTCAACCGGGCACCGAAAAAGGGTTAATATTTATGAAAGTATCGACCGCCTAAGCTTGCATACCATTACCAAGTCCTTAGCGAAACCATCCATTGCTTGTGTGATTTGGCGTCACTTGGCTTTCGGTGACTATGCTTACGGCGACATCCCTAGAAAAAATGAAGTCATTCTTGCGGCTTTTTCCGGTTTAGTCTCGTTGATCTGGCCGCACGTCCCGCCGCCCCATGTATTCGACCGTATAGATCTGTCTACAGATACTTGAGTCATCTTTTGTTCGGTGTGCCCCGCACCATCCTGCGGCAAATACGGAACAAAATCTGTGAGCCAACTAACAGAACCCGTGAAATAGCGGGTCATTAGCCATAAGACCCGGAACTGCCCCCGCTACAACCCATGCTTGTAATCGGCTCGATTGCGCGGCGTCCGGCCCTCTCCTAGCCGGCGATTCGCAAAATTTTACGCAATTTGGGCAGGCCCGCTTCAGCCTGCCCCACGGTTTTGGCGGCCCCGCCCCGGCGCGTTAAGCGGAACAAAACGGCACGGCTCGCACTATCTCCGCGAAAGCAACAAAGTCGGCACGTTGAGGTCGACGGGACCAAAGCGAAGCCGGGAAGGGGATGTCAGATGGAGACCGCCGCTCAGCGGCGCGCCTGGCGCGTCATCATTGCTCTATGCGGATTGATCCTTCTCGGCTCAGCCGCCGATCTTCGTGCCGGCACGTTGCTGTCGCCGGGCCCAGGCGTGCTCGTGCGCAAGTCCGCCGAGCCGTTCGGCGTGTTCGCGTTCGCCATTTCCGCCGGCAACCTGCGGCAGAAATGGTTCGCGTTGAAGGAGAAGCTCGATGACGACATGGTGCAGCTCGCGCTGTGCGACGGCGATCGCGACAATTGCGCGTCGCCCGCGGCCTTGAAGCTGCTCGCCATCGTCGACCAGGCCCGCAGCCGCGACGGACGCGCCCGGCTCGGCGAGGCCAACCGCGCCATCAATCTCGCCATCCGCGCCGCCAGCGACGGCACTGATGACGTCTGGAGCTCGCCGCTTGCGACCTTCGCGCGCGGGGCCGGCGACTGCGAAGACTATGCCATCGCCAAGCTCGCCGCACTGCGGCTTGCCGGCGTCGCCGCGGAAGACCTCCGCATCGTCGTGGTCCGCGACGTCAGGGCCGGCGAAGAGCATGCGGTCGCCGCGGCCAGGCTCGACGGCCATTGGCTGATGCTGGACAACCGCCGCATGGCGATGGTCGAGGACGAGAACGCCCGCACCTACCAGCCGCTGTTCGTGCTGTATCAGTCCGCCGTGCTGAAATATGTCGCCGAGCCCGTGCAGTTCTCGATGCTCGGCCCCGAGGCGCATTGAATCGTCCTGTAGCCCGGACCTCATACGACCATCCGCCACAAATCCGTTTCGCGCACCGGTCCAGGACGCTAGCATGGCGCCCTCGATGCGGGGGCGACGGGAATGCGGTTGATCGTGCTGACTGTGCTTGCGCTGCTGGCTTGGCCGGCGGCATCAGGCTTTGCGCAATCGGGCACATCAGCTCCCTCCATCGCCGACCGGCTGCCGCTGTTTTCCAGAAACAACTGCCAGGCGATCCGCGACCCCGGCAATCAATTGTTCTGCGGTGATCCGGAGCTGTCTGCGGCCGCCGAGAAACTGAGCACGGCCATCGAGGCGCGGCTGGCCCGCCTGCCCGATCGCCTGCCCGCGATCGAGGAGAACGCGATCTGGATCCGCCAGCGCAATCTCGGCTGCGGCATCGTCGGCCAGAGCGCTGTTCACACCGAGGATTTCGACCGGGTGAAGGCCTGCCTGCTCAAGGTGACCGAGGATCGCGCCGCGATCGTGCACGATCCGGATTTCGACTGTCTTGCGGCCAACACCGCAGCCGGTGCGCTGATCTGCGCGGATCCATCACTGGCGCTGACCGAGACCGAGCTCAACGCCCAGGTGCTCGCACTGATCAGCAAGCTCGACCCGACCGCCGCGCGCTTTGCCTTCGCCGAATACGGCCGATGGACGCGCGAGCGCGATCGCAAGTGCAATCTGGTCGGCAAGGAGAATGTGCCGCTCGAAGAGCTCGGCTCCGCGGAAGATTGTCTCGCTGATCATCTCAAGCGCAAGACCGAGGAGATCACAGCCGCCAGGGGCGACCCGAAAAAGGTGTTCGGCCGGCAGGTCGCAGCCCACGAACCCGACACCGACGCCGTCGATTTCTGCGCCGCGCGCATCCACGCCGCCAATGCGTGCGGCAATTTCCTCCGCATCAACCGCGTCTACGCGCTCGACAGCCAGGTGACCGACCAGGAGGCGCAGGTCACCGGCGAGATCGAGATGGTGGTGCTGGCGCCCTTCACCACCTGCAGCAAGGTCGCCTCCACCTGCACCGGCACCTGCTGGGACGCCGGCACCGGCCACCCGCAACCGGGCACCGCCAACAAGGAGCGTTCGGCGGCCGCCTTCAACGTCACGCGCCGGTTGAGGATCCAGCGGACGTTTGCTTTCGTGAAAGGCACGGATGGCTGGCGCTGCCGCGAGGACGAATTGGCGCCCGTCAATTCAGGGACGGCGGGTGGGGGATCGTAGCTCTTACCCTCCCCTGGAGGGGGAGGGTCGATCGCGCGCGGCGCGAGCGGGGTGGGGTGATCTCTCCACTCGAGCAGCATTCATTGCGGAGAGACCGTCACCCCACCCCGCTCCGCATTTCGCTTCGCTCCATGCGAAGCGACCCTCCCCCTCCAGGGGAGGGTAAGCGAAGATCAAAACATCAGATTGTCCTTCACCAGCACCCAGCGGCCGCCCTTGACCTGCTGCACCTGGGTGATGGTGTTGGCAAGGTGGTCGGTCTTGGAGAACTTGGTCGGCGGCGAGTTGAAGATGTCGAGGAATTTCTGGCCCGACTCCAGTGAATCGAGCATCTTCTGACCGGTCAAATCCTTGCCGGCCTTGTCCGCGTAGAACGCAAACGTCATCACCGCGTTGTAGCCGATGATCGCCTGCGTGTTGGCGTCGGTGCCGAACATCTTCTTGTAGTTGATCAGCCAGTCGTGGACCTTGCCCTTGGCGGTGTCCTCATAGGGAATCTCGAATCCGCTCGCGGCATAGAGCCCCTCGACCGCCTCCTTGCCCAGCGTCGGCACTTCCAGCACGTTGGTTGGCGTGGCGCCGAGGAAGGTGACGTCCCAGCCAAGCTTCTTTGCTTCCGTCATCGCGCCGATGGTCTCGCGGATCACGGTGCCGAGCACGACGAGATCGCAGCCGTCCGACTTCATCTTGGCGACCTGCGCGCTGAAGTCGGAGGCTCCGCGCTTGTAGCTCGTCACCGACGCCGCCGGGATCTTCATCGCGGTCAGCTGCTGATTGAAGCCGTCGAGCACGTTCTTTCCGTACTCGTCGTCCTGATGCATGATGCAGGGCTTCTTGAAGTTCTTCCACTCCATCATGTATTTCAACGCCGCCCGCGTGCTCTCGACGTAGGGCAGCAGATTGTTGAACTTGAGCCGCTCCTGCGGCTTGGCCGGATCGAACTTGAAGGTGAATTCGGCGGCCGTCAGCGGAAACAGCTGCAGCACGCCGGCATCGAACAGGATGTCCTGCGCGGCGAGCACGGTGGGCGAGCCCATCCCGCCGATCATCGCAAAGATCTTGTCACGCTCGACCATCTTCTGCGAGGCCAGCACCGCCTTCTTCGGGTCGTAACCATTGTCCTCCAGGATCATCTTGATCTTGCGGCCCTGGATGCCGCCGGCCGCGTTGATCTCTTCGACCGCCATCTTCATGCCGTTGGAGACAGGCACGCCCCAGACCTTGATCGGGCCCGACAGATCCTGATGGGTGCCGATGACGATCTCGCTTGCCGAGATGCCCTCATTGGTGACCTTGGTTTGCGCCGCGGCTGGCAGACAGGTGAGCGCCAGCGCACTCACAGCAAGGCCGACCGCTTTCAACGATTTCGACATTGACGTCTCCTCTCCTCAGGCCCCGTTTGATGCGAAGGGCGGGGCCATCACCGCTTCGCTGTTTCTGGAACGAGATGATCTAGGCCACCGCGCGCTCGCGATACATCGCGTCGATCTCGGCGGCGTAGCGCTTGTTCACGAAATTGCGTTTCAGCTTCATGGTCGGCGTCAGCTCCTCGTCCTCCGGGGTAAGCTGGCGCTCGATCAGGTAGAATTTCTTGATGGTCTCGACGCGGGCGAAGTTCACGTTGACGCCCTCGATCTCATGCCAGATCAGATCCTGGATTTCGCGGGCCCGGCACAGGCTGGCGTAATTGGTGAAGGGAATGTCTTGGTCCTGGGCGAATTTCTCGACATTCTCCTGGTCGATCATCACGAGACAGGTGAGATAAGGCCTCTTGTCGCCGATCACGACGGCGTCCGAAATGTAGGGCGAGAATTTCAGCTGGTTCTCGATCTCCGACGGCGTGACGTTCTTGCCGCCCGAGGTGATGATGATGTCCTTCATGCGGTCAGTGACGCGGACGAAGCCCTCATTGTCGATGGTGCCGACATCGCCGGTGTGCAGCCAGCCGCGATGATCGATCGTCTCCGCGGTCTTCTCGGGCTGGTTCAGATAGCCCATGAACAGGAAATCGCCCCTGATCAGGATCTCGCCGTCACCCGAGAGCGCGACCTCGCCCCAGGGCACCGCCGTACCGACCGAGCCGAGCTTGATGCGCTCGGCCGGCATCATGGTCGCGACGCCGCAATTCTCGGTCTGGCCGTAGACCTCGTGCATGTCGATGCCGAGCGCGAGATACCAGCGGATCAGATCCGGCGCGATCGGCGCCGCGCCGGTGAAGGCGATGCGGCATCGGTCGAGGCCAATCATGCGGCGGATGTTGCGGAAGGCGAGCTGATAGGCGATGCGGTTCGCAATGCGCAAGCCCAACGGCGGCGCCCTGCCTTCGATCCGGCAATCGACCATGCGGTAGCCGATCTTGATGGCGCGGCGATAGACCCATTGCTGGAATGGCGTCGCGTCCTTCAGCGCGATGGTGATGGCGGAATAGAATTTTTCCCAGATCCGCGGCACCGCGAGGAACACGGTCGGCTGCACCTCGCGCAGATTGTCGGGAACGGTCTCGGGGCTTTCGGCAAAGTTCATGACCGAGCCGAGCGCGACCGAGATGTAATAGCCGCCGACGCGCTCGGCGACGTGGCAGAGCGGCAGGAAGATCAGCCGGTCCTCGTCCTCCCGCGCGGGAATGAAGTCGTTGGCGTGCCGCATCTGGTGCGTGACGCTGCGGTTGGCGTGCATGGCCCCCTTGGGCGGGCCGGTGGTGCCGGACGTATAGACGAGGACGGCGAGATCATCAGCGCTCCGGCTGTCGACCATCTCCTGCCACAGCGCCTCGCGGCCGACCATGTAATTTCGGCCGAGCGCGCGAAATTCGTCGAGCGACATCACCATGTCGTCGGAGAAGCCGCTGAGGCCCTCCATGTCGAACACAATGACCTTGTGCAGGCTCGGACAGCGCGCACGGCAGGTGAGGATCTTGTCGAGCTGCTCCTCGTCCTCGGCGAAGATCACGCGCGTCGTGGAATCGTTGAGGAGGTATTCGACCTGGGCCGAGGAGTCGGTCGGATAGATGCCCGAGGAGACGCCGCCGGCGCACAGGATGCCCATGTCGGCGTAGACCCATTCCGGGACGGCATTGGCGATGATCGAGGCGACATCGCCCGGCATGAAACCAACGGCGCGAAGGCCGTAGGCGATTTCCTTTGATATCTGCAGCCATTCGCGCCAGCTCGTCGGCTGCCAGATGCCGAACGTCTTCTCGCGGATCGCGGGCCTGTCGCCGCGCAGCTCTGCTGCGCGCAAGAAGCTCTTCGCGATCGTATCAGCGACCGTCAGCACCGCCGCTCGGGCCATGCGCGTCTCCTTCTTGTCGCCCCTGATGGCTCATCGCCAAGTTCTTCATCGCCAGGTTCTCATCGCCAAGTCTTCTTCTTTTTCCAGCGCCGTTCGCCTCGCGCGCCCGCTTCCTTGGCGCCGAGGTAGAATTCCTGGATGTCCTGCGAATGCATCAAGCGGTCGCAGCTGTCGTTCATCACGACCCGGCCGATCTCCAGCACGTAGCCGTAATGCGCGGTCTCCAGCGCCACGCGGGCATTCTGCTCGACCAGCAGGATCGACATGCCCTGCTCCTCGTTGACGCGGCGGATGATGGTGAAGATCTCCTTCACCAGGATCGGCGAGAGGCCGAGCGAGGGTTCGTCGAGCAGCAGCAGCGTCGGCCGGTTCATCAGCGCGCGCCCGATCGCGAGCATCTGCTGCTCGCCGCCGGAGAGCTGGCCGGCCGGCTGGTTGATGCGCTCCTTCAGCCGCGGGAAATAGCCGTAGACTCGCTCCAGGTCTTCCACCACGCCGTCGCGGTCACTGCGCGGATAGGCACCCATCATCAGATTTTCCCGCACCGAGAGGAACGGGAACACCTCGCGTCCTTCAGGCACATGGCTGAGGCCGAGACGGACGATCTTGTCCGCTTCCATGCGCTGGATCGGCTTGCCCATGAACTCGATCGACCCCTTCTGCGGATCGAGAATGCCGGAGATCGTCTTCAGCACCGTGGTCTTGCCGGCGCCGTTGGCGCCCAGCAGCGTGACGATGCGGCCGCGCGGCACCTCCAGCGAGATGCCGCGGATCGCCATGATCGGCCCGTAATAGCTCTCGATGTTCGAGAGTTTCAGGATGATATCGGGCGCCGCGCTCGCATCCATCGCTTACGCTCCCAGATACGCGGCGACGACGTCGGGGTGCTGCTGCACCTCCGAAGGCGAGCCCATCGCCAGCACTCGGCCGTAGTTCAGGGCGATGACGCGGTCGGAGACGCGGTTGACCAGCGACATGTCGTGCTCGACCATCAGCACGGTGACGCCGAGCTCGCTCTTCATGTCGCGGATCCAGAACGACATGTCGTCGGTCTCCTCGACATTGAGGCCGGAGGACGGCTCGTCGAGCAGGATCAGCTTCGGCTCCGAGCAGAGCGCTCGCGCGAGCTCAATCACCTTGCGGACACCGTAGGGCAGGCCCGAGATCAGCTTGTCGCGATAAGGCTCGAGATCGAGGAATTCGATGACCTGCTCGACCCGGCGGCGATGAACCTTCTCGTTGGTGCGCACGCTCGGCAGGAACAGCAATTCCTGCCAGAGCTGCGTGGTGGAATGGCGGTGACGCCCGACCAGCAGGTTCGACAGCACCGTGGCATTCTCGAACAGCTCGATGTTCTGGAAGGTGCGGGCGATGCCGAGCTTTGCGATGTCGTAAGGCGGCTGCTCGGTGATGTCCTGGTCCTCGAAGAAGATGCGGCCCGAGGTCGGCCGGTAGATGCGCGAGATCAGGTTGAAGATCGAGCTCTTGCCGGCGCCGTTCGGTCCGATGATTGAGAGGATCTCGCCCTTCTCGACCGCAAACGACACCGCATCGACGGCCTTGAGGCCTCCGAAATGCAGCGACAGGTTCTCGGCGCGAAAATAGCTCATCGGTTCCGCTCCGACTTCACGTAGATCTTCTGCCGCTTGAAGGTCGCGCGCTTGTAGAGCGGAAAGAGCTGGAAGAAGAGCTTGATCTTCAGCCAGCGGCCGTAGAGCCCGAGCGGCTCGAACAGCACGAACAGCACGATGATGATGCCGTAGATCGCGCCCTTCAACCCGTTGAGCGAGGCGAAGGCCGCCACCTCGGACTGGATGTTTCCCGCGGTCGCCGTCCCTGCGCCCAAGGTCGTGGCGATGCCGGCGATGATGCCGGGCATGTCGTCCTTCAAATAGGTCAGGAACGGATCGATCATCACGATGAAGATCGCCCCCAGCACCGCGCCGTGCAGGCTGAAGGTGCCGCCGATCAGGATCACGATGATGAACTCGATCGAGAGCTGCAGTGTGAACATCTCCGGCGAGATGAAGGAGAGCTTGTGGGCGAACAGCACGCCGGCAAAGCCTGTGATCGCCGCCGAGATCGCAAAGGACTTGACCTTATAGAGCGCGACGTTGACGCCCATGCTGCGGGCCGCGGTCTCGCTGTCGCGGATCGCGACGAAGGCGCGCCCGGTCGGCGAGCGCAGCAGGTTCAGCGTGCCGACGATGGTCAGCACCAGCACCGCGAGGCAAAGGAAATAGAAGGTCGGACTGTCGCGCGAGACCGTCACGCCGAGCAGCGACAGCGCCTTGACCCGCAGGCCCTCATTGCCGTTGGTGACGCTCTCCCACCGCGCCAGGATCTCTTCGACGATGAAGGCAAAGGAGATGGTGGCGATGACGAGATAGATGCCTTGCAGCCGCAGCGCGGGAAAGCCGACCAGCGCGCCGATACAGCCGGTCAGGGCGCCTGCGGCGAGGAAATAGGCGGGGAAAGGCACATTGTACTTCTGCAAATAGGCCGCCGTGTAGGCACCGATCGCCAGGAACGCGGCGTGTCCGAGCGAGGCCTGTCCGGTAAAGCCGGTCAGAATCAGCAGCGCCACGCCGACGGTTGCGTAGATGCAGACGAAGACGAGCTGGCTCATCAGATAGCTGGAGAGCACGTAGGGTGCGATCAGCAGCACCGCGAACAGCAGGCCATAGGAGACGACATAGCCCGAATGCGGGAACAGCCTGATGTCGTCCTCGTAGTCGGTCTTGAACAGGAAGCGCATGCGTTCAGACCTTCTTGCGGGCGTGAAGGCCGAACAGGCCTTCGGGCTTCAGCAGCAGCACGACCAGCAGCACGATGTAGGGCGCGACGTCCTTCCAGCCCTCGGGCAGATAGAATCCGGCCATGCTCTCGATCACGCCGATCAGGACGCCGCCGACCACCGCGCCGGGGATCGAGCCGAAGCCACCGAGCACGGCGGCCGGAAATGCCTTGAGCCCGAGCACGAGGCCGACATTGGAGTGAATGAAGGTGATCGGCGCCAGCAGCACGCCGGCGCAGGTCGCCACGGCCGCGCTGATCGCCCAGACGATCGACACCACGCGCTTGACCGGAATACCCATGTAATAGGCCGCCAGCATGTTCTCGGAGCTGGCGCGCATAGCGGTGCCGAGCGCGGTCTTGTTGAAGAACAGCCAGAGCAGCGTGCAGAGGATGATGGTCGCGGCGATCACCGAGAGCTTGTCATGGGCAAGCACCAGCGAGCCGATGCGCAGCACGCCCTGGCTGAACGGCGTCTCGATCTTGAAATCGTCGGTGCCCCAGATCATGCCTGCGACCGAGCGCAGGAAATAGCCGAGGCCGATGGTGGCCATGATGATGGAGAATTGCGGATAGCCGAGGATCGGCCGCACCACGATCCGCTCCGCCAGCATGCCGAACAGCGCCATCGCGGCCACTGCACCGGCAAAGCCGACCCAGTAGTTGAGCCCCATCATGCCGATGAAGGTGAAGGCGAAGAAGCCGCCCAGCATCATCAGATCGCCCTGGGCGAAATTGACGACCTCGGTGGCCTTGTAGACGAGCACGAAGCCGAGCGCGATCAGGCCGTAGACACAGCCGAGTGCAACACCGCTGACCAGCTGCTGAACGAAATCCAGCATCGCCGCGTCCTCCCGATACAACCAGCGGTTCTGATGACCGCCTTGCCGCATCTTGTGTCCAGCCGCTACGCGGTCGTTGCACCGCGCGCGCCATTTGTCCCGGCGGCAATTCAGCCTGAACGCCCGCGCGCTGTCAACAAACGGTGACTTCTAGGGCGTCTTGCCTTTAGTCCAAGATGGATGCCGGAATTTGCGGCAGCGCGATTCACCGTGCCGAAACATCTTGGGGTCATGGTCGCGACCGATGCAAAACCTGTTAGTGTGGCCGTCATGAAGCCGGACAGCTCGGCACTCGAAGTCCGAGGGTTAACGAAGCGTTTTGACCGTTTGGCGGTCGATAGCCTCGATCTCACCATCCATGCCGGCGAATTCTATGCGCTGGTCGGCCCCAACGGCGCCGGCAAGACCACCACTTTGCGCATGGTCGCAGGCCTGCTCAGGCCCGACGAGGGCGGCGTCGCGATCTTCGGCATCGATGCGCTCCAGGATCCTGTCGCGGCCAAGCAGGTGATGGCCTGGGTCTCCGACGAGCCCATGATCTATGACAAGCTCACCCCGCTCGAATATCTCGAATTCGTCGCCGGCCTCTGGGGCATCGCGCCGTCCGCCTCGAAACCGGTCGCCGAGGAGCTGCTGGGCTCGCTCGGGCTCGAGCCGCACCGGCACGAACGCTGCGAAGGCTTCTCCAAGGGCATGCGCCAGAAGGTCGCGCTCGCCGGCGCGCTGGTGCACGACCCCCGCCTCATCATCCTCGATGAGCCGCTGACCGGCCTCGATGCCGTCTCGGCGCGCCATGTGAAGGGACTGCTCAGCGATCGCGTCCGCGCCGGCTGCACCGTCATCATGACGACGCATATTCTCGAGGTCGCCGAACGCATGGCCGACCGCATCGGCGTGATCGCCGCCGGCCGCCTGGTCGCGGAGGGTACGCTGACCGAGCTGCGCCAGCAGAACGGCCATGCCGACACGAGTCTCGAAGATCTCTTCATCGCCTTGGTGACGCTCCAGGACGCCGCATGAGCTCGGCGACCGCGCTGTCCTGGTTTGCCCGTCACGAGCTCCGCCTCGCCTGGCGCGAATGGTTCGCGATGATGACGGGCGGTCGGCGCCGGCGCGCCCGCGCCGCCGTCGTCGGTCTGCTGTTCTTCGCTGCACTGCTGCATGTGCCGGCCTGGGCCGTGATCGGCCGCTTCGCCAATCTGCAGCTGCCGCTCGACAAATCCTCGCTGATCGTGATCTCGGCGACGATCTTGCTCGCCTGGACCCTGATGCTGTCACAGGCGATCGAATCGGTGACACGGGTGTTTTACGCCCGCGCCGACCTCGACCTCATCATGTCCTCACCGGCAACGCTGGCCAATCTGTTCTCGGTGCGCATCGCCGCGATCGCGCTCAGCGTCACGGTGATGGCGCTGCTGTTCTCGACGCCCTTCATCGACGTGCTTGTGATCGGCGGCGGCGCGCGCTGGCTCAGCGCCTTCGGCGTGGTGGTCGCGATGGGCCTGTCGGCGGCCGCGATCGCGATTGCCGTCACCATTCTGCTGTTTCGCCTGATCGGCCCGGCGCGGACGCGCTTCGTCGCCCAGATCCTGGCCGCGATCATCGGCGCGGGCTTCGTGATCGCGCTCCAGGTCGCGGCGATCATCTCCTATGGCACGCTGTCGCGCTTCACCATCCTGACCTCAGGCACCCTCGCCGCGCATGCGCCCGACATCGACAGCATCTGGTGGTGGCCGGCGCGGGCAACCATGGGCGACAGCGAGGCGCTGCTGCTGCTTCTCGCGCTGGGGCTCATGCTGCTCGGATGCGTGATGGCGATCTTCTCGGGCCACTTCGCCGACACCGCGATCGACGCCGCCGCTTACGGCTCATCCAGCCGCAAGCGCGCAAGGGAGCGGCCGTTCCGCGGCGGTTCGCGCCAACAGGCCCTACGCCGCAAGGAGTTCACGCTACTCTGGCGCGACCCCTGGCTAATCTCGCAAACACTGATGCAGCTGCTCTATCTGGTGCCGCCGGCGCTGCTGCTGTGGCGCAGTTTTGGTGACAGCTCTGCGGCTCTGACCCTGATCACGCCCGTGATCGTGATGGCGGCAGGACAGCTCGCCGGCGGGCTCGCCTGGCTGACGATCTCGGGCGAGGACGCCCCTGATCTGGTCGCGACCGCACCGCTGACGCCGTCCAGCGTCATCCGCGCCAAGATCGAGGTGGTGCTGATCGCGATCGCCGTCATCTTCAGCCCGCTGGTTGCGGCACTGGTTTTCGCCTCGCCATTCCAGGCCGCGATCACCGCGGCCACGATCATCATCAGCGCCGCCTCCGCCACCGCAATCCAGCTCTGGTTCCGGGTCCAGGCCCGCCGCAGCCAATTCCGCCGCCGCCAGACCTCGTCGCGGCTTGCGACCTTCGCCGAAGCCTTCTCCTCGATCGGCTGGGCCGCCACCGCCGCGCTGCTGCTCACGCTGCCGACCGCCGGCATCGTCAGCGGCCTGATCACCGCGGGCATGGTGGCGATGACCTGGAAGTTCAGCCCAAAGCGCGAGTAAAGGCGGGAGTGACGGTGCGACACTGACGCGCTGTTGATCGCGCCCTGTTGGCGACGCGCCGGATTGCACGCTAGACTTCCCCTGAAGTCATCGAGGACGGAGTCATGCGGCGATTGATTTCGGCGGCATTTGCGCTGTTGAGCGCGTGTCTCTCGCCTGCCCTCGCCCAGCAGCCGCCTCAACGCAGCGAGTGCCTCGCGATGGCAAATGCGGCGCCCCGCGCCATGCCGGTCGTCTTCCGGCAGGCGGCCGCCGCGGCGCCAGAGGTCGAGATCACCTATGCCGGCCACTCCACCTATTTCATCGATACGCCGGGCGGGGTGCGCATCGCGACCGATTACAGCGGCGCCTATCAGGTCGGCCGGCTGCCTGACGTCGTCACCATGAACCGGGCGCACAGCACTCACTATTCGCTCAATCCCGACAAGCGCATTCCCCATGTGCTGCATGGCTGGGGCGAGGACGGCAAGCCGGCTGCCATTTCGGAGCGCATCGGCGACACCTTCATCCGCAACGTCACGACCGACATCCGCCGCTATTTCGGCGACGATTCCGGCACCGACATGATCCGCGACGGCAATTCGATCTTCATCTTCGAGGTCGCCGGCCTCTGCATCGGTCATCTCGGACATCTGCATCACAAGCTCGACGATAGCCATTTCGCCCAGATCGGCCGGCTCGACATCGTGATGGTGCCGATCGACGGCACCTACACCATGTCGCTCGATGGCATCTCGGAGATCACCAGGCGCTTACGTGCCTCCGTGGTGCTGCCGATGCACCGCTTCGCCACCCCGCTCGACGAGTTCATGCAACGCATCGGCAAGCAGTTCGAGATCGACCGCCGCATCGAACGTTCCTTGCGGATCTCGCGGGACACGCTGCCGACGACGCCGACGGTAATCATCCTCGACGGGGTTTGACGCGCAATTTTCTCCAAGCCGGATGACGGCCGGTCGTGCTGTCCTCCTGAGCAACAGGAGATCGACATGAGCGACTTCAAGAGATTGTTGCACGCGGATGGACCCAACCCCGAGCATGCGGCGGCGCTCCAGCTTTACGGCCGCTTCGTCGGCGATTGGGATGCCGAGATCACCGCCCACGGGGCGGATGGAACGAAACACACCGCACCCGGCGAAATCCATTTCGGCTGGGTGCTGGAGGGACGCGCCATCCAGGACGTCTGGATCATTCCGCGCGCCGCGGGCAGTCCCGCCTTCCCGGTCGCCGGCAATTGGTACGGCACGACACTACGCGTCTACGACCCCACCATTTCCGCGTGGCGGATTTCCTGGTTCGATCCGGGACGCAGCGTGTTCCGTCAGCAGATCGGCCGCCCGCACGGCGAGGATATCGTGCAGGAAGGCACGACCGAAGCCGGAGACCTCACGCGCTGGAGTTTCGTTGAAATCACAGGCGAATCCTTTCACTGGCTCGGCGAGGTCAAGCCCACGACCGCAACCGACTGGCGGCTGGTGGTCGATGTGAGGGCGACGCGGCGCAAGGCGTGACGGATTCCGGGCGGCTGCCACGTGCTCGCTGCAACCTCTTCCGTCGCTGCCAAGGTGCCCTGAGCAACGCGCGCTGCTGCGTGGCGCGATCAGGTGCTAGGCTCCCGCCATAAAAACATGAGGGAGCGAATTTCGATGGCTGCAAGCGGTCTGCCCGCCAACACCAGCGGGCTCTTCATCGAGCCGCGCGAGGACTGGCTCGCGCAACATCAGGAAGAGATCATCGATCCCTTCAGGCCGATCGTCGATCCGCATCATCATCTCTGGAATCGCGGCCATCGCTATCTGATCGAGGAGATGGCTGATGACATCGCTTCCGGCCACAACATCATTGCGACCGTCTATGTCGATTGCCGCTCGATGTACCGCGCGCACGGGCCCGAAGCATTCAGGCCGGTCGGCGAGGTCGAGTTCGCCAACGGCGTGGCGGCGATGAGCGCGAGCGGTGGTTACGGCAAGGCCGCGATCTGCGCCGGCATCGTCAGCCATGTGAGCCTTTTGCTCGGCGATGCGGCAAGGCCGGTGCTGGAGGCGGAAATCGCCGCCGGCAATGGCCGTTTCCGCGGCATCAGGCATTCATCCGCGTGGGATCCGGATCCCGTCGTCGCCGGTATGTATGCGACCCGTCCGAAGGGACTGCTGCAGGATCCAGCCTTCCGCAAGGGCTTTGCCCATCTTGCACCGCTTGGCCTCAGTTTCGATGCCTGGCTGTTTCATCCGCAGATCGGCGAGCTGACTGAACTGGCTCGTGCCTTCCCCGACACCAGAATCGTGCTCGACCATTGCGGCGGGCCGGCCGGGGTCGGCCGCTTTGCCGGGCGGCGCGAAGAGGTGTTTGCGCAGTGGCGCGCCTCGATCCAGCAGATCGCTCGTTGCGAGAACGTCGTGGTGAAGCTCGGCGGGCTCGCGATGTGCCTGCTCGGCTACGACTTCCATCTGCGCGAGAGGCCGCCGTCTTCCGAGGAGCTTGCCGCCGCGTGGAAGCCCTATGTCGACACCTGCATCGAGGCATTCGGGCCGAAGCGCGCGATGTTCGAGAGCAATTTTCCGCCGGACAAGGGCCAGTGCAGCTACCAGGTGATCTTCAACGCCTTCAAACGGATCGCGGCGCCGTTGAGCGAGGCGGAGAAGAATGCGCTGTTCTCGCAGACCGCGACCGATGTCTACCGGCTTGAACTGCCGTCATGACGCAAAAGAGGGGCCGGGATGTTGATCCCGCCCCCTCTTCCGTCGTGGCCGCTGGGAAGCGTCCGTGAAAATGACTAGCCGGCACCCATGAGGCTGGCAGGGCGGCGCTCGCCGGGCGAGAGGAGCATCCGCTTCAGCTTGTTGACGACGCGGACCATGAAGCCAATGACCGCGGGATTGGTCTTGCGGCAGAAGGCGATCTTCTTGACGTGGCCCTCGACATGCCATTTGGCATGGGCGCCGTCGCGGAAGAAGATGACGTCGCCGACGCCATAGCGTTTTGGCGGAAGCCCGTCGCTCTCCAGCACGATCGATCCTTCCAGGATCATGATCGTCTCGTCGAAATCATAGTACCAGTTGAAACGGCCTTCCGTGCAGGACCAGATGATGGTCGAGGAGGTGCCGTCCGAACTGGTCGAGAGGATGTGCGAGCGCGAGACCGGGTTGCCTTCGATGATCCAGGCCGGCTCGATCGGCCGCAACTCCAGATCCACATTGCAACTGCCGATTTCAATCATTGCCCGCGACATCTGCTTCCCCAGGAGGTACAATATGATTAACCGGGCTTAATCCCGGATTGTTTCAAAAGATGTTGGGAACGCTAATAGCCGGTTTTTAATTCTTCCTTACGCAGGCCCCGACAATCCACCGCAAGTTGCAGATGCGAATCGGTTAACGTCGGGATTTCCCTGCAAATTCGCGCACATGAACCCATCTTTTCCGGGGTGCGACAAAGTGCGCGGGACGACCCAGAAGGAGCCCGATCGATGCCCCTGACCCCAGAGGTTCTGACAGCCGACAGCGAGGTCGTCGCCTGGCTCGGTCGTCTCGATGTCTCATTCGCAGCGGACGACGAACCCTGGTTCACGATCGACGGCGTCGAAAGCCCCCGGCAGATCGGCAGTGACAGTTCGGGCGGCGCCTTCGTGCTGCTGCCGTCGCAGAATGTGCTCTACGTGTCATCGGAAGGCCGGGCCGGGATCATCGCGGGGAATTTTGAAGCGTTCGTCCAGCTGGTCGTCGCCCGCCCCTATTGGCTCGACATCCTCAAATTCTCCGCCGGCGGCGATCTCGAGCAAATGCGACGTGCGGCGGATGCGCTGGAAGCGACACTCGACGACGAGGACGACGTCAACGAAGCGAGGGAGGAAATCCGCGCGCGCCTGGATCTGCCGGAGGCCAAGGACCCGGTCGGCGCACTCTACGAAGCGGTCGCGGCTTCCGACGCCATCGTACGGGCCACTGACGGCAGCCCGTTCACGACCCTGTTCAACCGCTTCAGCATCGACAACAACCCGACGCTGCGTAACGCGGCGGCGTGAGTGCTTGGCGCCTCAATCGTTCACGACCGTCATGGCCGGGCTTGTCCCGGTCATCCACGCCTTGCGGCACGAAGAACGTGGATGCCCGGGACAAGCCCCGGGCATGACGAGCAGCAGAGTTACTTCGCCCACTCGCCCTTGCGGAACACCGGCACCTTGCTGCCGTCGGCCAGGATGCCGTCGATATCGGTCTCGGCCGAGCCGATCATCCAGTCGATATGGATCAGGCTCTGGTTGCCGCCTTGCGCGGCGATCTGCTGCGGCGTGAGCTGGGCGCCATTGACGAAGCACTTCGAATAGCACTGGCCGAGCGCGACGTGCGAGGCCGCATTCTCGTCGAACAGCGTGTTGTAGAACAATAGCCCGCTCTGCGAGATCGGCGAGGAATGCGGCACCAGCGCCACTTCGCCGAGGCGGCGTGCGCCCTCGTCGGTATCGAGCACCTTGTTCAGCACCTCGGCGCCGCGCGAAGCCTTGGCGTCGACGATCTTGCCGTCCTCGAAGCGCACCGCGATGTTGTCGATCAGCGTGCCCTGATAGGACAGTGGCTTCGAGCTCACGACATGGCCATAAACCCGCCGGCAATGCGGCGTGGTGAAGACCTCCTCGGTCGGGATGTTGGCATTGCAACTGATGCCGTTCTTGGAGAGCGAGGCCCCGCCTTCCCATTCATGGCCGTCGGCCAGCCCGATGGTGAGATCGGTGCCGGGACCCGAATATTGCAGCGCGCGGAAACGCTGGCCGTTGAGCCAGTTGGTGCGCTCGCGCAGCACCGCATTATGGCTCGCCCAATTGGCCATGGCATCCTCGCGGTTGACACGGGATGCCGCGAAGATCGCATCTGCAAGCTTGCTGATCGCCACCTCTTCCGCATCATCAGGGAAGACCTGCTTCGCCCAGGACGGGCTCGGATAGGCGATGATGTTCCAGTTGGTGTCGAAATTGACGATCTTTTCCAGCGCCGGCTGATAGGCCATGGAATTGGCCTTGCTGGCGCGCGCGACCTTGGACGGATCTTCGCCGGACAACAGCATCGGATTGTCGCCGACGATGGCAAGCCGCGCGGTGTTCTCCGAGAACGCCTTGGCCATGCCCTCATACAGCCAGTTGGCGGCACGATCGAAACTATTGTCGTGGCCGTAACGGTAGCGTGCCAGCGTCATCTCCTCGTCGGAGAGGATGGGCGTCACGATGCCGGCGCCGGCCTTGTAGGCGTGCGCAGCGATCCGGCGCACCAGCGGCAGCGCGATCGCCGGCGCCGTCAGAAGCAGATCCTGTCCCGGTCGCAAGCCCAGCCCCACCTTCACCGCCACCTCGGCCAGCCGGTCGAGCTTCACGGGATCGATGGACGTAGGAGTATTGCGGTGATCGGTCATGCCGGGTCCTCTGCCGAAAGTCTGTCATTCAATCTAAGTGTAACATCACGAGACACAAGTGTGCGAGCGTCTTGCGAGACGTGAAAGATACGGAGTTTCTCGCATTTTGGTTTTCAACGCGTTGCCGATTCAGCACCCGGCCGACCGGCGCCGGCGCAAGGCCGAGGTCATTTTTGGGTGAGTTAAGGGCCTCGATGCCGGCGCGATGAATTCTGGCCGCCACATACGGCCGGGATGCAGCGGCGCCATCTATCCCCGGCGCCTCCATTGCACTCCGGCCTCGGGATCGCGAAAGAGAGACCCGCCTTGCGAATCCGGACGGCGGCATCTGCATCCCATCACATCGCCCTGTCCAAACTTTGATTCAGCGCATTTCGTCGGTCGCACTATCACTCATGATGCGGCGCGCAGTGCCGCATCATGAGGAGACCACCAATGTTGAAATCGTTTCGATTCGTTGCCGGGGCTTGTCTGCTGGCGTGCCTGTCGGCCGCGACTTTGAGCGCGGCATCGGCGGCGCCGCTCGGCCAGCCGCTCGCGATGGCGCAGGCGGCGTCCGGCCAGATCGAGCAGGTGCGGTGGCATGGACATCGCGGCTGGGGCTGGGGCGGCGGCGCGTTCGTCGGCGGACTGGCGGCCGGCGCGATCATCGGCGGCGCGATGGCTGCGCCCTATTATTACGGTTCGCCTTATTACTACGGACCGGCCTATCCGCCGCCCGCGGCCTACGGACCGCCGCCGGAAGGCGACATCGAATACTGCATGCGGCGCTACAGATCCTACAATCCAAATACGGGCCTTTATCTCGGCAACGACGGCCGGCGCCATCCCTGCCCGTGACAAGATCGCCCGCGCCAAACGCGGGCGGCTTGGATCAATCTCCCGAAGCTCCATCCACCCTGTTCCCTCACGGGACAGGGCGGATTTGCATGAGCCGGCTCGCCTCCCTCTACTCCTGCATCATCTCGCCGCTACCGCCGAACTCGGCGGGGAAATCCTTCAGCTTGGGCAGGCCGTCGCGCATCGGCAGGACCGTCTCGGCGTAGTTGACGTGGACGCCGGGCGCGAATTTGAGCGTCGGAATCGTGGCGGTGAAGACGTCGATCATGCCGAGCGGCGGATGATTGGTCATGAGATGGCCGCCACATTTCCTGCAGAATTGACGCTCGCTGAGCGGCGTCTTGGCGTAGGTCGCGACATGCTCTGCACCGGCCGTGACACGCACGGCCTCGGGCTTCCACAGGCTGAACGCATTGACCGGGCCGCCCGACCAGGAGCGGCAGGACCGGCAGTGGCAATATCCCATCGCCTCCGGTTCCCCCGTGACCTCGAGCGCAACCGCGCCGCAAAAACAGTTCCCGACATGAGTCATCGTGTTCTCCGTTTATGAGTCTTTGTAATTGACATTTTCCTCCGTGCCCCCCGGTGCCGCATCCTCCTTTCGATGGACGCGGCGGCGGCATGGCAAGGTTACACCGACTTTCGCCAGGGAATAAGCATCGACACCCGTTGTTTGTACTGCCGGTATTCGTCACCGAAGAGATCGACGAGATCGTGCTCCTCCAGCGCGATGCCGACGAAGATGTAGGCGGTGGTCACGGCCGCGAACAGCAGATGGCCTGCGGTCATGGTCGGTGCCGCCCAGAAGGCGATGATGAAGCCGAGATAGATCGGATGACGGACGAATTTGTAGAGCAGCGGCGTCTTGAACCGCGGCGGCGCGGCCTGCTTGCCGACGAGATGGCTAGTCACCTGATGCAATCCGAACAATTCGAAATGATTGATGATGAAGGTCGAGGTGAACACCAGCACCCAGCCCGCGAACGACAGCGTGATCAGCGTCACGGCAAGATTGGGGTTGGCGACGTCCCATATGACCATGGGCAATGGACGCCACTGCCAGAACAGGAGCAGCAACGACAGGCTCGCGAACAGCACGTAGGTCGAGCGCTCGACCGGCTTGGGGACGAATTGCGTCCACCACGCCTTGAAGCGCTGGCGCGCCATCACGCTATGTTGAACCGCAAACAGCGTCATCAGCAGCAGATTGATGATCATGGCTTCAGCGGCCGGCGTGTCGGTTCCGATATCGATGGTCTTCGGCACCAACAGCCCCGTCACGAAGCCGATGGCATAGAGAATGGTGACGAAAAACACGAGATACGCCGCCACTCCGTAGAGAAAAGCGATGAACTTGAACATGCGCGAGCCCGCAGCCGCCGGGCCAATGGAATCAACCTGATGATCGAGTTGGGTCATGGAAAGCTCCGTTGTGCCGAGGCATCGGCACTGTCTGGCCTCGGCACCATGCCGGGCCGGACCGTGGAAGACTTTCGCGGACCGTTGATTTTCAGCTGAGACGACTTTGATTTTTGCTTGAGACGACAGAAACGTGCGATTTCTTTTTGAGAACAACGTGCTCGACGCCGACCTGCGCGAACTGACCTGCGCCGGGACGACCGTGCCGCTGCAGCCGCAGGTGTTCGATATCCTGATTTACCTCGTCGCGGAACGCACCCGCGTCGTCAGCAAGGACGATCTGATCAGCCGGATCTGGAGCGACCGCATCGTCTCGGATTCCGCGCTGAACAGCCGGATCAATGCCGCACGCAAGGCGCTTGGCGACGACGGCGCGACGCAGCGGCTGATCAAGACGATCCCGCGCAAGGGCTTTCGCTTCGTCGGCGAAGTCCGGGAAGAAGTGGCAGCAAAGCGCGCGCAAGCCGAAACCGCGCCTGTTTCGGCGCGCGCCGCAACAGATCGTCCGGGCATTGCCGTGCTCGCCTTCGAGAACATGAGCGACGACCCTGCCCAGGACTATTTCGGCGACGGAATCAGCGAGGACATCCTCACCGCACTGTCGAAGCAGCGCTGGTTCGTGGTGATCGCCCGCAACTCGTCCTTCACCTACAAGGGGCGCGCGGTGCACATCAAGCAGATCGCCGAGGAGCTCGGCGTCCGCTACATCGTCGAGGGCAGCGTCCGCAAAGTGGACAACCGCGTGCGCATCACCGCACAGCTCAACGACGCCACCACCGGCGGCCATCTCTGGGCCGAGCGCTATGACCGCGAGCTCAACGACGTCTTCGCGGTGCAGGACGAGATCACCGAGCGGATCGTCGCGGCGATCGAGCCGCAGATCCATGCCGCCGAGAGCGGGGATCTGCGCGGCTTCGGGGATTCGCGCAGGCGCTCGTGACCGGGGCGGTCGCTACATCCGCTTCCGGCGCAGATGGACGATGACGTCGAGCCGCGCGATCTCGTGGCCAGGAAGCGCGTCCGGCACCTTGCTGAAGGCAAGGCCGCCGGCGACGTCGATCAGCACGTCTTCGCCCTCGAGATAGAAGTGCGGATGCACCGACGTGTCGGTGTCGAAGAACGATTTGACGCCGTCGGCCGCGATCCGGCGCAGCAGGCCGGCTTCGGTGAACTGGTTCAGCGTGTTGTGGACGGTGGCGAGCGAGAGCCGCAGATTGGCGACCGTGGCCTCGTCATACAGGCTTTCGGCGGTGACATGACGATGATCGCCCAGCAGCAGCATCTTGCCCAGCGCCAGGCGGTGCCGCGTCGGCCGCAGGCCGGCATCGCTCAGCAATTGCATGCAGCGCGCCCCGGCCTCGTCCGCGACCGGCGCGGCGAGATCGTCCAAATCCGTTTCAGGAAGGCTCGCGAGAATGTCCAATGCCGATCGTCTCCGCGCGCGTGTCGTTGCGCGTCCGGCGACCGGATCGCAAATGCGTACGTTTCGCCTTGATCCGGATCAAACTTCCGGCGACCGCCTCTGACCTATCGCAAGGCGACTGGCTCTTCGGTCTGCCAAGATGGCAGAATACGACGAGGCCGTATGTCAAAACCCATTCCCGACAAGGCGGCAGTCGCGCTCGAATACCCTGACAAGTTCTACGCCGGCACCTTCGCGCATTCATCGCGGTTCGAGGCACGGCTCGACGACAGCGGCGTTGCCCTCATACTCGAGCGCCCCGGCACCGAGGACGAGCGCAAATCCGTGCACTTGCACCTCAACTTCGGCTTGCTCGCCGGCATTTTGCGCGAGCTCGCGGCGAGCGTTGCCGCGATCCCAAAGGACGACATCGCACATCGCGAGCTGCTCGCCGACGCGGTCGACGAATTGCAGCGGGCCCTGAAAGCCTCCTCGGCGTAACGACTATTTGGCTTTGGCCTGCATCGGCTTCGGCGCCGGCACCTGGGCCCATTCCTTGTCGGCACGGGGACCGTTGAGATCGCCGGTGAGGCCGATCAACTGGCCGGGCTGGACGTCGAGAGTCTGCTGCCAGGTCTGGGTCTGGCACAGGAACTTGATCAGGCAGCCCTTGAGCTTGAGCCGATCGGCGGATTCGCGCCACAGCGAGACCGAGTAGGATTTGCCGTCCTCGGCATTGTAGATGTCGCCGGCGAAGCGGCCCTCGGGCGTCGCCTGCAAGCCCATGATAAGCTGGTGGCCGAGCAACGGGCGGGCGCGCTTGTCGGTATCAGGGTTTTCCTTGTCGCGATAGGGCTGGCCGCGCTTGTCGACCGGCTCCTTCATCCAGACGATGAAGCCGCAGATGCGCTCGCGCGCGGAACCGCAGCGCTCCAGCCTGACGCGGGCGCGGCCGTCCTCGACCAGCCAGGTGCCGCTGGGGTCAGTGGGCGGGGCGGCGCCGGCGCGACCGCCAAGCATCATCATCACGATGGTGATGGCAATACGCAGCACGAAGCGAAGCAGGAAATTCATCAGCGGCATCTTTCGTTGCGAGGATTGCGGCGTCAGTTCAGTTGCGCCAGCAGCGCATCGGCGCCCTTGTCGAGGCCGGCGGTGGCGGCCGCGAGTGCGCCGACGCTGGCCTTGATGTCGTAGGCGCCGGGATATTGCTTGGTGACGTAGGCCGAGAGCAGGCGCGCGGTCGCGGCGTCGAAGATCTCGACGCCGTAGATGACCGAGCCGGTCAACATGCCCTCGCCGTCGCGCGCGGCCTGCACGCCGTTGTAGACCGCGCCGGCCATGTCGAAGCGGGAGAGCGTGCCGAGCACCGGCGTGTTGGTGACGGCGCCGGTGAGCGTCAGCCTGATCCGCAGCGTGTTCGGCCCGCGCTCGCGCACCAGGGAGAAGCGGCCGCGCAGCCGATCGGCAAAGCAATTCTGCATGTAGGCGGCGAGCGTCGCCTTGTCCTTGTCGGACATGTCGCCGAACTGATGATCCTTGCCCCGATAGATCACGACGGGATCGAGAATCACCTTGTTGTAGGCGCGCCAATCGACCGGCGTGGAATAGCGATAGGGCACGCGGCCGGAACTATCCGACTTGTCGGGGGCCATATAGGCCGAGGAAGCCATCTCCGAATAGGGCACGGGCGCGACCGAGGCGCAGCCGGCCGCGGCTGCGCAAAACACCAGCGTTCCCAGACCGCGCAGGGCGATCGAGCGATCCATTGCAAACTCCTCTAGCGGCTTTCAGGAAAGGCCCGTTTCGGCAAAGGCCTTCTTGGCAAAAAGTTCATGGGGACCGCAGCCGCGTACGGGACCACACGCGGCTGCGACGCTCACCAATTCCGGCTCGTGACTTCGTCCGGGGCCATGTCGGAAGCCTCGGGCCGTCTCAGTGTCTGGATTTATAAAACCGACTAGTTGGTTTGTAAAGTACCGAAATAGCGCTCTGACTCATTTGGCCGCAGCCGCAGCTTTGTGCAGTTGGATTTCGTTAACGATGAATCAGGCGCGTCTGCGCGGACTTGCAGCCTTTGCCGCCGATGCCGCGCCGGATTTGGCGGCCCGCGTCGCCACCGGCTCTTCGAGGCCAGTCCATTGCGCATCGTCGAGCAGACGCGCGAACAGTCGCTGGTGCTCGTCCTTGCTGAGCGGCGACATGCCGAACAGCGAGCTGAGCAGCAGTCCGAGCGCTCCAGCCCAGCGCAGCATCGCAAGATCAGGGTCGGCGGCTTCCTGCTTGATGGCCGCCATTCTCTTCATCTCGAGCTCGCGCGGCAGCGCCATCAGGTTGGGATTTTCGACCATGGCCGCAACCAGGGCCAGCGCCGCGGAATTGGGCGAGCTCGCCGCTTCCCTGATCGTGGCAAGCTGGGTTGCCAGATTGGGATTCGCGGAAGTCGCGCTCACCTTCGCCATATAGGCTGTCGAGAATTCCTCGAAATGCGACATCTGCCGCTCGAGCAGCGCCTTCAGCACCGCTTCCTTGGTGCGGAACTGGTGCATCACGCCGCCCTTGCTCAGACCGCTCTCGCGCGCGATCGCATCGAGTGTCAGCCGACCGGGGCCGTCGCGTGCAATGATCGCGATGGCTGCCTCGAGCGCAGCATTGCGGGACCGTTCGGAGCGTGTGGCATTGTCCATGAGCCGACTTCTCTCCGTGACAGGACAATGAATCAAGTGAAAACAGGACGCGCTGTACATTTTTTGTGCTGATACTGTCGAGACTTTCATCTTGCGGCGCGGAACGAGACCGTGTGAGCCTCGCCCCCGGATGGGGACTGGGATGGGCTGGCCGTCGCTTTGCGCGAGAGGACGTCGCGAAGCGTTTGCGGTCGGTCGCGCTTGAGAAAGATACGACATGTCGAAACGAGTGTTGCTCGGTCTCCTCCTCGCTTGCGGCCTCACCGCCTCGGCGCTGGCGCAAGAGCCGAAGACGGGAGGCGTGATCAACGCGGTGATCCAGCCCGAGCCGCCCGGCCTGATGCTTGCGATGATCCAGAACGGTCCGACCCAGATGGTGTCGGGCAACATTTTCGAGGGATTGCTGCGCTACAGCCCCAAGCTCGAGCCGCTCCCGGAGCTTGCCGAGAGCTGGAGCATCAGCGAGGACGCCAAGACCTACACCTTCAAGCTCAGGAAGGGCGTCACCTGGCATGACGGCAAGCCCTTCACCTCGGCCGACGTGCTGTTTTCGATCGAGATGCTGAAGCAGACGCATGCGCGCGCCCGCGCCAACCTCGTTCAGGTCGAGAAGATCGAGGCGCCCGACGACTACACAATCGTGTTCACGCTGAAGCAGCCGTTCGGTCCGTTCCTCGGCATTTTCGAGGTCGGCTCAATGCCGATCGTGCCGAAGCATCTCTACGAGGGCACCGACTGGAAGACCAATCCCTACAACAACGCGCCCGTGGGCACCGGCCCCTTCATGTTCAAGGAATGGCAGAAGGGCTCGTTCATTCGCCTCGTCAAGAACCCGAACTATTACGAGAAGGGCAAGCCCTATATCGACGAGATCTACTGGCAGATCATCCCCGACGCCGCCGCGCGCTCGGTGGCCTATGAGACCGGCAAGGTCGACGTGCTGCCCGGCGGTTCGGTCGAGAATTTCGACGTGCCTCGGCTGTCCAAGCTGAAGGACACTTGCGTGACCGGCGCCGGCTGGGAGTTCTTCTCGCCGCTGGCCTGGCTGTGGCTGAACAACCGCCAGGGCCCGCTCGCGGACAAGCGGGTGCGGCAGGCCATCATGTACGCGATCGACCGCGATTTCGCCAAGGACGTGATCTGGAACGGGCTCGGCAAGGTCGCAACCGGCCCGTCCGCCTCGACCATCAAGTTCTACACCGACGACGTGCCGAAATATCCGTACGATCCGGCCAAGGCCAAAGCCCTGCTGAAGGAAGCCGGCTACAAGGGCGAGAAGATCCGCCTGTTGCCGCTCGCCTATGGCGAGACCTGGCAGCGCTGGGGTGAAGCCGTGAAGCAGAACCTCACGGACGTCGGCATGAACATCGAGACGATCTCGACAGACGTCGCCGGCGGCAACCAGAAAATCGGCGATTGGGACTACGACATCGCCTTCACCTACCTCTACCAGTACGGCGACCCCGCGCTCGGGGTCGGACGCAACTACGTCTCCAGCAACATCGCCAAGGGGCAGGTGTTCAACAATGTCGAAGGCTACAGCAACGCCGAGATCGACAAGCTGTTTGCCGAGGGCGCGGTCGCGACCCCCGACTCCAAGCGCAAGGAGATCTACGACAAGGCGCAGAAACTCCTGGTCGAGGAGGTGCCGGTGGCCTGGCTGCTGGAGCTGCAATTCCCGACCATCACGCGCTGCAAGGTCAAGAACCTGATCACCACGGGGATCGGGGTCAATGACGGCTTCAAGGACGCATGGCTCGACAAGTGAGCGCGCTGCCCACCTCTCCCGGAGGGAGAGGTCGGATCGCATCGCAAGATGCGATCCGGGTGAGGGTTTACGCTCTCTCGTGGAACCTGATCCCCCTCACCCGCGCCTTCGGCGCGACCTCTCCCCGTTGGGGAGAGGTGTGGCGTGCGGCACGACCGCTTCAATCAACTAGCTTGCGAAACTAAATGCTCTCCTTCGTCGCTCAGCGTGTCGTGAAAGGCGTGATCGTCCTGCTCGCGATCGTCGTCCTCAATTTCTTCCTGATCCGGCTGGCGCCGGGCGACCCTGCGATGGTGATGGCGGGCGAGGCCGGCGCCAGCGACCAGGTCTTCGTGCAGCAACTGCGCGAAAAATTCGGCCTCGACAAGCCGGTGCCGGAGCAGCTCTTCATCTACGTCAAGGGCATCGCGACCCTCGACCTCGGCTTCTCCTTCCGCCAGCAGGCGCCGGTGGCGAAGCTGATCGCGGAGCGCTTGCCGGCGACGCTGTTGTTGACGCTCACCGCATTCGCGATCTCGCTCACGCTCGGTGTTCTGTTCGGCACCTTCGCCGCCCGCTTCGCCGGCACTTTCCTCGACACCGGCATCACGATCTTCGCGCTGATCTTCTACGCCATGCCGATCTTCTGGGTGGCGCTGATGGGCATCCTGCTGTTCTCGGTCACCGTCGACTGGCTGCCGAGCTTTGGCTACGAGACGGTCGGCGCCAATCTTAAGGGCTTTGCCCACGTGATCGACGTCGCCAAGCATCTGATCATGCCGGCGATGACGCTCGGCCTGTTCTTCATGGCGACCTACACGCGCATGACGCGCGCCTCGATGCTGGAGGTGAAGCGGCTCGATTTCGTCAAGACCGCGCGCGCCAAGGGCCTCTCTGATTCCGTCATTCAGCGCCGCCACGTCCTGCGCAACGCGCTGCTGCCCGTGGTGACGCTCGCCGGCGTGCATGCCGGCACGCTGATCGGGGGCGCCGTCATCACCGAGACCGTATTCGCCTGGCCCGGCATCGGACGGCTGATGTACGACGCGCTCTTGCAGCGCGACTACAATCTGCTGCTCGGCGTCTTCGTGACCTGCTCCGTCATGGTGCTGATCTTCAATCTCATCACCGACCTCGTCTATCGCCTGGTCGACCCACGCATCGAATTCGCCGCATGAAACAATTCTGGAAATCGATGCTCAGAAGCCCGAGCGGCGTGATCGGACTGATCATCCTGCTGCTCGCGATCTCGGTCGCGGTGTTCGGGCCGTTGCTGTTCCCGAATTCGCCCTGGCGCATGGTGCAGCGGCCGTTCCTGCCGCCCTTCACGCTTTCGACCGTGCCGCTCGGCACCGATGCGCTCGGCCGCGACGTGTTCGCCGGCATGATCTTCGGCGCACGCGTCTCACTGCTCGTTGGCCTCGTCTCGACGCTGGTTGCGCTGGTCGTCGGCGTCCCCATCGGCGCCATGGCCGGCTATTTCGGCGGCAAGGTCG
This sequence comes from Bradyrhizobium sp. CCBAU 53340, assembly GCF_015291645.1. Classification (NCBI taxonomy): domain Bacteria; kingdom Pseudomonadati; phylum Pseudomonadota; class Alphaproteobacteria; order Hyphomicrobiales; family Nitrobacteraceae; genus Bradyrhizobium; species Bradyrhizobium sp. CCBAU 53340. The sequence goes on from NZ_CP030055.1 coordinate 7,363,989, forward strand.
ACGACGCGCTGATGCGCTTCACCGAGTTCTTCCAGACCATTCCGAGCTTTGCGCTCGCGATCGTGCTGGTCGCGATCCTGCAGCCCTCGATCTATTCGATCGTGGCCTCGATCGCGGTGGTGAGCTGGCCGCCGGTCGCCCGCCTCGTCCGCGGCGAGGTGCTGTCGCTACGCACGCGCGAATATGTCCAGGCCGCCGTCGTCACCGGCCAGAGCAACAGCTGGATCATCCTGCGCGAGATCCTGCCCAACGCGCTGTCGCCGGTGATCGTGCTGGCTTCGCTGATGGTCGCAACCGCGATCCTCTTGGAATCCTCGCTGTCGTTCCTCGGCCTCGGCGATCCCAACCTGATCTCCTGGGGCTACATGGTCGGCGCCGGCCGCACCGTGATCCGCCAGGCTTGGTGGATCACCGTGTTTCCCGGCGTTGCCATCCTGATCTCGGTGCTCGGATTGAACCTGATCGGCGAAGGCCTCAACGACGCGCTGAATCCGCGACTGTCGCGGGAGGGCCGCTGATCATGACCGCCCCGCCCGCCGTCTCGATCAGGAATCTCAAGATCGCGCTGCCCAAGGGCGCCGAACGGCCCTTCGCGGTCGACGGCGTCTCCCTCGATTTGCGTCCCGGCAAGATCGTCTGCGTCGTCGGCGAATCCGGCTCCGGCAAGTCGATGTGCGCGCACGCGCTGATGGGATTGCTGCCGGACACCGTCTCCGTCACCTCCGGCGAGATCCAGTTCGAGGGCCGGGACCTGCTCAAGCTCGACGATGACGGCTGGCGCGACCTGCGCGGCCGCCGGCTCGCGATGATCTTCCAGGAACCGATGACCGCGCTCAATCCGTTGATGCGGATCGGTGACCAGATGGCGGAGATGTTCGAGGCCCATGGCCTGCTGACGCCGAAGGAGCGGCGCGCGAAGGCGCTGTCGCTGGCGCGCGAAGTCGGCCTGCCCGACCCCGAACGCATCGTGCGCGCCTATCCGCACCAGCTCTCCGGCGGCCAGCGCCAGCGCGCCATGATCGCGATGGCGCTCGCGCTCGAGCCGGCGGTGCTGGTCGCGGACGAGCCGACCACCGCGCTCGACGTCACCACGCAGGCGCAGATCCTGAAGCTGATCCGCAACCTCCAGCGCAACCGCAACATGGCGGTGATGTTCATCACCCATGATTTCGGCGTCGTCGCCGACATCGCCGACCAGGTCGTGGTGCTCAGGCATGGCAAGGTCGTGGAGGAAGGCCCTGCCGCGACCGTGTTCAACGAGCCGCAGCACGATTACACCAAGGCGCTGCTTGCTGCCGTGCCCTCGATGCATCCTCCGGCGCGCGCACCACTCGACGGACAAGCCAAGGCGGTCGAGGTGATCGGGCTGGACAAGACCTACGTCACCTCCGGCGGCTGGTTTCGTGAGGACCGCCGCGTCGATGCCGCGCGCGCGGTCAATTTCAACATTCTCAAGGGCGAGACGCTTGGCCTGGTCGGCGAATCCGGCTCCGGCAAATCATCGGTGGCGCGGCTGGTGATGCGGCTGATCGAGGCCGACCGAGGCACGGTGCGGATCGGCGACACCGATCTCACCCAGCTTTCGGGCAAGGCGCTGCGCTCCGAGCGCCATCGCATCCAGATGATCTTTCAGGATCCGTTCGCCTCGCTCAATCCGCGCCGCAAGATCGGCCACATCATTGCCGACGGCCCGATCGCGGCCGGAACCGATGCCAGGGTCGCGTTCGACCGCGCCCGCGATCTCCTCAAGATGGTCGGCCTGGATGCCGGCGCGCTCGAGCGCTATCCGCACGAGTTCTCCGGCGGCCAGCGCCAGCGCATCGGCATCGCCCGCGCACTCGCGCTCGAACCCGAGATCATCGTCGCAGACGAGGCCGTCTCGGCGCTCGACGTCTCGGTGCAGGCGCAGGTGCTCAAGCTGCTCGAAGACCTCAAGGCGCGCCTTGGGCTGTCGATGTTGTTCATCACCCACGATCTGCGCGTGGCCGCGCAAATCTGCGATCGCATCGCAGTGATGCAGCGCGGCGTCATCGTCGAGCTGAAACCGACGGCGGAGCTCTTTGCCTCTCCCGAGCATCCGTACACGCGCGAGCTGCTTGCGGCGGTACCGGGACAAGAGGAGCGCGCGCCGGCGGCGTGAGCCGGCCGCTCGCGATGCTACATCTACTTGGCTGGCGGATTGGTGTTTTTCCAGGTGGGGACTGAATTGGTCACGCCGACGGAGGGCTGGTTGGACGTTCCGATCGACGGCGCAGTGACCATTCCGACGGTCTGTCCGGGACTTCCATACGTGCCCTGTTGAGCCGGCACGCCGGGGCGCGTGCTGCTCTTGGCGCCGGTCCCTGATGTTTGGGCGCTTGCGGCGAATGGCGCTGCCGCCAATCCGAGAGCGACAAGGGCGGCAATGGAGCGTCCCGTTCTTGTCATGGCTGATCCTTTCGAACGAGTTCCTCAGGCGCGTCGCGCCGATCACCGAGTCCGAACCGCTCGTGCATTGAACGATCTGACAACGCGAGATGCGCAAAAATGTGCCGCAACGCGATCATGTCGCGCGGCTCAAGCTGCATCACAATGCAGAGGTATTCTGTTCCGTCGCAGGAACGGAGTCGTCACGGGCATTTTATCCTTCGTGACTGCCTGCCCAGCTGGAACGCGAAAGTCGGCGGCCTACATCTGGATAGAATGATTGTCATCATGTGATGACGGGTTTGCCGATCTATTTGGAGGCCGACATGGGCCAGGTTATTCAGTTTGTCTCGAAATCCGAGCGTGAGCGTCTTCGCCTCATCCAGGAGGCGCGCGCGATCTACGACAGCATCTTCCCGCCGGCGGATCCGGCCGGCGAGCCGGCGAGCGGAGCCAATGCGCGCCAAAGCGACAGGGGCAACCTCGCGTGATCAAGATCATCGCTGTGCTCTGTAGCCTTGCCTCGCCGGGAAGCTGCCATGAGCAACTCGTCACCTCCTCGGACTTCGCCGAGGTCTCGGTGCAGTCATGCATGATGGGCGCGCCGCAGCTCGCCGAATGGATGAACCAACACCCGGCCGAACGGCTGGCGGGATGGCGCTGCGTGATCGGCCAACAGGGCGGAAGAGGCGCCTAGGGCTGTTCGCGCATGTGATGACGACCCGCCCCGCATTCCCGATCGGCAGGGCGGAAGGCCGAGGCGCAGCGCGGTCACGCGCTACCTGACCGGTGGGTTGGTGTTGCTCCAGGTCGGGACGGTGTTGGTGACGCCGACCGACGGCCAATTGTATGTTCCGATCGATGGCGCCGTGACTGTGCCGACCGATTGTCCGGACGTCCCGTAATACGTCCGGGGCGGCGTTGCCGTCGTCATGGGACTTCCATAGGTCGGAGCCGGCACGCGCGTGCTGTGGTACCGGCTCGACCTGTGCCCCTTGGCTTCAGCCGCAAAGGGCGCCACCACCAATCCGGTCGCGACGAGCGCGGCAATGATGAGCCTGGTCGTTGTCATGGCTAATTCCTTTGTTTGCGGCGGGCCCGTCGAACCATGTGTTCATTCGCCGGAGAATTCCCATAGGTCCTCGTTCAGGACTCCGTGTGCGGACATGTCCTAGAGCACCGTGACGCCGCGCGATCAGGGCCGTTTCGGTCGCCACGCCGGGCGGCCGTGGCGCTCCTTCACGGTCGCAACCGACTTCATCAGCTCCTTGAAGGCTGCGACCGCCTTGTCGTCTCGAAGCACGCCGTCGCCGAGCGCCTCCAGATGCTCGATCACCACGAGCAACGCATCCGCGACCTGGCCGATCTGCTTGCCGTAACTGGCGACATCCGACAGCACGTCCTTCTCGACGTCGGGTGCCGAGGATTGCCCAAGGGTGATGTTGACGAGGCCGAACTGGCCGCCGGTCGGGCTGAAGAATGAGGTGATCGGGTTGATGGACTGCACGACGTCCCCCGACAGGGGCAGCTTGAACACGGGCATGAATTTTTCCCCTCGCTGACACTCGACCGGCGCGGAGACATTACCACGATCATGCCTGCCTTCGGATGGGCCCGAATCAGCGCTACTGCATGTCCTGCGACGACATCGCGTATTGAGGTGACATGACAGGCCCGGAACTGAAGCAACTCCGCGACGATCTCTCCGACGCCATCGAGCGGAAGCTCACCGCGGCCGACATGGCGAAGCTGTGCGGATTGCCGGAGAACGGCGGTGCCGACACCATCCGGCGCTGGGAGGTGCGTGGGCCGACGCTCGCCGCAACCAAACTGCTGCGCGTGCTGGCGATGGCCAGCGAACGCTACCCGATCCTGGAGAAGTTCGACATCTTCGATCGCCACGACGTGCGCGAGGAAGACCGGCCCGCAAAGCGCGCGGCCTTTCGCGCGCAGATGCGTGACGAGGTGCGGCGGCGGCTTGGTTAACGAGATGCGTGCGGAAGTTACCGCGAAGCGCTCGAATTAAGTCTTCCTTCAGCACTTCTTAAGCCGCCATTAAGCACAAAAATCAATTGCAGCCCAATAAGTTAGGTTGGGCACCGTTGTGCCATGCATGTGACAGCATTTTCGTCAAAAGCGAGCTATCTGCAAAACCAACGCGGCGCGGACAGCGCGCCTGCCGGGGACCTTAGTGCTGGAGTTTGGACGATGAAGAAGATTCTGTTTGCGACCGTTGCGCTGCTCGTGATGGGTGCGGCCGCGCCGGCGATCGGTGCCGATCTGGGCGCCCGCCCCTATTACAGCAAGGCTGCGCCGGCCTATGTCGCGCCGATCTACAACTGGACCGGTTTCTACATCGGCGGCCATATCGGCGGTGCGTTCTCGAGCGACAACAATTTCAACGGCCTCTCCACCGGCAACAACGGCAACGGCCGCTTCCTCGGCGGCTTGCAGGCCGGCATGGACTGGCAGCTCAATCCAAGCTTCGTGGTCGGCGCCGAAGCCCAGTATTCCTGGCTCTCCGGCAGTGTCGGCGCGGTGTTCCCGGGTAACGTAGCCTACACCAACGACCAGCGCGGCCTCGGCTCGATCACCGGTCGCGTCGGCTACACCTGGGGCCCGGGCCTCGTCTACGTGAAGGGCGGCTACGCCTATTCTGATAACAACGAGAAGGTCACCGTCGGCGGCGTGCCGGCCGCCTTCATCATCGATGGCGATCACCGCAACGGCTACACCGTCGGCGCCGGCCTCGAATACATGTTCGCGCCGAGCTGGTCGGCCAAGGCCGAGTACCAGTACTACAATTTCGGCGACGCGCACTTCACCGCAGGTCCGCTGGTCGGCACCGGCAACTTCACCACCGACGATCACACGTTCAAGGCGGGCGTCAACTATCGCTTCAACTGGGCCAGCCCGGTCGTCGCGCGCTACTGATCGCGCCAATAGACTTTCGTCGCTATCCGGGGGCCGGCAGTGATGCCGGCCCTTTTATTTTTCGCCCTGCGGAACTGCCAACCATTTGTGCAACTTGCGATTTTTTAACCCGCACCAAGGATACTCCGCAGCGAAAACAAGATTAAGGGTGGGGGAATTTCGATGGCGATCCGTCTGGGCGTTGGCCGTGTCCTTGGCCGTTTCAAGCCTCGTTTCAAAAGGCCGAGATGGGGCCTGCGTGGCAGCCTGATCGCGGCGTTCGCCGTGATCGCAGGCATGGGCCTCGTGATCGCAGCCGGTGCCGGCTTCGTGTTCAAACATCTCGGCTCGACCATGATGGATTTGAGCGGCCGCGACATCCCGCGCCTCTCCGCCAGCCTGCAGCTCGCCTCGCAAAGCGCAACGCTCGCGGCACAAGGCCCGGGCCTGCTCGCATCGCCCAGTGATGATGCGCTGAACGAGCGCACCAAGAACGTGAAGGAGATCCAGCAGCTCGCGATGGGCAAGCTCGGCGAGATCATCGAGCTCGGCGCCGACCCGCAGACCGCGAACGCGCTCCGCGACACCGCCAAGAGCATCGACGAGGCCACGCAGAGCCTGGTGTCGGCGGCACGCGAACGGCTCGACACCGGCGCGCTGCACGACAAGCAGTATGAAGCATTGCGCAAGGCCCAGCAGTCCTTCGTCGGCGCCGCCGGGCCGGCCATGCTGGATGCGCAGACGCGCCTCAACGCGATCCTCGGCGCAGCCGATGTATCCGCAGACGATGCCACCGAAGCCGCCCGTACCGTCTCGCAGATCTCGACCGTCTCCGCCAATGGCAATCTGATGGCCGCCGACATGATGGCGGCACTCTCGGCCAACAGCAGCGATACGCTCGAGGCGATCGAAAAGGAATTCAAGACCACCCGCGACCGCGTCAAGTCCAACCTCGAGGACCTGCCGAACATTCCCTCGACGCAGGCGGTGCGCGGCGCCGTGCAGAAGCTGTTCGCCTTCGGCGAGGGCAAGACCGGCGTGTTCAAGATCCGCCAGAAGGAGCTCGACGCCATCGACTACGGCCAGACCATCCTGGACGAGACGCGCAAGCTCAATGTCGGCCTCGGCATCAGCGTGCAGGCGCTCGTTGACGGCGTGCAGAAGGAGACCAACGCCTCGACCTTCCAGGCGCGCCAGGAAATCTCGCTCGCCACCACCGCCATGCTGGCGCTGGGCGGGCTCACCCTGATCGGCTCGGCGCTGTTCGTCTGGCTCTATGTCGGCCGCAACATCCTGCGCCGCATCCGCGAGCTTCAGCGCGCCATGCAGCTGCTCTCGGCCGGCGACCTCGACACCGAGATCGTCCGCTCCCGCCAGAACGACGAGATCGGCGCGATGAAGGAGACGCTGACCGTGTTCCGCGACAGCATGATCGAAGCCCGGGCGCTCGCGAGCGATCAGGACAAGGATCGTGTCGCCAAGGCCGAGCGGGCCGCACATATGGAAGCAAAGATCGCCGAGTTCGAGGGCACCGTCCGCACCGCGCTTGACAATCTCGCGCAATCGGCCAATTCGATGCAGTCGACTGCGCAGAGCATGTCGACCACCGCCGACCAGTCCAACGCGCTGGTGAACGCGGTCGCTTCTGCAGCGGAGGAGACTTCGGTCAACGTGCAGACCGTGTCATCGGGCACCGAGCAGCTGTCGTCCTCGATCGAGGAGATCAGCAAGCAGGTCGTCACCTCGGCTGCGATCGCCAAGAAGGCGGTCGATGAGGCCGGCGCCACCGACACCACGGTGCAGAGCCTCGCCGACAGCGCAAGCCGCATCAGCGTCGTGGTCGACCTGATCCAGACCATTGCCTCGCAGACCAATCTGCTCGCGCTCAACGCCACCATCGAGGCGGCGCGGGCTGGCGAAGCCGGCCGCGGCTTTGCGGTGGTCGCGTCCGAGGTGAAGAGCCTCGCCAGCCAGACCGCGAAAGCGACGGACGAAATCCGCACCCAGATCGCCAGCATGCAGCAGGTCACGACCTCGGCTGTCGGCGCCATCCAGGGCATCGGCCGGATCATCGGCGAGATCAACGACGTCACCACGACCATTGCGGCTGCGGTCGAGGAACAGGGCGCGGCCACCCGCGAGATCGCCCGCAACATCCAACATGCGGCCGGCGGCACCAGCGAGGTCTCCAGCAACATCGTCGGCGTCTCCACGGCCTCCGCCGAGGCCGGCGCGGCGGCGACCGAAGTGCTGAGCGCCTCGGACGCGCTCCGCCGCGAAGCCGACATGCTGCGCGGAGAGATCGACGCGTTCCTCAACAACATGCGGGCGGCGTAAGCCGCCGTCGCGCAGCCCGGATCGAGTAATCCGGGCTGCGGAAAACCGCCCGGAATGACCGCTATGCGGTGACCGGCTGGCCTTCTTTTCGGCTGGCGCCCCGCCCGCGCTGGGTTTAAGCCGGTAGCATGAACGCGAAAACCGACACCGTGCAGTCCTCCGCCGAGGCCCTGCGCTACCCTTGGGACCAGCATCCCGGCCACGACGAGATCGTGGAGATCAGACCCGGCGTGCTGTGGGCGCGGCTGAAGCTGCCGTTCCGCCTCAACCACGTGAACATCTATCTGCTCGCCGACGGCGACGGCTATACGATGGTCGATGCCGGCTTCGGCAACGAGGAGACGATCGAAGCCTGGACCAAGCTGTTCGACGGCCCGCTGAAGGGCGTCAACATCACGCGCCTGATCGTGACGCATTCGCACCCCGACCATGTCGGACTCGCGGGCTGGATCGTCGAACGGTTCAACTGTCCGCTGGTAATGTCGCAGGTCGAATACCTGCAATCGGTCTATCACCAGAACCGCGGCACCGAGGAGCGGCGCGAGGCGCAGCGGCTGTTCTTCCGCCGCCATGGCATGGACGAGTCGCTCACCGAAAAGCTGCTCGGCCGCGGCCAGGACTATCTCAAGCGCGTCTCGGTATTGCCGCCGTCCTACCGCCGCATCTCGCATGGCGACGAAGTCGTAATCGGCACGCGCCGTTTCAAGGTGATCACCGGCGGCGGGCACGCGCTCGACCAGGTGATGCTGTATTGCGCCGACGACAAGCTGTTCCTCTCCGCCGACCAGGTGCTGAGCAAGATCTCGCCGAATGTCAGCGTGTGGGCGGTCGAGCCCGACCAGAATTCGCTCGGCGAATATCTGGCCTCGCTCGCGAGCCTCACCACCACCCTGCCCTATGATCTCTTGGTGCTGCCCGGCCACGGCGTGCCGTTCTACGGGCTCAAGACCCGCATCAAGCAGCTCGCCGATCACCACGAAGAGCGCTGCCGCCTGATCGCGGAAGCCTGCCGCGAGGTGCCGCAGACCTCGCGCGCGCTGGTGCCCGTCGTGTTCAACAAGCACGTGCTGGACGAGCACCAGATGGGCTTTGCCGCCGGCGAGCTCGTCGCCCACGTCAACTACATGATCGTCGAAGGGCGGTTGACGGCGGAGACGAAGGACGGCGTGCTGCAGTTCAGGACGACGTGAGTGGCGCTTCACCTCGCCCCGCTTGCGGGGAGAGGTCGGTCGCGGAGCGACCGGGTGAGAGGGACTCTCCACGAATCCAGCTCTCACCGTCCCCGCGGAGACTCCTCCTCACCCCATCCCTCTCCCCGCAAGCGGGCGAGGGAGCGCACCGCCGCCTTGGCGGAAAGCACCTCACTTCATATTCGCAATCGCGTGCAGCGCTGCGATATAGCCAAACGGCCCCAGCCCGCAGATCACGCCGGTCGCCACGAACGAGATCTTGGAGTGGCGGTGGTATTCGTCGCGCGCGTGAATGTTGGAGATGTGCACCTCCAGCACCGGCCCTTCGAACGTCTTGATCGCGTCCATGATCGCGACTGAGGTGAAGGAGAAGCCGGCGGGGTTGATGACGACGGCGTCGGCGTCCTGCCGCGCCGACTGGATCAGATCGACGAGCACGCCTTCGTGGTTGGACTGGTGAAAGGCGAGCTTGAGCCCGAGCTTGGCCGCGACCTCCTCACAGCTCGCAGTGACCTGTGCGAGCGTTGTGGTGCCGTAAATGTGCGGCTCTCGAATGCCGAGCATGTTGAGATTGGGACCATTGAGGATCATCACGCGCTTCATGGGAAGGTCCTTTTGAATGCCTGGTTTGAGCATGCTCTCCCCGGCCAAGGGCGCATGCACTGCGAGATCTGGACTCGGTAATGGCGGCGGCCGCGGTCAAGGAAAGCGCGTGACGCGCCGCGAAGGAAGACCGGGAACGGCCAGGCTCTCATTCCGTCGGATGGTGCAGAGCAGCATTATAAGTCGCGCGAGCTTGATCGGGATCAAATTGCAACGCGCCGGATAGGGCATTTTGCCCAAATGCCCCTCACGACCAAATGTGGGATAGCGCATAGACATTAGAGCTGGAAAAGCTCTAAGAAGATGCGGCCCTTTTGGTCAGTTCCGTCTTAGGTTTTGCCGATGGATTACGCCCAGTTCTTCACTTCCGCCCTCGATCGCCTCCATTCTGAACGGCGCTACCGCGTGTTCGCCGATCTGGAGCGCACCGCCGGCCGGTTCCCGCACGCGGTCTGGCATTCGCCCAAGGGCAAGCGCGACGTCGTGATTTGGTGTTCCAACGATTATCTGGGCATGGGCCAGCACCCGAAAGTGGTCGGCGCCATGGTCGAGACCGCAACCCGGGTCGGCACCGGCGCAGGCGGCACCCGCAACATCGCGGGCACGCATCATCCGCTGGTGCAGCTCGAGGCCGAGCTTGCCGACCTGCACGGCAAGGAAGCGGCGTTGCTGTTCACCTCGGGCTACGTCTCGAACCAGACCGGCATCGCCACCATCGCCAAGCTCATTCCGAACTGTCTCATCCTTTCCGATGAGCTCAACCACAATTCGATGATCGAGGGCATTCGCCAATCCGGCTGCGAGCGGCAGGTGTTTCGCCACAACGATCTCGCGCATCTCGAGGAGCTGCTGAAGGCGGCCGGTCCGAACCGGCCGAAGCTGATCGCCTGCGAGAGCCTTTATTCCATGGACGGCGACATCGCCCCGCTCGCCAAGATCTGCGATCTCGCCGAAAAATATAATGCGATGACCTATGTCGACGAGGTCCACGCCGTCGGCATGTACGGCCCGCGCGGCGGCGGTATTGCCGAGCGGGACGGCGTCATGCATCGCATCGACATCCTCGAAGGCACCCTCGCAAAGGCCTATGGCTGCCTCGGCGGCTACATCGCAGCGAACGGCCAGATCATCGACGCGGTGCGCTCCTATGCGCCGGGCTTCATCTTCACCACGGCGCTGCCGCCGGCGATCTGCTCGGCAGCGACCGCGGCGATCAAGCACCTGAAAGCCTCGAGCTGGGAGCGCGAGCGCCATCAGGACCGCGCCGCCCGCGTCAAGGCGATCCTCAGCGCCGCCGGTCTGCCCGTGATGTCGACCGACACCCACATCGTGCCGCTGTTTGTCGGCGATCCCGAGAAATGCAAGCAGGCCTCCGACCTCCTGCTCGAAGAGCACGGCATCTACATCCAGCCGATCAACTACCCGACCGTGCCCAAGGGCACCGAGCGCCTGCGCATCACGCCCTCGCCCTATCACGATGACGGCCTGATCGATCAGCTCGCCGAGGCGCTGCTGCAGGTGTGGGACCGGCTGGGGCTGCCGCTGCGCGAGAAGTCGCTGGCGGCGGAGTAGTCTTCGCTTCCACCCCCTCCCCTGGAGGGGGGAGGGTCGCTTCGCATGTAGCGAAGCAAAATGCGAAGCAGGATGGGGTGACAGTCCCTCCACCTCGAACACTGCCCGCGTGGAGAGATCACCCACCCCGCTCGCGCTTCGCGCGATCGACCACGGGCGAGCTATGCTCGTCCCGGACCCCTCCAGGGGAGGGTAAGCGCCAGCGCCGCCTGCTCGCACCTTAACGACATCAGCAGTTCCGGCGCCCGCTGGCCATTTCGCTGTCGCCTCCACCCCGCCAACGCGCTAGATTTGCAGGGAAAATGAGATCGGGCGCCGCTTGCGCGCCTTAGGAAGATCGGGCGCCACCGCGCCATGGGAGAAGCACGCTCGCCATGCTGCACGACTGGGGCGTGATTGCCGCCGCCTTCGGCTATATCGGTTTCCTGTTCCTGGTGGCGAGCCATGGCGACCGCCGCTCGTCGGCCAAGCCCGGCCGCGCGTCCGGCCTGATCTATCCGCTGTCGCTGGCGATCTACTGCACCTCATGGACCTTCTTCGGCTCGGTCGGCTTCGCCACCCGCACCTCGACCGACTTCCTCGCGATCTATGTCGGCCCGATCCTGATGATCGGGCTCGGCGCCGGCGTGCTTCGCCGCGTGATCCAGCTGGCGAAGGCGCACAACATCACCTCGATCGCCGACTTCATCGGCGCGCGCTACGGCAAGAGCCAGGCGGTGGCGGCAACGGTGGCGCTGATCGCGATCATCGGCTCGGTGCCCTACATCGCGCTGCAGCTCAAGGCGGTGGCGTCCTCGCTCGAGGTCATCCTGAGCGAGGACCAAGCGTTCTCCCACATCCCGATCCTCGGCGACATCGCGCTGATGGTGACGCTGGCGATGGCAGCGTTCGCGGTGCTGTTCGGCACGCGGCAGACCGACGCCACCGAGCATCAGCACGGCCTGATGCTGGCGGTCGCAACAGAATCCATCGTCAAGCTGACTGCCTTCCTCACCGCCGGCATCTTCGTCACCTTCTGGATGTTCTCGCCGCATGAATTGATCGAGCGCGCGATGAAGACGCCGGAGGCGGTGCGCGCCATCGGCTATTCGCCGTCGATCGGCAACTTCCTCACCATGACGCTGCTGTCGCTGTGCGCGATCATGCTGCTGCCGCGGCAGTTTCACGTCAGCGTGGTGGAGAATTCCGCGGACGCCGAGGTCAGCCGCGCGCGCTGGCTGTTCCCGCTCTATCTCTTCGCCATCAATGTATTCGTGATCCCGATCGCGCTTGCCGGCCTCGTCATCTTCCCGTTCGGCGCCGTCGATCCCGACATGTACGTGCTGGCGCTGCCGATGGAGGGCGGCGCCGGGCTTCTCAGCGTCGCCGTGTTCGTCGGCGGCCTGTCGGCGGCCACCGCGATGGTCATCGTCGAATGCGTCGCGCTCTCGATCATGGTCTCGAACGACCTCGTGGTGCCGCTGGTGCTGCAACGCCGCCCCGAGGGCCGCACCGGCACCAGCGATTTCGGCGATTTCCTGCTGCGCTCGCGGCGGCTTGCCATCTTCGCCATCATGGTGATGGCCTATTTCTACTATCGCGCGCTCGGCAACACCCAGCTCGCGGCGATCGGCCTCTTGTCCTTTGCTGCCATCGCACAGCTGGCGCCCAGCTTCTTCGGCGGCCTGTTGTGGCGGCGCGCGACCGCGCGCGGCGCCATCGGCGGCATGCTGGTCGGCTTCGCGGTGTGGCTCTACACGCTGTTCATGCCGAGCTTCATGGATTCCTCGACCGCGGGCATCCTGCTGCTCCAGCACGGCCCGTTCGGCATCGAGGCGCTGCGGCCGCAGGCGCTGTTCGGCGCGGATTTGCCGCCGCTGATGCATGGCGTGGTCTGGTCGCTCTCGCTCAACATCCTCACCTATGTGCTGTTGTCGCTGGCGCGGCAGCCATCGTCCATTGAACTCGTGCAGGCCGATCTGTTCGTGCCCAACACGCTCGCCCCGATTGCTCCGAACTTCCGCCGCTGGCGCACCACCATCACGGTGCAGGACATCCAGAGCACGGTCGCGCAATATCTCGGGCCCGATCGCGCCCGGCATTCGTTCGAGGCGTTCTCGGCACGGCGCAACATGCGGCTGGAATCCGGAGCACCCGCCGATTTCGAGCTGCTGCAACACGCCGAGCACCTGATCGCCTCGTCGATCGGAGCTGCGTCCTCGCGCATGGTGATGTCGCTGCTGTTGCGCAAGCGAACCGTCTCCGCGAAAGCCGCGCTGAAGCTGCTCGACGATTCCCATGCGGCGCTGCACTTCAACCGCGAGATCCTGCAGACCGCGCTGAACCATGTGCGCCAGGGCATCGCGGTGTTCGACGCCGATCTGCAATTGATCTGCTCCAACAGGCAGTTCGGCGACCTCCTCAACGTGCCCCCGCATTTCATCCAGTTCGGAACGCCCTTGCGCGAAATCCTGGAATTCATGGGCGTGAGCGATCCGGCCGGCGAGAGTGACCGTGAGGCCATGATCGAGCAGCGGCTCGTGGCCTACACCACCGACAGCGAGCCCTATCTCGAACGTCTGCCCGAGCGCCACATGGTGATCGAGGTGCTCACCAACCGCATGCCCGGTGGCGGCTTCGTCATCACCTTTACCGACGTCACGCCGACCTTCGAGGCTGCCGAAGCGCTGGAGCGTGCCAATGCGACACTGGAAAAGCGCGTGCGCGACCGCACCGAGGAACTGACCCGGCTCAACTCGGAGCTGGCGCTGGCCAAGAGCAGCGCCGAAGATGCCAGCATCTCCAAAACGCGCTTCCTCGCCGCCGCCAGCCACGACATTCTCCAGCCGCTGAATGCGGCGCGGCTCTATGTCACGAGCCTGGTCGAGCGCCAGCATAATGGCGAGGAGACGCGGCTGGTCGAGAATATCGACGAATCGCTGCAGGCGATCGAGGAGATCCTCGGCGCGCTGCTCGACATCTCCCGGCTCGATGCCGGCGCGATGGCGACCTCGATCTCGAGCTTCAAGATGGCCGATCTGATGCGCTCGCTGGAGATCGAGTTCGCCCCGATCGCGCGCGCCAAGGGCCTCGACCTCACCTTCGTGCCCTGCTCGCTGCCGGTCGAGTCGGACCGGCTGCTGCTGCGGCGGCTGCTGCAGAACCTGATCTCGAACGCGATCAAATACACCCCGCGCGGGCGCGTGCTGGTCGGCTGCCGCCGTCACGGCGCCTCGCTCAAGATCTGCGTGTACGACACCGGTGTCGGCATCCCCGCGGTCAAACGCGGCGAGATCTTCAAGGAATTCCACCGCCTCGAGCAGGGCGCGCGAATCGCACGTGGGCTCGGGCTGGGACTCTCGATCGTCGAGCGGCTGGCACGCGTGCTCAATCACGGCATCACCATCGACGCCAATGCCGGCGGCGGCTCGCTGTTCTCCGTGTCGGTCCCAACGGCGAAGGCGGTGACGCTGACCGCCGCGGTGACCAGCGCAACGCCGCTGGCACGTACGCCGATCGCAGGCGCGCTGATCGTCTGCATCGAGAATGACGCGGCGATCCTCGACGGCATGCGGACGCTGCTGAAAGCCTGGGATGCCGAGGTGATCGCGGTGGCCGATCCCGAAGGCGCGATTGCTGCGATCGAGGCCGCCGGCAAGCGTGTGACCGGTCTGCTCGTCGACTACCACCTCGACCGCGGCAACGGCATCGCCGCCATCCGCGACATCCGACGCCGCTTCGGCGACAGCATCCCCGCGATCCTGATCACCGCGGATCGCAGTCCGGCCGTGCAAAGCGCTGCGCGCGACGAGAAGATCGCGGTGCTGAACAAGCCGGTGAAGCCGGCTTCGCTGCGCGCCCTGCTCGGGCAATGGCGGACGCAGCAGATGGTGGCGGCGGAGTGAGGCGCCCTGTTGATCAATAGTCCGTCGAGACGCTGAGCGCGCGCCACTTCTCCAGCTCTTCGAGGCGTTGCCGGTCCATGGCGGCGATGGCGCTCACGGCATCGCTGCCGAGTGCGATCCGCTGCGGCGGTTGATCCATTCCCGCAACCTTCAGCACCACGGCGGCCGCCTTCGCCGGATCACCCGGCTGGCGGCCGTCATAGTCCCGCTGCATCCTGACAGCTGCGCCGACGACCGCGTCGTACTCCGGCCGGCCTTCATCCGTGTCATGTGCGGCTTGGGCAAAGCCTGTCCGGAAGCCGCCGGGCTCGACGATGGTCACGTGCACGCCGATCAGGGCCATCTCACGGGCAAGCGATTCCGAGAAGCCTTCGATCCCCCATTTCGCGGCCGAATAGGCCGCGCGCGCCGGCGCACCGATCCGGCCGCCCACCGACGAGAGTTGCGCGATGTGTCCGCGGCGCTGCCGGCGCAACACGGGGACCGCAGCTTTCGTGACGATGACGGTCCCGATCAGATTAGCGTCGATCTGCCGACGGAACGCCTCCAGGCTGGTGTCCTCGACCGATCCGAGGTCGCCATAGCCAGCGTTGTTGACGACAACATCAATGCCGCCGAATGCCTCGACGGCAAGGCCGATCGCAGCTTCCGCCGCAGCCTCGTCGGTCACGTCGAGTGTCGCGAGTCGCAGCCGACCGCCAGAGCGTCCGAGCAACGGTTCGAGCGACCCGAGCGTACGGGCCGTCGCAACCACCTGATCTCCCGCTGCGAGCGCGGCTTCCGTAATCGAACGCCCGAGTCCTCGCGCGCTACCGCTGATGAACCATGTCTTCACCGTGAGGCCTCCGAGGTTCAGGGCGCGAGCCGCGTGAAGACGTAGTCATGGCCCTTGGCGCGGGCTTCATGGCAGGCGAAGCAGGTCCGGTGCTGCGCTTCGTCCACCGGCTTGCCGTTCACGAAGCGGCCAAAGCCCCAGCCACCGGTCGCGGCGTATCTCTTGGAGTCCTTGACCATGACCTGGACCGTGGTGGCAGCGCCCGGAATGGTCGCGGATGCAAAGTCGGGAGACTGCGTGCGCTTCCAGGCACGCTTCACCAGGATGGTGCCGTCGGGGAACGGAAGCCTGCCGCCCTGATAGGCATCGACGGCGGTCTGGTTGCCGACGACGGCACGCAGCTCATCGAGCGGCGCGGCCTCCTCGGCCGGCGCGATCAGCTCCCACTTCTTATAGCTCTCGGGAATCGTGACGCCGAAGATCGGCGAAGCGTCCGCCGCCGCAGGACCCTCGGCGAGTGCGATCGAGACCAGATACGGCGCGCAGGCCAGGAGAACGACGAGCAGGAGTACGGCCAGCGCGATGGCCGTGATCGTGGACTTTTTCTTTTCAGATTCGATTGACGGCATGATTTTTCTTCAAGTTGAGATCGCGACCTCTCCTCGGTCCAGCCGCGCTGGACCGAGGCTTCAAGCGCGCGCTCAGGCGCCGCCGTCGGCATCTATCACGGCCTTGGCAAAGGCCTGCGGCGCTTCCTGCGGCAGGTTGTGACCGATGCCGCCGGTGATCAGGCGATAATCGTAGCGGCCGGAGAACTTCTTGGCGTAGGCGCCGGGATCGGGATGCGGCGCGCCGTTGGCATCGCCCTCCATCGTGATTGTGGGCACGCTGATGATGGGAGCTGCCGCGAGCTTCTTCTCGATCTCCTCGTACTTGGACTCGCCCTTAACAAGACCGAGTCGCCAGCGGTAATTATGGATCGAGATCGCGACGTGATCCTTGTTCTCGAAGGCCTTCGCGCTGCGGTCGAAGGTGGCATCGTCGAACTTCCACTGCGGCGAGGCCAGCTTCCAGATCAGTTTTGCGAAATCATGCGTGTATTTCTCGTAGCCGGCGCGGCCGCGCTCGGTCGCGAAATAGAATTGGTACCACCATTGCAGCTCGGCCGCCGGCGGCAACGGCGCGCTTCCCGAAGCCTGGCTCGAGATCAGATAGCCGCTGACCGACACCAGCGCGCGACAGCGCTCCGGCCACAGCGCGGCAATGATATCGCAGGTACGCGCACCCCAGTCGAAGCCGGCAAGGACGGCCTTCTTGATGTCGAGTGCATCCATCAGAGCGATGATGTCGGCGGCCAGCGCGCCCGGCTCGCCATTGCGCAGCGTCTCGCTGGAGAGGAAGTTCGTCGAGCCGTAGCCGCGCAGGTAAGGGATGATGACGCGATAGCCGGCCTGAGCCAGGATCGGCGCGACGTCGACGAAGCTGTGAATGTCGTAGGGCCAGCCATGGAGCAGGATCGCCACGGGGCCGCTGGCGGGACCGGCTTCCGCGTAACCGACGTTGAGAACGCCGGCATTGATCTGCTTGATCGTGCCGAACGACGCGTTCGATGCGGAGGGTGGCGGCGCCTCGGTTGCGGCGCGCGCGAGGTCGATCACGCCGAGACCGACGGCGACGGTCCCGGCTGCGACGCCGAGGAACTGGCGGCGATGCGGGTCGATCAACTGTGTCATGGTCGGGGTCCTGTTGATGGTTGTCGTAGTAGTCAGATCAGATCGACGGTCACGTCGATGTTGCCGCGAACGGCCTTGGAATAGGGACAGGTCTGGTGCGCCTCATCGATCAGATCGCGTGCGACCTCGCGATCGAGGCCGGGCAGGCTGACACCGAGGCGCGCCCTGAGCGCGTAGGCGCCTTCGTCGAGGACGAGGTCGATTTCCGCATCGATCGCGCCTTTGCTCGGAAGCACGATTTTCCGCTTGCGGGCCGCGATCTCCAGCGCACCTTCGAAGCAGGCGGACCAGCCGGCTGCGAACAATTGCTCGGGATTGGTACCGATTCCCGCGCCGCCCGGCGGCGACAGCCGCACGTCGAGACGACCGTCAGAACTGCGGGACATGCCGTCCTGGCGGCCTCCCGTGGTATGGGTCCGGGCCGTGTAGAGCAATTTTTCCGTTTGGCTCATGAAGAGGTCTCCTTGCCGTTACGCAAGTGACTATCAGCATGTTACGCCGGGCACCCGTTTGGAGTTGTGAGATGTTGTGAGCCTGACAGGGAACCCATCGTGAGGCCAGCAAACGCGGCCTGATGCCACTGCAAAGGTGGCCTTGCGGGATCACTGCGCGCTGGCTATCCGGTTCTGCAAGTGAGCAAGATTTCGTGATGACCGAGCCGACCGGGCCTGCCGCAACAACACTCTCTTTCGGACCATTCACCGTGACGCCGCATGAGCGCCTGGTGAGGCGCGACGGCGTTGTGCTGCCGATGGGTGCCAAGAGCTTCGACACGTTGCTCGCACTGATGTCCCGGCCAAACGAGGTGGTCAGCAAATGGGATCTGATAGGCCTGGTCTGGCCCGGCATGCGCGTCGAGGAAACCAACCTGCGCTTCCACATCGCAGCGCTGCGGAAAGCGCTCGGCGACGGCAAGGACGGTGCGCGCTACATCACGACGCTGTCGGGGCGCGGCTATTGCTTCGTGGCGCCGATCTCGCAAGTCGGCGCTCGCGCCGAACCACGCCGCGCTCCGCAGGCCGAATTGCCGCCCGTCAAGCTACCCAATCGATTGCAGCGGATGGTCGGTCGCGATGATGCCATCGCCACCGTCTCGGACAAGCTCACCACATCCCGCTTCGTCACGATCGTTGGCCCGGGCGGCGTCGGCAAGACCGCCGTCGCTGTCGCAATCGCGCATGATCTGCTCGCGACATTTGCGGAGGCTGCACACTTCGTTGATCTGGCCGCGCTCAGCGATCCCGATCTCGTGATCACCTCGCTGCTGCTGATGCTCGGTCTGCCTGATCAGACCGACGATCCGATGCCCGCCTTGCTTGCGCATCTGCACGACAAGCGCACGCTGCTGATCCTGGACAATTGCGAGCATGTGATTGCGACGGCGGCGCCGCTGGCTGCCGAGATATTTCAAGCCGCGCCGCAGGTCCACATCCTGGCGACGAGCCGGGAAGCCCTGCGCGTCGAGGGCGAGCAGGTCTACCGGCTGGCGCCGCTGGCCGTTCCGCCCGATGATGTCGCGCTGACGGCTGCGGTCGCCCGCACCTATCCCGCGCTTGAGCTCTTCCTTGAACGCGCAAAGGCGAGCGGCGCTCAGATTGCGCTCGACGATTCCAATGCCGCGATCGCCGCGCGCATCTGCCGGACGCTCGACGGCATGGCGCTCGCGATCGAGCTCGCCGCCGGCCGGGTCGAAGCCTATGGCCTCGAGCAGACTGCATCATTGCTCGACGAGCGCCTCAATCTGCTCTGGCAGGGGCAGCGGACCGCGCCGCCGCGGCAGAAGACGCTGCAGGCCACTCTGGACTGGAGCTATGGGCTCCTATCCGGAGTCGAACGCCTCGTGCTGCGCCGGCTTGCAATTTTCGCCGGCCATTTCACCATCGACGCCGCGCTCGAGGTCGTCCCCGACGAACAGGTCGATCGCGCGCTTCTGTTCGACGCCATCGACAGCCTCGTCGCCAAATCGATGGTCGCGCCGCGGCCCATCGGCGCGATGATGCGCTACCGTCTGCTCGACACCACGCGCGCCTATCTGCTCGGGATCGCGGACGGCGGATCGACTCTCGCCGCCCGCCATGCCTCCTACTACCGGCGATGGCTGCTACAGGCCGGCACCAGATGGGCGACGGTGCCGAGCGCCGACGAGCGCGCCATCCACTTCTCGGCGCTTCACAACGTGCGCGCCGCGCTCGACTGGTGTTTTGGCCCGAACGGCGATGCCGGCATCGGCATTGCGCTCGCCGCGGCGGCGGCCCCGATCTTTCTTGCGATGTCGCTGCTGACTGAATGCCGCCGCTGGTCCGAGCGGGCGCTGCTTGCGATCGATCCCTCTAGGCGCGGCAGCGCCGATGAGATGCACCTTCAGGCCGCGCTCGGGCTGACCTCGATGTTCACGCACGGTGGCAGCGACGCTGCGCGCAGCGCATTGACGCGAGCCCTTGCCATTGCCGAGACGCTCGGCGATGCGCCGAACCAGCTCCAGCTGCTCGGCCGGATGCACATCTTCCACGAGCGGATCGGTCAATTCGAGACTGCGCTCGACTACGCGCGACGGAGCCTCGTCGTCGCCGAGGGGCTCGGCGATGCCGTCTCGCTCGGCCTCGCCCAGTCGCTGCTGGGCGTCTCGCTGCATCTCGGCGGCGAACATCGCGACGCCGCGAGGATGCTGGAGGCCGCCTGGCGCGGTCCCGGCACGGAACGGATCAGCACGGTCTACGGCTTCGACCACCGCAACCGCGCCGGCATCTCGCTGGCGCGTGAATTGTGGTTGCAGGGACGCCCCGAGCAGGCCCGACAGCTGGGGCAGCAGACGGTCGCTGAAGCCGCGCAGATGGATCATCCGATCACGCTCTGTATCGCCCTGATCTGGGCAGTTTCGATCGATCTTTGGAATGGTGACCTCGATGCTGCCGACGAGAACATCGACCGCTTCATTGCGCACGCCGAGTCGCGCTCGATGGGGCCTTATCTCGCGGTCGGCAGAGGCGTCAAAGGCGAACTCGCCATCCGGCGCGGCGACGCGAAGGGTGGCGTCGAGACGATCGAGCGCAGCCTGCAGGAACTGCACGAGTCCGGCTACGAGCTGCTGACCACGACCTTCAACATCGCGCTGGTTCAAGGGCGTCTTGCGCTCGGGCAGGCCGAGCAGGCCGCGCAATTGATCGACAATGCGATCGATCTCGTCGCACAGAGTGGCGATCACTTGTATATGCCCGAGCTGTTGCGGATGAAGGGCAAGGTCCTGCTGTCCCAGGCACAGCCGGACATCGCGGACGCGAAACGTCACGTCACGGAAGCGCTGGAGCTGAGCCGCCGCACCGGTGCGAAAGCCTGGGAGCTGCGCGCCGCGCTCGATCTCGCGACGCTCATCACCGATCGCGGGGAAGCCAAGCGATTGCTGGAAGCCGCGCTCGAAGGTTTTGCTGATGGCTCCGAGACGGCGGATATCAAGGCGGCCAAGCAGATTTTGGAGAGATTATAGCACGCCGGGACTGAGCTGCATTGTATCAGTTCCGTCATCCTGAGGTGCGAGGCATGGGACGCAAGGCGTCCCATGGGGAGCCTCGAAGGATGCACGGCCGAGCTGATGCAGCCGGGCCGTCGCCCCTCGAGGCTTGCTCTGCGGCGCTCCGCGCCCCTCAGGGTGACGGTGATGGTATGATCGAGCGCTACGCCGTTACCCCGTGGGGGTCCCCTGCTTCCACTGGCCGCCGGCGATCTTGGCGGCGGCGATCACCGCCTGGGTGCGGCTTTCGACGCCGAGCTTTTGCAGGATCGCCGAGACGTGGGCCTTGATGGTCGCCTCGGAGACGCCGAGCTCGTAGGCGATCTGCTTGTTGAGCAGTCCCTCCGACAGCATCATCAGGACCCGCACCTGCTGCGGCGTCAGCGTCACCAGACGGTCGCGCAGGCGCGTCGTGTCGGGGTCGGCGGCGGCTGACAGGTCGGTGTCGGCGGGAACCCAGACGTCCCCCTCCATCACCTTGAGGATGGCATCGCGCAGCGTCTCGACGCCGAACCGCTTCGGAATGAAACCGGAGGCGCCGAAATCGAGCGAGCGGCGGATCGTGGCGCTGTCGTCGGAGGCCGAGACGATCACGACCGGGATCGCCGGATATTGCGCGCGCAGATAGATCAGGCCGGAGAAGCCGGAGATGCCGGGCATCGAAAGATCGAGCAGGACCAGATCGACGTCGGAGGTCTGTTCCAGAAGCTTCGTCAGATCCTCGAACGAGCCGGCCTCGTCGATCTTGGCCGTGGAGAGGACGCCCGCCACCGCCTGCCGCAGCGCGTCGCGGAACAGCGGATGGTCATCGGCGATGACGAGATGGGTGGAAGGAGCGTTCATCGATCTCTTGCTGTCGTTCGTCACTGGGCCAGTAGTCCGGACCGGTGCAATGGTCAATTCTTCCCCGACCGGCCGTGGCATGCAAGGGCACATTATTCCTTTGCCAGAAAGGGGTTAATCCCAAGTCATAGACGACGGCGCTGCACTATAGATCCTCACCGTCAGTTGCGTGTCAGTGCGAAAGGCCGAAAGTCGTATTGGGACCGCTTTCACGCCGATGTTACCTTGGGGACAAGACCTGGGTTGATCCGGCATGTCCGGACAGCCGGGACGCGAGGAAATGAATTCGGGGAGCGCATTCACGATGTCCACAATGGCTGCAACGTCGGCACGATCGGCCGGCATGACAAAGGATGAGCGGTTCGTCATCCTCGCCTCGTCGCTAGGTACCGTCTTCGAATGGTACGACTTCTATCTCTACGGATCGCTGGCCCCGATCATCGGCGCGCAGTTTTTCTCTGCCTATCCGCCGGCAACCCGCGACATCTTCGCATTGCTGGCCTTTGCCGCAGGCTTCCTGGTTCGCCCCTTCGGCGCAATCGTGTTCGGCCGCGTCGGCGACATCGTCGGCCGCAAATACACCTTCCTCGTGACCATCCTGATCATGGGTCTGTCGACCTTCATCGTCGGCCTGCTGCCCAGTGCGGCAACCATCGGCTTTGCCGCTCCGGTGATCCTGATCGCGTTGCGCCTGTTGCAGGGTCTGGCCCTCGGCGGGGAGTATGGCGGTGCTGCGACCTACGTCGCCGAGCATGCCCCGCATGGCAAGCGCGGCTATTACACCTCCTTCATCCAGACCACGGCGACCATGGGCCTGTTCCTGTCGCTGCTGGTGATCCTGTTCACCCGCACCGCGACCGGCGAGACGGACTTCGCGGCCTGGGGCTGGCGCATCCCGTTCCTGGTTTCGGTGCTGCTGCTCGGCGTGTCGGTGTGGATCCGGTTGCGCCTCAATGAATCGCCGATCTTCCAGAAGATGAAGGAAGAGGGCAAGAGCTCGAAGGCGCCGCTGACGGAAGCTTTCGCCAACTGGCAGAACGGCAAGCTCGTGCTGCTGGCGCTGCTCGGCGGCACCATGGGCCAGGGCGTGGTCTGGTACACTGGCCAGTTCTACGCACTGTTCTTCCTGCAATCGATCCTCAAGGTCGACGGCTATACCGCCAACCTGCTGATCGCGTGGTCGCTGCTGTTCGGCACCGGCTTCTTCGTCGTGTTCGGCGCACTGTCCGACAAGATCGGCCGCAAGCCGATCATCCTCGGCGGCTGCTTGATCGCGGCACTGACCTTCTTCCCGATCTTCAAGATGATCTCCAGCAACGCCAACCCCGCGCTGGAAAAGGCCATCGAGGCCACGAAGGTCGAGGTGGTGGCCGATCCCGCGGGCTGCGGCGACCTGTTCAACCCGGTCGGCACCCGTGTCTTCACCGCGCCTTGCGACACTGCCCGCGCCTTCCTCGCCGCCTCGTCGGTCAAGTACTCGACGAGCGCCGGCCCGGCCGGCTCCGGCGTCAAGGTCATGGTCAACGGCAAGGACATCGCCTATCCGGACGCGAAGGCGGGCAACCCGGCGATCACCGCGGCGATCGCGGCGGCGGGCTATCCCAAGGCGGGCGACCCCGGCATCGTGAAGATGTCCAACCCGTTCGACATCTTCCGTCCGCAGGTTGCGGCGATCATCGGCCTGCTCTTCGTCCTGGTGATCTTCGTCACCATGGTGTACGGCCCGATCGCGGCGATGCTGGTCGAACTGTTCCCGACCAAGATCCGCTATACCTCGATGTCGCTGCCCTACCACATCGGCAATGGCTGGTTCGGCGGCCTGTTGCCGGCGACCGCATTCGCGATCGTGGCCTCGACGGGCGATATCTATGCGGGTCTCTGGTATCCGATCGTGTTCGCGGTCATCACCGCCGTGGTCGGTTTCCTGTTCCTGCCCGAGACCAAGGACGTCGATATCCAGTCGACCTGATTGCTCGCTGGCCGGCACGAGGCCAGCAGCGTCCAAGCGAACCGGCCGCGGAGCGATCCGCGGCCGGTTTGCTTTTGAGGCTATCGATTGCTGCCGATGAATTGCAGCACGACCTCGCGCCGGTGCGGACGGGCGCGATGTTCGATCAGATAGATCGCCTGCCAGGTGCCGAGCGCGAGCTTGCCGTTCAGGATCGGGACCTGGAGCGAAGCCCCTGTCAGCATCGTCTTGACGTGCGCGGGCATGTCGTCCGGCCCTTCGGTGTCATGAGTCCAGGGTACGTTCTCGGGCGCGAGGCGCGAGAGCGCCGTGGTGAGATCGACCAGCACGGACGGATCGGCGTTTTCCTGGATCGTCAGCGAAGCCGAGGTGTGGCGAATGAACAGCGTCAACGCCCCCTCGCCCGCGCGCGCCTCGTTGATGAATTTTGCGACCTCGCCGGTGAGATCGGTGAAGCCGCGGCCGGGCGTCTGCACAGTGAGCAGCGACGAGACGATCGTGGTGGCTTGCACCGAAGATGGCGCCGAGCGGGTCATGGATTTAGCGGACGTCATGAATGTCTCTCAACGCGAAAGCTGCCGTAGGGTGGGCAAAGCGACTTGTCCGCCGTAGCTTGAAGAGCGAAGGCGGAAACGTGCCCAAGAATCCACGCAACGATAATCAGATGGTGGGCATGGCGCGATGCGCCTTAGCCCACCCTACGAGAGCTCAACGCGCGGGCACAGCCGACGGCTCCTCAAATCTTCCCCGACACGTCCTTCTGCACGCGATTGGCCATGTCGATCAGCCGGCGCCAGGCCTTTTCCAGGAACGACATCATGCGATCCATGTCCTGGTCGCTCGGCAACGGTATCTCGAGCTTGCGCTCGCCTTCGGCGACCTTTGGTTCCCGTGCTTGCGGCTCGGCCTTCTTCAGGGGATCGGATTTGGGCAGCGCCTCGTCGATCTTGCCTGAGACGGTCGGCCCGGCCGCGAGTTGTCCCTTCAGCTTCTCGACCTCGGCCTGGAGCCGGCCGATCTCGGCATCGAGTGCGGAGCGCTCGTCAGGCACCGTGTAGCAGGCCCAGCCGGCACCGTTCTTGGTGCAGGTCGAAACTGCGCCGGTACGGGTATCGAGCCGAAGCGCCCCCTCCGGGATGGGCGTCATGCTGTAGCGGCCGTTGTCGCCGTCGGGGGCCGATTGCGCGGCAGCCACGCCGCCGCTGACGATCGTCGCCACAGCGATGCCTGCCGCAAGCCATGATGTTGTGGATGATTTCACCGGTCTCATCGTGCTCTCCGCCACGCCGCGTGAGGTGGCGCATCGGAGGAATTGTACACCCCGGCGGGCGACGGCGCATCGCCGGCCCGCTCGAATCCGCTTCCAAAACCGCATCCGCGACATCAACGGGGGCCGCAGTCTGTTTGATCCCCAAAGCTGCGGCAAAATGTCGGCCATATCGGCGGATCGCGCGAGGAGCTGCTGCGGTGCGGCGTCACGCTGTGTGCAGCGCTGGCGTGCAAGGCAATATCCGCAATTAAATCAGATACATAAACGAACACGACGCGATCGTGACTTGGCTTGACTTGATTATGTGCGGTCAGTATGGTCCGCGCGGCTTTTGAGGGTGGCGGGCGTAATTTCCATTCAACCGCAGCGTTTCGGGTCTTCGTGGCATGGCTCAGGACACGGGACACGGCGAGAATGGAAATCGCGATAGATCGCCTGAGGAAGCTGCGCTTTCCGAACGGCTCGGAAGTCTTGATCAGCGGTTGTCCGAATTTCGCGACCGCCACGTCAAGACCGAGCAACCCGCAGGTGACGGTGGAGACGGAGCGGCCAGAGCCTCGGCGATGGCGCTTGGTTTTCGGTTATCCTCCGAGTTGGTCGCCGGTGTCGCGGTCGGAGCGGGGATTGGTTGGGGTTTCGACCGCTTGCTGTCGACGTCGCCCTTCGGATTCATCGTGTTCCTGCTGCTGGGCTTCGTGGCCGGCGTGGTGAATGTGGTGAGATCGGCGGGCGCGGGCCAGAACAGGCGGGGTGGTTCTTAAAGCCAATCCGACACGAGGAGAGGAATTGTCGCGCCGGCTTCGCCGGTGCGGGCCGGCCCGGCCGGCAGACCGAGACCCGCCGGCATTGCCCGGCAGACCAAGAGATGCCGCGCCGATGAAAATCGATCCGATCCACCAGTTCAACATCGAGCCTCTCTTCACGATCGGCCAGATCGGCCATCACACGATCGCCTTCACCAATTCATCGCTCTACATGCTGGTGGCCGTCGCCATCATCTCGATCCTGATGCTTGCCAGCGGCACGCAGCTGGTTCCGGGCCGCCTCCAGTCGGTCGCCGAAATCTCCTACGAGTTCGTAGCCAGCACCATCCGCTCGACCGCCGGCGCGGAAGGCATGAAGTTCTTCCCGCTGATCTTCTCGCTGTTCATGTTCATCTGCGTTTCGAACCTGGTCGGCATCATTCCCTACACCTTCACGATCTCGAGCCATCTGATCGTCACCGCAGGCCTGGCGCTCCTGGTCTTCTTCACCGTGCTGATCTACGGCGTCGCCAAGAACGGCGTGAAGTTCTTCAAGATTTTCGTTCCCCACGGCGTCCCCGCCTACGTCCTGCCGCTGGTCATGTTCATCGAGGTCCTGTCGTTCTTCCTGCGGCCGGTCTCCCACAGCATTCGTCTGTTCGCCAACATGCTGGCCGGCCACATCGCGCTGAAGGTGTTCGCGGGCTTCGTCGCCATGCTGGGCTTCTCGCTCGGCGCCATTGGCTGGGTTGGCGGCGTGCTGCCGCTGGCGCTCACCATCGCGCTGTACGCGCTCGAGATTCTGGTCGCGTTCCTGCAAGCCTATGTGTTTGCGATCCTGACCTGCATCTACCTCAACGACGCCATTCATCCGGGACACTAAGCGGTCCGGGGAATTTCCACCCACAACCCAATCTTTCTTCCAAGGAGTCTAAAATGGATCCGGCAGCAGCAAAACTTATCGGCGCGGGCATCGCGTGCATCGGCATGGGCGGTGCGGGCGTCGGCGTGGGCGTGATCTTCGGCAACTACCTCGCCGCAGCCGTCCGCAACCCGTCGGCCGCTCAGGGCCAGTTCGGCAACCTGATCTTCGGCTTCGCCGTGACCGAAGCGCTCGGCATCTTCTCGCTGCTGATCGCGCTGCTTCTGCTGTTCGTTTTCTAAAGAACGACTTCTTCCGCGCCGCTTCATCCGAAGCGGCGCGTGACAGCAACAGGAGTACTCCATGGCCGAGAGTCATGGCGGGGCGAAAGCTCCGGCGACCGACGCCCACACCGAAGCCGATGGCGGTCATCACGGCGGCGGCTTCCCGCCGTTCGAGAGCAGCACCTTTGCGTCGCAGCTGGTGTCGCTCGCGATCTTCTTCGTCGCGCTTTACGTGATCGTGGCCAAGCTCGCTCTGCCGAAGGTCGGCGGTGCGATCGAGGCGCGTCAGAGCAAGATCGAGGGTGACCTCACTGAGGCACAGGCGCTGAAGGACCAGTCCGAGGCGGCGCTGAAGGCCTATGAAGGCGAGCTCGCTGCGGCGCGTTCGCGGGCGCAGGCGATCGGCAACGAATCGCGCGACAAGGCGAATGCGCAGGCGGATGCCGAGCGCAAGTCCCTGGAAGAGCAGCTGGCGGCCAAGCTCGCCGAGGCGGAGAAGACCATCGCCTCGACCCGCGCGACCGCCATGGGCAATGTCCGCGGCATCGCAGCCGATGCGGCCGGCACCATCGTGCAGCAGCTCACCGGCGTCGTTCCCGATGCGGCGTCGGTCAATGCCGCCGTCGATGCGTCCTTGAAGGGTTAGTCGATATGTTCTTCGATCCTGAAACCTGGGTCGCCGTCGCCTTCGTCATCCTGATGGTCGTGTTCGGCTATCTCGGGATCTTCAAGTCGGCGATGACTGCGCTCGACCATCGCGCCGCCCGCATCAAGGCCGAGCTCGACGACGCGACGCGTCTCAAGCAGGAAGCCGCCAAGGTGCTGGCCGACTACAAGGCGCGCAGCGCCTCGGCCGAACGCGAGGCCGCCGACATCATCGCCAATGCCAAGTCCGAAGCAGAGCGCATCGCGACCGAGGCCAAGGCGAAGATGGAAGATTTCGTCGCCCGCCGCACCAAGACCGCGGAGAGCAAGATCGCGCTCGCCGAGGCCCAGGCGCTGGCCGATGTCCGCGCCGCAGCCGCGGAAGCCGCCGTGCAGGCCGCCTCCACGATCCTGTCGCAGTCGGTCAAGGGCCAGGTCGCCGACGATCTGCTCGCCAAGGGCATCACCGAGGTTCGCCAGAAGCTGAACTGAGGGCAGACGCCTCACCCCATCAAGAAGCCGGCGCGGATAGCGCCGGCTTTTTTGTTGGGCGAGGAACTTTCGTGTCCCGGACGCGGCGCGGCATGCAATGACGCGACGCAGAGCCGGGACCCATGCATCCGCGGCTTCTGGGCCCCGGCTCTGCGACGCACCGCTTACGCGCTGCGTCGCGTCCGGGGCACGAGACCTGCCGCCTACTTCTTCTTCCCCCGCGGCTTCGGCTCGGGCGAGAGCGCCTGCGGGTCGAAGCCGACATAGAAGATGTAGGAATCGGCGACCGCGGCCGACGGCACCGGATAGGAGAGATCCTCCGCGACGAAGGTGAAGGGGACGCTGCCGTCCTCGGACATCGCAACCGTGGTCCGGTAGGCCTTCGAGGCGATCACCTTCTCGCCGACGCCGCCCTGCACCACCGCGATGCGCAGCGGAACCTCGACCGAGGGAGGGGCACCGGCGGGGCCGGCAATGACGCGGCCCTGGATGCCGATGCGTGCGGTGATCTCGCTGCCGTTGCGGATGCATTCGCGCGCCATCTTGGTGATGGAGGCCTGGAAGCGCACATCGTTGCCGACGGCCGGCTTGCCTGTCGCGCCGACGCCATAAGTGGACGCACCGGCGCGCACCGTCACCTGGGGACAGTCGACGTCGTCGTCGGCCTGCGGCTGGCCCGGCGCGGGCGCCGGTTTGGGCTGGGCGGGCTCGTCGGACTTGCCACCGAACAGGCTCTTGAATCGGTCCGTCAGCGACTGCGCGGCGACCGGCGAGACAGTCGCCGATACCATCGACAGCGCAAGCGCAATCACCGCGCCCCGCCGCAGCGCATTCCGCAATGATCGAAGCTCATTCATGAACGGCAGCACTCCATGACAATCCCGGCGGATGGCCGGTTTGTGCGGGTTATATCGCCAATATCGGCGATCCCAAGGCGATAAAAAAGTGGACTTTGGCCGCAGAAACGGCCCGGCTCAGCCGCGGAAATCCTCATGCAGCAGACCGAACAGCAGATGGTCCTGCCAGATCCCGTTGATGCAGAGATAGCGGCGCGCCAGCCCCTCGCGGGAGAAGCCGCATTTCTCCAGCACCCGGATCGAGGGCGCATTGGAGGGGATGCAGGCGGCCTCGACCCGATGCAAATTGAGCTCGCCGAACAGCGTCGGCAGCAGCACCCGCAGTGCCGCCGTCATGTAGCCGCGATGGGCATGGGGCTGGCCGACCCAATAGCCGATGGTGCCGGCCTGAACGATGCCGCGCCGGACATTGGCGAGCGTGATGCCGCCGACCATGGCACCGTCGAGCTCGCGGAAGATCAGAAACGGATACGAGCGGTCCGCGGCGATGTCCTCGGAATAGCGGCGCAGGCGACGGCGGAAGCCCGAGCGGGTCAGATCGTCCGACGGCCAGATCGGCTCCCACGGCGTCAGGTAATCGCGGCTGGCCTCGCGCAAATGCGCCCATTGCAGGAAATCCGACATCTGCGGGGCGCGCAGCAACAATCCGTTACCGCGGGGGGCGAGGGCAGCGGGTCCACTGGATGGCAGGCGAAAGAGGGCCATGGTGATGCTTCCCGGACAGGCGGTCCGCCAGCGCGGCTCCTAGTGCAGCCGCGCCTTGGCGCGCGCCCGGGTCAATCCTTCCGCAAAAGACACCGCCGTGTCCAGACCCCTGCCGCTGCCTAATGCGACAACTGCAGGGCGGCTGCGCGAAAGCAGCGCACGCGCCGCATCGCGGGTCGATTCGATGCTGACGGCGTCGATCCGGGCCACCAGCTCCTGCACCGTCTGCGGCCGTCCATAGGCCAGCACGTGCCGGGCGAGCTGCTCGGCGCGCGAGGAGCAGCTCTCCAGCGCCATCAAGAGGCCCGCCTTCATCTGCGCCTTGGCGCGGGCGATCTCGGCCTCGGTCAGGGTCTCGACCGAATCGTTCATGATATCGACCACGACCTCCATCATTTCAGGCGCATCGGCCGGATCAGTGCCGGTATAGAGGCCGAAGAAGCCGGTGTCGGTATAGGGCGCGTGGAAGGAGTAGATCGAGTAGCAGAGGCCGCGCTTCTCGCGCACCTCCTGGAACAGCCGCGACGACATTCCGCCGCCGAGGATGTTGGTGAAGACCTGGAGCGAGAACAGCGACAGATCGGTCTGCGGCACGCCTTCCAGCGCCAGCGTCAAATGCGCCTGTTCGAGCTCGCGATGCACGACCTTGGCGCCGCCCTTGCCGAACTGGGCAGCCTGCGGCTTCGGGCCCGGTGTCGCCTCGAAACTCGCAAAGCGCCTCTCGGCTTCGGCGACGACCTGGCTGTGATCGACGGCACCGGCCGCCGCCACCACCATGTCGGGGCCGCGGTAATGCGTCGAGAGATAGTTGCGCAGCGAGTCGCGGTTGAAGCTCTTCAGCGTCTTGGCCGTGCCGAGCAGCGAACGTCCCATCGGCTGATCGGGATAGCAGAGCTCGTTGAGATGTTCGAACACGACGTCATCGGGCGTGTCCTGCGCAGCTCCAATCTCCTGCACGATAACGTTCTTCTCCCGCTCGAGCTCGTCGGGCTCGAAGGCGGGATTGGCCAGGATGTCGGCGAGCACGTCGAGCGCCAGCGGCACGTCGGCCTTCATCACCCGGGCATAATAGGACGTGGTCTCGGTCGAGGTGCCGGCATTGAGGTCGCCGCCGACCGCCTCGATCTCCTCCACGATCTCGCGCGAGGAGCGTCCGGTCGTGCCCTTGAAGGCCATATGTTCCAAGAGATGCGAGATGCCATGCTCGTTCGGCTTCTCGTCGCGGCCGCCGACGCCGGCCCAGACGCCGAGCGCGGCGGTCTCGAGATGAGGCATGTTATCGGTGACGACGGTCAGGCCGGAGGCAAGCTTGGAGATCTCGACGCTCATCCGGCAACTCCCTGTTTTGCAGCACGGCTGACCGACAGCACGAATCGCTCCACCTCGCTCTGATCGTTCTTCATCACCTTCATATGTTCAGATTTGGTCATGAGACCGTCGAGCCAGGCCGGCAGTTGCGGCCGCTGGCCGCAGGCGGCCTCGACGGCATCAGGGAATTTGGCCGGGTGCGCGGTCGAGAGCACGATATTGGGCACAGTCGTGTCGGTGGTGTCGCGGTCGGCGACAGCCAGCGCCACAGCGGTGTGCGGATCGACGAGCTCGCCCGCCTCGCGCCAGGCAGCGCGGATCGCAGCCGCGGTTTCGGTCTCATCGGCCCGGCCGGCGTCGAATTCTTCGCGGATGGCGGCCAGCATCGCATCGGGCAGCACGAAGCGGCCCGACTGCTTGAGCTGCTCCATCAGCCGGCGCACGGCGGGCGCATCGCGCTTGCTGGCCTCGAACAGCAGCCGCTCGAAATTCGAGGAGATCTGGATGTCCATCGAGGGCGAGGCGGTGGCGTGCACCTCGCGCACCTCGTAGATGCCGGTCTTGAGCGTACGGGCGAGAATGTCGTTGACGTTGGCAGCAATGCGTAGCGTCCGGACGGGAAGACCCATGCGCTTGGCGACGTAGCCTGCAAAAATGTCGCCAAAATTGCCGGTCGGTACGATGAAGTCCACCGCGCGCGCCGGCGCGCCGGCGGCAACTGCGGAGGTGAAATAATAGACCACCTGGGCAACGATGCGCGCCCAGTTGATGGAGTTGACGCCGGACAGCGAGGTCGCATCGCGGAAGCGGTGATTGTTGAACATCCCCTTCACGAGCGCCTGGCAGTCGTCGAAATTGCCCTCGATGGCGAGCGCGTGGACGTTGGCGGCGCCCGCCGTCGTCATCATGCGCTGCTGCACCTCGGAGATGCGCTTGTGCGGGAACAGCACGATGAGGTCGACATTCTCGAGCCCAGCGAAGGCTTCGACCGCGGCACCGCCGGTGTCGCCTGAGGTCGCGACCACGATGGTGGTGCGCTGGCCGCGCTTGGCGAGTACATGGTCCATCAGCCGCGAGATCAGCTGCATCGCCACGTCCTTGAAGGCGAGCGTCGGCCCGTGGAACAGCTCGAGCACGAATTGATGCGGCGACATCTGGCGCAGTGGTACCACCGCCGGATGGCGGAAGGTGGCATAGGCCTCGTTCGCCATGCGACCAAGCTCGACGTCCGAAATCTCGCCGCCGACGAAGGGACGGATGACGTCAACAGCGACTTCCCAATAGGGGCGGCCGAAGAAGCCTGCGATGGTCTCGGCTGGCAGAAGCGGCCAGGTCACCGGCACGTACAGGCCGCCATCGCGGGCAAGCCCGGTCAGCATCACGTCACAGAAGCCAAGCTCAGGGGCCTCGCCCCGGGTCGAGATATAACGAGTCAAACTGCCCTCCAAAGGCTGGCCCGGTTCGAATTCGTGCCTTAAGCCTTTGATTTCATGATGTTCCTAGTTCTTGAGCCAGAGGCTTCCGGCACCATAGAGTGTTTTGCGGGGCCGCACCATGCCCAACGAAAAAGGGCTGCGGCGATGCCGCAGCCCTCTCTTGGAAGGTCTGTCGTTGATGTGTGCAGACCCGGTTTACCGTAACGGGGCCCCTCCCCCGAAAATCGCCGGTTCGAGCTATCGTCACCTGTCACGAGATCGTCAAGACCAAAAACGGCGCGCCGCGCCAAATGTTCCTGTTTTTCCCGATATGTCCCGGTCCTGCCGTCCGCCAAGCGGCTGGCCCAGCGGCCTCGCTGCTGCTTTTTCCCACACACTGCGTCGAACAAGGAACGAACGAAGCGCCGGCCCATTGTGTCGGCGGATCGGATCAGCCGTGGTCCACACATTGCCCGGACGCGCGGCGGCGCCGATCCTTCGACTGAACCGGCTGCGATCCTGGAGCAGCCGGTTCGGTCTCTGGCGGTGTCAGGTCATCCCGATTTCCACCGCGATCCGGATCAGATCAGAGTGGTTCTTGGCCCCCAATTTCTGCTTAAGCAGCGACGTGGTGTTGGCGACCGTCTTGTAGGAGATGCCAAGCGCCCCGGCGACCTCGACGATCTTGTTGCCGCGCCCGAGCAGGCGGAGAATCTCGAGCTCCCGCGGCGTCATCTGCGAAGCCGGATTAGCCTTGATCGCGGCGCCCGAGAACGTCACAGCTTCCGCAAGCTGTGGCGAGATGAAGTTGTCGCCTGCGATCACCTTGCGCACGGCCTTGAGCAGGATCCGGGGATCGTCACCCTTGGAGACATAGCCCTGCGCCCCGAGCTCCACCGCACGCACCACGAAGGCCGGATCATCGTTCATGCTGAACATGATGATCTTGGCGTCCGGGTCGTCCTTGCGGATTCGCCGCATCAGTTCGAAACCGGAGACGTCGGGCAGGCTGATATCAATCACCGTCACGTCGGGACGCTTGCTGATATAGGCCCGGTGTCCGGATTTGGCGTCGCTGGCCTCGTCGATGCGGATCGAATGGTCGGACGCAAACAGGGTGCGGCACCCTGACAGCACCACGGGATGGTCGTCCACAATCAGAACCTTGGTCGCCGGCTTGGCGGTATCTTGCATTGCGCGCTCTCTGTTGTTCGACTCATAGACCGCCGGGAACAAATGGAAAGAGAAAATTCCGCCGTTGCGCGTTAGAATTGACCTAATGTGGCAACGGCTCCCGTTCAGGACCCAACTGTTTCTTCCGCTCGGCTTGAGCTTTCTGGCCGCGCTGGCCCTGGGCGGTGTCCTGCTCCAGGCATTTGCGACCGGTCAGCTGGCCGACGAGAGCGAGCCGGGCCGGCGGTCGACACAGACGATGGCTGTCGCGCTCAACAGCGCTCTTGCCGCCTCGGATCATCCACGGAAGGTGCTCGACGCGTTCGTCCAGTCCCTGGCCCCCTCCTCTGACATTCAATTCCGCCCTGTCGAAGCGGGTTCTGTGCCCCCTGCGAAGGACAGCCTTCGGGATGTGCATGGCGTGCCGCGATGGTTCATCGACCTGATTGCCATCCCGGACATGGACGCGGCCTCTCCTGTCATCATCGACGGCAGGCACGTCGGCGACATCGTGTTCACGCCCGACCTGTCGGCCGACCTGTTCGAAAAATGGATCGGCTTGCTGGCTCTGGCCAGCCTCATTGCGGTGCTGATGGTCCTGACCGGAACGATCGCCTATCTTTTCGCCGGGTCGGCCCTGCGACCCCTGCAAAGCCTTGGCGCAGGCCTCACCCGTATGCGGCGCGGCGATTATGCGACGCCGATCCCGGTCGCAGGGCCCTCGGAAATCCGGAAGAGCTGCGAGGAGGCCAATGCGCTGGCAACGACGCTCGCGCAATTGAGTCAGGACAATCGCGATCTCCTGCATCGGCTGGTGTCGCTCCAGGACGACGAGCGGCGCGATCTCGCCCGCGAGCTGCATGACGAGCTTGGCCCGCTGCTGTTCAGCATCCGCGCCGGCACGATCGCGTTGACCGAAGCCTCACCGCAGACGGGACACCTCGGCAACTCAGTTCAGGAGGTGATGCGGTCGGTCGAGGCGCTGCAGCAGACCAACCGCCGCATCCTCGACCGGCTGCGACCGCTCTACATCGAGGAATTGGGGCTCGAGGCCAGCCTGCAGACGCTGCTCCGGAATTTTCGCAGACAGGCGCCGCATATTGGCCTCGCTGCGACGATCGATCCCGGTCTCAACGGGGTCGAGGGGCCGCGGGCCCAGACCGTCTACCGCGTGATCCAGGAGGCGTTGACCAACGTGCTGCGCCACGCCGGAGCACGCAATGTCCATGTGGAGGCGGCGATATCTGGCGATGCGCTCGCAATCGAAGTCTGCGATGACGGCGGCGGCTTTCCTGCCGACAATGTGTTCGGCCGCGGCTTGACCGGCATGCACGAACGCGTGCGTGCGCTCAGCGGATCGCTGTCGCTGCTGCGCGCGGACGAACGAACCTACGTGCGCTGCCGTCTGCCGCTTGGCGAAGTCCCGATCTCAACCTAAAGCGCGATGAGATCAGGATGAATCGTCATCCTGTTTCAGGTTGTTGTTTGAGCGTGATCTCCGCCCAAACGCGTTCCGCGTTTGTCGCGAGGGAAAACCGCTTCGCACTTTGCGCTAACGCGGCCGTTCGGGTCCGGATCAGGCTTTGGCACGCTCAGCAATCGTGCGAGCCTGCTGCGCCGGCGCGCACAGCGTGCTGTGGATCTTGCCTTCCGCACTGAAGCGAAACGACGCGCGGATTCGCAACGCCCCCGCGACGGAATATTCGAGATCGACGCCATTCGGCGCGGGATCAATCTCCTCGAGGCGGAATCCCGCCGACGAGAATGCGCTGAGCTTCGGTCCCCAATAGGACTTAAGCTCGCTCCGGCCGCGATAGAAACGCGTTCCGTTGCACGTGCATTCCAGCTCGGCATCATCGGAGTAGAGGTCGAGCAGCGTCGCGAGGTCGCCCGTCCGGCAGGCATCCACCCAATCGACGACCACTCCCATTTGATCGAAATCGCGCACGCCAGGAATCCTGTCTGCCGCAAAAAACATTCGGTGCGGCTTAGGATCACCCTCGTGAATATGCGCTGAATAATAAAGCCCGGGCGATTCCGGGTTCCCTCCGGGAACCTACGGGCTCGCGCCACTCTGCCGCCGTCCCCTCAGCCAGACGGCGAAAGCGATCAGCACCGCACCGGCAAGCGTGAACCACGTGATGGCATATTGCAGATGGTCGTCCTTCAGGTGCACGTCGAGCGGTCCCGGACGCGGAATGCCGTTCTCGGGCGCCGGCTGCTCGAGATCGACATAGAACGGCGCGACCGCGCCCCATCCAAGCGTGCGTGCGATCGCCAGATGATCGCGCACGAACCACAGCCGCTTGTCCCGGTTTTCCGCAGGCGTGAGCCATCCCGGCGCTTCCGGAAAGCGCAGATAGCCCGTAAGCGCGACGGGCGCGCCGGTGACGAGCTTCTTCACCGCGCGATCCTCGACACTGCGCTCCTGCATCGTGTTCTCGACGAAGCCCGCATCGATCACCACGATCTCGCCGCCTGGCAGCCGCGCCGGCAGGAAGGCCCAGGTGCCGGGACCGGAGGCATCCTTGCGCACCGCGGAGCCGGACGAATAGACCATCGCATCCGGCGAAGCCGCATAGGTCGCGGTAAAGCTGACGCGGCGGAATTCGTCGCGCGCGGGCGTCAGCGCGGCCCATCGCGCAGGCGGCGGCAGCGCGACCGGCGCTGCCGCAAGACGTTCGGTGAGGGCCGCGATCAGTTCGTGCTTGGCGGTGCGACGCTGCAATTGCCAGAGCCCGAGCGCAATGAAGGCCGCCGTCAGCAGAAGCGTGAACAGCATGAAGCCGGCCACGCGGGGCTTGCGCGCCGCCTCGTTCATTTCGCGCGGTCGACCAGCCGGCCCGGTGCCGCCTTGTGGTGGAATTGCAGCGCGATCAGCAGCGATTTCATCGAGCGCAATGGCAGAAGCGTGGTCGCAAGGATCAGCGGCAGCCACAGCACCGCATGCAGCCAGAACGGCGGCTGGTACTTGACCTCGACGACCAGCGCGCAGCCCACCACGATCGCGCCAGCGAGCATGATGATGAAGATCGCCGGGCCGTCGCCGGAATCCATGAAGGCATAGTCGAGACCGCAGCGGTCACAGGACGGCGCGAGCGTCAGGAAGCCCGCATAGAGCTTGCCCTGACCGCAGCGCGGACATTTGCAGGCGAGCCCACGCAGCGCGCTTTGCAGCACGGTGGGCTGGGCTTCAGGAGTACCGGCGGTTTCGTTCATGACGCGCAAGCCTATCACAGTTTCGGCCGGGACTCGGGTCACCGGAAAGAGAAAGGGCGGCCCTGCGGCCGCCCTTTCCGATGGATCGGTCGCGGCTCAGTGCGCGCCGTGGGCCATGGTCTCGGCGCCGTGTCCCCAGACATAGATGCACAGGAACAGGAACAGCCAGACCACGTCGACGAAGTGCCAGTACCAGGCCGCGAACTCGAAGCCGAGATGCTGGGTCGGCGTGAAGTGGCCGGCATAGGCGCGGAACAGGCAGACGAGCAGGAACACGGTACCGACCAGCACGTGGAAGCCGTGGAAGCCGGTCGCCATGAAGAAGGTCGCGCCATAGATGTTGCCTGCGAAGGAGAAGGCGGCGTGGCTGTACTCGTAGGCCTGCACGCAGGTGAAGGTCGCGCCCAGGAGGACGGTGAGGATCAGACCATACTTCAGACCCTGGCGATCGTTCTCCAGGAGGGCATGGTGCGCCCACGTCACCGTGGTGCCCGAGGTGAGCAGGATCAGCGTGTTCAGCAGCGGCAGGTGCCAGGGATCGAAGGTCTCGATGCCATGGGGCGGCCAGGTGCCGGGCACGCTGCACGCACCGGCCTGGGTGCCGAGGCCGCAGCCGAACACCGCATCGCGGGTGGCATGGACAGCGTCGGCCGGAAACAGCGCGGAGTTGAAATAGGCCCAGAACCAGGCAACGAAGAACATCACCTCGGAGGCGATGAACAGGATCATGCCGTAGCGGTGATGCAACTGCACGACGCGGGTGTGGTCGCCCTTGTACTGGGCTTCCTTGATCACGTCGCCCCACCAACTCGCCATCGTGTAGAGCACGCCGACGGTGCCGATGCCGAACACGATCGGTGCGGCCGAGAACATGTGGTGCATCCAGGAGATCGCGCCGACCGCCATGATGAAGGCCGAGACGGAGCCGACCGCCGGCCACGGAGAGGGATCGACCAGATGGTAGTCGTGATGCTTGCCTTGCGCGGTAGCCATTGCGGTCTGTCTCCTCAATCCCGTGCCTATCGGGCACTTATCCCCTTAGTCCAACCTCCGAAGCGTCAACCCGGTGGCTGGAGATTTCCCTTGCGCTTGTCGTCGTCGCCGGATGCGAGCGGCTTCACCACCGGATCCTTCACCGGATAGAAGGTGTAGGACAGCGTGATGGTACCGAGCCCGTCATTGTCGTGGTCGTCGGCGATCGACGGGTCGACATAGAACACCACGGGCATCTCGCGCTTCTCGCCGGGCGCCATGGTCTGCTCGCTGAAGCAGAAGCAGTTGATCTTCTCGAAATAGGATCCGACCGTCAGCGGCGCGACGTTGTAGGCAGCCTGCCCCGAGGTGGTACGCGCGGACTGGTTGGTCACGGTGTAATAGATCGTGGTGACCTGGCCGATATTGACCTCGACCTCGGTCTGCTCGGGCTCGAACTTCCAGGGCAGGCCCGGCGCGACGTTGGAATCGAAGCGGACCGCGATCTTGCGTGCGATCGGGCCGGTCGCCGGCGCCGACGTCGCGACCTGCGTCGTGCCATTGAAGCCGGTGGCACGGCAGAACCAGTTGTAGAACGGCACCGCGGCGTAGGACGCGCCGACCATCAGCGCGACCACGCCGCCGCAGATCGAGGCGACCAGCACATCGCGGCCGAGCCCCTTCTTGGCCGTTCGGC
Source organism: Bradyrhizobium sp. CCBAU 53340 (assembly GCF_015291645.1). Classification (NCBI taxonomy): domain Bacteria; kingdom Pseudomonadati; phylum Pseudomonadota; class Alphaproteobacteria; order Hyphomicrobiales; family Nitrobacteraceae; genus Bradyrhizobium; species Bradyrhizobium sp. CCBAU 53340. Next base: position 7,402,361 of record NZ_CP030055.1, read on the forward strand.
TCTGATCCTGCGCTATGGTCGGCTTCTGATCCATCTCTGTCACATCGGGCGAACGAGGACCGCCGGTCCCTTGACCATGGTGACGGCGAAGAACAGGACGACGAGCACGCCGAGCGCCAAAGCAATGGCAATGGAGCGCTGGCGACGGCTCTTCTTCTGCGCCTCGGTGAGGACGATTCCATCTGGCTCGGGTTTGTCAGCCATCGCCGTGATCATGCGCCCCCTACCATCGGAGCTAGCGCCCGGACCACGACCTCGGCCAGCAGGGTCGCGAACAGCGCGAACAGATACAGGATCGAGAAGGCAAACAGCTTGCGGGTCGCACGCAGCGACTGGCTGCGCTCGCGGCGCATGTAGACGTTGATGGCGAGCACCAGCATGCCGGCACCGAGCACCAGCGAGGTGACGCCATAGATTGCATCGAAATAGCCGAGCGCCCAGGGCGCCGCGGCGACCGCGATCAGCACGATGGTGTAGAGCAGGATCTGGAGACGGGTCGCATCGGGACCGGCGACGTTGGGCAGCATCGGAATGCCGGCACGCGCATAATCGTCGGAGCGGAACAGCGCCAGCGCCCAGAAGTGCGGCGGCGTCCAGAAGAAGATGATGGCGAACAGCAGCAGCGGCTCGACGTCGACCCTGCCGGTCACGGCAGCCCACGCCACCACCGGCGGCAGCGCGCCGGCGGCACCGCCGATCACGATGTTCTGCGCGGTCCAGCGCTTCAGGCCGATCGTGTAGATCACGACGTAGAAGAAGATGGTGAAGGCGAGCAGAGCGCCCGCGATCCAGTTGACCAGGATGCCGAGCGTCATCACCGCGAAGAAGGCGAGCGTCATGCCGAACGCCATCGCCTCGGGCCGGGTGATGCGGCCGCGCGGGATCGGGCGGTTCGCCGTACGCGACATCTTGGCGTCGATGTCGCCCTCGAGCGCCATGTTGAGCGCGCCGGAAGCGCCGGCACCGACGGCGATGCAAAGCAGCGAGGTGATCGCCAGCACCCAGTGGAAGTGTCCTGGCGCCATCGCCATCCCGACCAGCGCGGTGAAGATCACGAGCGACATCACCCGCGGCTTGAGCAGCGCGAGGTAGTCACCAACCTCCGCTTCGGAGATGCGGGGATTGATGTCGATGGCGTTCTGATCGAGGACGGACACTTAAACCTGCTCGTTTCGTTCTAGAGCCGCGGCGCCCGTCGCAGGCGCCGCGGGAGTTTTGTCGCTTACTGCACGCGGGGCAGCACTTCGAACTGGTGGAAAGGCGGCGGCGAGGACAGCGTCCACTCCAGCGTGGTGGCGCCTGCACCCCAGGGATTGTCGCCTGCGGGAACCTTCTTCATGAAGGCGTCGAGCACGCAGTAGAGGAAGATCAGCACGCCGAAGCCGGAGATATAGGACCCGATCGACGAGATCAGGTTCCAGCCGGCGAACGCATCCGGATAGTCGACGTAGCGGCGCGGCATGCCCGACAGGCCGAGGAAGTGCTGCGGGAAGAACACCAGGTTGACGCCGACGAAGGTGAACCAGAAGTGCGCTTTCGCCAGCGTCTCGTTGTACATGTAGCCCGTCATCTTCGGGAACCAGTAGTACCAGCCGGCGAAGATCGCGAACACCGCGCCAAGCGACAGCACGTAGTGGAAGTGTGCGACGACGTAATAGGTCTCCTGCAGCACGCGGTCGACGCCCGCGTTCGCCAGCACGACGCCGGTAACGCCACCGACCGTGAACAGGAAGATGAAGCCCACGGCCCAGATCATCGGTGCGCGGAATTCGATCGAGCCGCCCCACATCGTGGCGATCCAGGAGAAGATCTTCACGCCGGTCGGAACCGCGATCACCATGGTCGCGGCGACGAAGTAGGCCTGCGTCGCCGAGGACATGCCGACCGTGTACATGTGGTGCGCCCACACCACGAAGCCGATGCCGCCGATCGCGACCATGGCGTAGGCCATGCCGAGATAGCCGAACACGGGCTTGCGCGAGAAGGTCGAGACGATCTGGCTGATCATGCCGAAGCCGGGCAGAATCAGGATGTACACCTCGGGGTGACCGAAGAACCAGAACAGATGCTGGAACAGCACCGGATCGCCGCCGCCCTCGGGATTGAAGAAGGTGGTCCCGAAGTTACGGTCGGTGAGCAGCATGGTGATCGCGCCGGCAAGCACCGGCAGCGACAGCAGCAGCAGGAACACCGTCACCAGAATCGACCACACGAACAGCGGCATCTTGTGCAGGGTCATGCCCGGCGCGCGCATGTTGAAGATCGTGGTGATGAAATTGATGGCGCCGAGGATCGACGAGGCGCCCGCCAGATGCAGCGAGAGGATCGCGAAGTCGACGGCCGGGCCCGGGTGGCCCGAGGCCGACAGCGGCACGTACATGGTCCAGCCGGCGCCGACGCCGTTGGCACCGGGCTCGCCCTCGACGAAGCTCGACAGCAGCAGCAGCGCGAAGGAGGCCGGCAGCAGCCAGAACGAAATGTTGTTCATGCGCGGAAACGCCATGTCAGGCGCGCCGATCATGAGCGGCACAAACCAGTTGCCGAAGCCGCCGATCATCGCGGGCATGACCATGAAGAAGATCATGATCAGGCCGTGCGAGGTCACGAATACGTTATAGGTGTGCGTTTCGTGGAATATCTGGACGCCCGGGAACATCAACTCGGCACGGATCGCGATTGACATCGCGGCACCGATGATGCCGGCGATGACCGCGAAGATCAGGTACATCGTGCCGATGTCCTTGTGGTTGGTCGAATAGACATAGCGACGCCATCCGGTCGGATGGGCGTGCTCGTCATGTCCGTGGGCGTGATCGCCGTGTGCCGCTGCGCTCGTTGCCATTTTCAAATCCTGCCTTGCGTCCCATTCGGACCTTTGGAGGTCCCGCCCTCTTATGCCGCTTTCAGTTCCGGTAGACCGTCACCCGACGCTTACTGCGTCGGGCCGGCCGCGGAGGCGAAAGTGCTGGTGCCACCGCTCGCATATTTCTTCTTCGCCGATTCAACCCAGGAGGCGAACTCCTGATCGCTCACCACGCGGATCGCGATCGGCATGAAGGCATGGTCCTTGCCGCAAAGCTCGGAGCACTGGCCATAGAACATGCCGGTCTTGGTGGCCTTGAACCAGGTCTCGTTCAGCCGGCCCGGAATGGCGTCGATCTTGACGCCGAACGCCGGCAGGGCGAAGGCGTGGATAACGTCGGCGCCGGTGACCTGAACGCGAATCACCTTGTTGACCGGTACCACCATCTCATTGTCGACGCCGAGCAGGCGGGGCTGCTTGTCCTGGGCCAACAGCGAGTCGAACTCGAACTTGCCGTTGTCAGGGTAGGCGTAGGACCAGTACCACTGCTTGCCCGTCGCCTTCACCGTGAGATCCGCCTTCGGCACGTCGAGCTCGAGGAACAAGAGGCGGAACGACGGCACCGCGATGCCGACCAGGATCAGCACCGGCACCAGGGTCCACACCACCTCGATCAGCGTGTTGTGGGTGGTCCGCGACGGCACCGGATTGGCCTTCGCGTTGAATTTCATCACCACGATCACCAGCAACGCCAGCACGAACAGCGTGATCAGGATGATCAGCACGGACAGGAAGTTGTGGAACCAGACGATGTTGTCCATCACCGGGGAGCCAGAACCCTGCAGGTGCCATTCCCACGGCTCAGGCTGCCCAAGCTCGGCAAATGCCGCACCGCCCGTCGCCAGCGTCAGACCCGCCACGGCCAATCCCAGCAAGTGCCGGCCCACCTGGCCCATCGACATCTTCATGCCGTTCGCGCTCCCCTAACGAAATCACCCCAAGTGCATTCCCCTATTTTGGGGAACGCTTATTCGATCCGCCCGTCTGACAAACCGCCGCGCAAGAATACCTCTAGGAGGAATTGGGGCCAGATCGCTAGAACGCCGAAATCAAGCCTCTCAAACCATAATTCTTGATCTATCGCAATGCAGTCTTGAGCCCTGTCTGTCAGCCATCACCGGCAAGATATTTCCCAGTAACATCAGACAAAAATACCGTTTCCCGGGATGCCGCAGCTTGACAGCCGGACTACCCGTTGTAGGCACTGCCACAGGGCCGCGCAGGAACCTGATTCGTGGCGATAATGACGGCCAGGGCGGCGCGGAATTTGCTTGTGAATTGCCTTCAAGACGCCGTCATTCCCGTATCAGTCCACCAGCGCGAGCGACCCAAGCGAGCAGAGGGACCGACCCCGATGGGGCTTTCGAGATGCATGGCAAGATCGGCTCTATGGCCGGCTAACGGCCCCAAGGCGCTGATCGGCCTCCTGGCTGTCGTCCTTTTCCTTGCCCTCCCCAGCCTCGCCCATGCGCAGGGCGCGGTGCGCTCCGTTCATGGCGACTGGCAGATCCGTTGCGACACCCCGCCGGGCGCCCAGGCCGAGCAATGCGCCCTGATCCAGAGCGTGGTGGCGGAAGACCGCTCCAACGCCGGCCTCACCGTGATCGTGCTCAAGACCGCCGACCAGAAGAGCCGCCTGATGCGCGTGGTCGCCCCGCTCGGCGTGCTCCTGCCATCCGGCCTCGGGCTGAAGCTCGACAATCAGGACGTCGGCCGGGCCGGCTTCGTCCGCTGCCTGCCCAATGGCTGTGTCGCGGAGGTCGTCATGGACGATAAGCTGCTCGGCCAGCTGCGCAGCGCCAAGACCGCGACCTTCATCATCTTCGAGACGCCCGAGGAAGGCATCGGCTTCCCGCTCAGCCTGAACGGGCTCGGCGAGGGCTATGACAAGCTGCCGTAGGACGGCATCCGGTCGCGCGTTCTCGATCCCGTCATCCTGAGGTGCGAGTGCGGGCGCATTGCGCTGCCGTGCGAGCCTCGAAGGATGAACGGCCGAGCTGTCAGCCGGGCCGTCGCAGTTCGAGGGCCGCTGAAGGAGCGGCCACCTCAGGGTGACGGTGATCGATTCATGCTCGCGGCAACGTGTTCGACGAATATCTCTGTCGCACCTGTCGTTTCCGTAATGTGACGGCCCCCTCGCGGAACCGATCCGAAACCATTATCTTGCCTCACATTCCTCCGAGAACGGATGCCAGATGACCAACCCTGCCACGACCTCCCTGCTCGACCGCGCCAATCTCGACCGCGACCAGGTTCGCAACGAGGTCGCGCGCGGGCTTGCCGGTGCCGACGACGGCGAACTCTTCCTGGAGTACAGCCAGACCGAAGCGCTGATGTTCGATAATGGGCGGCTCAAGCAGGCGACCTATGACACCTCCCAGGGATTCGGCCTGCGCGCGGTCAAGGACGATGCGGTCGGCTATGCGCATTCCTCCGACGTGTCGCTGCCGGCGCTGATTCGCGCCGCCGACGCGGTCGCGGCCGTGCGCGGCGGCTATTCCGGCAGCTTTGCAGCCCCGCCGCCGCACACCAATGTGCGGCTCTATGGCGATGAGAATCCGCTGGATGCGCCGGGCTTCGAGACGAAAGTAAAACTGCTCGCCGAGATCGACGCTTATTTGCGCGACAAGGATCCGCGGGTGCGGCAGGTCAGCGTCAGCCTGGGCGCTACCTGGCAGGTGGTCGAGATCCTGCGCCCCGATGGCGAGAGCTATCGCGACATCCGCCCGCTGGTGCGCGTCAACATCTCCGTCGTCGCCGGCCAGGGTGATCGCCAGGAGAGCGGCAGCAAGGGCTATGGCGGCCGCGCCGGCTATGCCGAATTCATCGAGACCAGGTCCTGGCGCGACGCCGCTGACGGCGCGCTGCGCGAGGCGCTGGTCAATCTGGAATCGATTCCCGCCCCCGCCGGCGAGATGGACGTCGTGCTCGGCGCCGGCTGGCCCGGCGTGATGCTGCATGAAGCCGTCGGCCACGGCCTCGAAGGCGACTTCAACCGCAAGAAGACCTCGGCGTTTGCTGGGCTGATGGGTCAGCAGGTCGCGGCCAAGGGTGTCACCGTGGTTGACGACGGCACCATCGCCTCTCGCCGCGGCTCGCTGTCGATCGACGACGAGGGCACGCCGACCAACCGCACCGTGCTGATCGAGGACGGCATCCTGGTCGGCTACATGCAGGACCGTCAGAACGCGCGTCTGATGAACATGAAGCCGACCGGCAACGGCCGGCGCCAGGGCTATGCCCATGTGCCGATGCCGCGCATGACCAACACCTACATGCTCGCGGGCGACCGTGACCCGGCCGAGATTCTCGCGTCGGTGAAGAACGGTGTGTTCGCCGCGAATTTCGGCGGCGGCCAGGTCGACATCACCTCGGGCAAATACGTGTTCCAGTGCACCGAGGCCTACAAGATCGAGAACGGCAAACTGGGCGCGCCGCTGAAGGGCGCCATGCTGATCGGCAACGGGCCGACCGACCTGCATCGCATCCGCATGATCGGCAACGATCTAGCGCTCGATACCGGCATCGGCACCTGCGGCAAGAACGGTCAGGGCGTGCCTGTCGGCGTCGGCCAGCCGTCGCTTTTGATGGAACGCATTACGGTGGGTGGAACGGGCGCATGAGCGTTGAGAAAGTGACTGTCAGCACCAAACGCAAGAGCAGCGGCTTTGCCGGCCAGCTGATGCAGCTCGCCGGCATCGTCGCCGCCGTCTTCATCGCCAAGGGCGCGCTGGCTGAACCGTTCTACGTGCCGTCGGGCTCGATGGAGCCGACGCTGCTGATTGGCGATGCGCTGCTCGCCTCGAAATTCCCCTATGGCTATGGCACCTCGTCGCTGCCGATCCAGATCAACCTGCCGGAAACCGGCCGCGTCTTCGCCGAGACGCCGAAGCAAGGCGACGTCGTCGTGTTCCGCTGGCCCGGCGACCGCTCGCAGGCCTGGGTCAAGCGCGTCGTCGGCCTGCCTGGCGACCGTATCCAGATGCGACAGGGCCAGCTCTTCATCAACGACCGCCCCGCCGAATTAAAGCCTGACGGCGTTGGTGCCGCCGAGGACGACAATGGCGGCAGCGAGCCCGCCTATCGTTACGTCGAGACGCTGCCGAATGGCGTCTCGCATCTCATCTTCAAGATGCGCGACAACGGCCCGCTCGACAACACGCCGGAAGTGACGGTGCCACCAGGCCATCTCTTCGTGCTTGGCGACAACAGGGACAACTCGGCCGACAGCCGCGTGCCGCTGCGCTCCGGCGGCGTTGGCCTCTTGCCGGTCGACAATCTGGTCGGCCGTGCCGATGCCGTGCTCGGCTCCTGGGATCTCGGCATGCGCGGCCAGCCGGTCTGGACCTGGCTCTCCGGCTTCCGCCTCGCCCGGTTCTTCACCGCCGTGCATTGACAACCGTCCTCATGGTGAGGAGGCGCGAAGCGCCGTCTCGAACCATGAGGCCCCGACCTCACATGCGACCATCCTTCGAGACGCCCCGCTTCGCGGGCAAGGCCAAGCGCACGATCGTGGAGCCGCTGCTGCGGCGGCGTTGGTGCGCGCTGTCCTCGAAGGCGGCGCGAGCGGACCATGATGCGCGCGCAAATGCGTGACGGTCGCCATGGATGAGGCCCGCTTCCTCGCCCTGGCGCTGAAGAACCCGGTCAACGTCGCAATCGTCGATGAGCTGCACGGCCTTGCGCTGCCGGATGCGTGGCTGGTCTCCGGATGCCTGGTGCAAACGGTCTGGAATGGGCTCACCGGCCGCGCCATCGATCACGGCATCGCTGATTACGACATATTCTACTTCGACCCTGATACCTCCTGGGACGCGGAGGACACGGTGATCCGCAAGCTGCAAGCGCGGCTCGATCATCTCGGCGTCAAGATCGAGGCGCGCAATCAGGCTCGCGTGCATCTGTGGTATCCGGCCAAGCACGCCCTGCCCTATCCGCCGCTGTCGTGCTCGACTGACGGGATCGATCGTTTCCTCACGCAGAATACGCAGGTGGGCGTGAGGCGCACGGACCACGGCTTCGAGGTCTATGCACCGCACGGGTTTGGCGACGTCGCGAGCCTGATTGTTCGGCCCAATCCCGGCCCGAATTTTTCCGCGGCAAATTACGCGGCGAAAGTGGCGCGATGGAAGACGCTATGGCCGCAGCTCACGGTGATTGCCGCAGAGTGAGATCTTGTAGGGTGGGCAAAGCGACTTGTCCGCCGTAGCTCGCAGAGCGAAGGCGGAAGCGTGCCCACCACCTGTCGCAATGGTTGAAGATCGTGGGCACGGCGCTTCGCGCCTTTGCCCACCCTACGGCACCTTGCTCACCGCACCACGCCCGAGGTAAATCCCGCCTTCCGGCGCGGCGGCTTGATGTCCTTTTTCAGGAAGCAGCGCGCTTCGCGCCCGGTATAGCCTGGGCGGGCATAGGTGAAGGCGCGACATTTATTGTCGGCAGTGCAGGCGGCCTTGCAGGCGTCCTCGCCTTCGCCCGCCTTGAGGTCGAAATTGCGCAGATCGCCGCCGGGGCGGTCGATCGAGGTTTCGACGCCCTCGACGCGCGGCTCGATCACGCCGGCGCCACGGACCCCGGAAATGCAGCAATTCGCCGGCTGTCGCGGCGGCACAGTATTCTTGAGCCAGCACACGGCCGCGGCGCCGTCGATGTCAGGATAGCTGAAGCTCCACGCACGGCAGCGGCGATCGCGCTCGCAGAGCAGCGCGCAGTCCTCGGGGTCGCCCGACGTGACCGGCGTGTTGAAATAATCGCCCCCGGGCCGGTCGAACGCTGTCTGGGCGCGCGCCGGCACGCTCGCGAGGACGAGCGAAAGCAGCGCGGCACAGGCCACGACGCATGCCAAGACCTTTGCCGTGACGGCGCCAGGCAGGCGGCCCTTCCCCATCGGAACAGCTTTCGAGTTATTGACGACGTTCAGGTTTTTTCAGCCGGTCATTTGATCGCCGCAAACCTGTATGGGCGATGAACGGCTAAAGCCCGGATCGTTGGCCTATTTGTCTAGAACCCGTTCCGATGCAATCGGAACGACATGCTCTAGAACGCGTATTCCGCGTAGGCTGGTTCCACCGAGCCTTTCCAGGCGCCGTTGAACTTGTCGAGCATCTCCTCGGCCGGCGTCCGGCCGGAATCAATGATGCGGTCGAGCGGCTCCAGATGCCGCGTTTCGTCGCGGCCGATCGCATCGATGCGGCCGCGGCGGCGCAGGCCAGCATGTGCCAGGACGAGGCACTCCTTGGCGATCTCGAACAAATAGCGGTCCTTGATCCGCGCCTTGAAGCCGAAGCGCGGCACGTCGTCGCGCAGGGCCTGGCGCTCCGAGGCGGTCCAATGCTTGGCCAGGTCCCAGGCGGCGTCGAGCGACACGTCGTCATAGAGCAGGCCCGCCCAGAATGCCGACAGCGCCGGCAACCGGCCCCACGGACCGCCATCGGAGCCGCGCATCTCGAGATAGCGCTTGAGCCGCACTTCCGGGAAGATCGTTGACAGATGGTTGGCCCAGTCCGAAAGTGTCGGACGCTCGCCGGGCAGATTGTTGTTGCGGCCGTCGAAAAAGGCACGGAACGAGGAGCCGGACACGTCGATGTAATCGTCGCCGCGCTTGACGAAATACATGGGCACGTCGAGTGCGTAATCGACATAGCGCTCAAAGCCCATGCCGTCCTCGAATGCCCACGGCATCATGCCGGCACGGGCGTTGTCGGTGTCGCGCCAGATCTCGGAGCGGAAGGAGAGGAAGCCGTTCGGCTTGCCTTCGGTGAAGGGCGAATTGGCGAACAGCGCGGTCGCGACCGGCTGGAGAGCCAGCGAGACGCGCAACTTCTTGACCATGTCGGCTTCGGAGGAGAAGTCGAGATTGGTCTGCACCGTGCAGGTCCGGTACATCATGTCGAGGCCGTATCGGCCGACCTTCGGCATGTAGTTGGTCATGATCTTGTAGCGGCCCTTGGGCATCACCGGAATGTCGGCGCGCGACCAGGACGGCGTCATGCCGAGACCGAGGAAGCCAATGCCGAGCGGCGTTGCGATCTCGCGCACCTGGGCCAGATGCGCCATCAGCTCGCTCTGGGTCTGGTGCACGGTCTCCACCGGCGCGCCTGACAGTTCGAACTGTCCGCCGGGCTCGAGCGAGATCGCGCCGCCGCCGGTGACGTCATAGAGGCCGATAATGTTGCCCTTCTCCATGATCGGCTCCCAGCCGAGCAGGAGCTTCATGCCTTCGAGCAGCGCACCGATGCCGCGCGCGCCTTCATAAGGCACCGGACGATGGCCATCGAGCGTGAACGGCGTCTTCTCGTGCTCGGTGCCCATGCGGAATTCGGACGGGGCCTTGCAGCCGGCTTCGAACCACGCGACGAGCTCGTCGCGCGACTGCAGCGGCGTCATATCGATCTGGTCTCGCGCCATATCAAACTCTAATCAAAAGCGCTTCGACCGAATGCGCGCGGGGTGACGGGATCGTCCGCGAGCCCACCGGGCGCGCAGACGTGCTGGGTTGCCGCGCGATCATCGCGACGGCGAGCTTTCGTTGACATTGACGACGGGCGGCAGCTTCATCTCGCCGCACGAGCAGCCCAGCCGGTCGAGCAGACCACTGAGCTTGACGGCATCGGCATCGGACAGTTTCGAGCCGACATATTTCTCGATCGCAGCCGAATAGGCGCCCCACATCCGCTTCTGCAACTCGCGGCCCGCCTCCGTGATCTCGACGAACTGGCCGCGCTTGTCGATCTTGCATTCGCGCCTGCAGGCGAGCCCCTCATCGACCAGGCGATCGATCAGCCGCGAAGTGGAGTATTGTGGGATCAACATCTGCCGCTCGAGTTCCACCGGCCGCAGCTCTCCGGACGGGGCCCGCGACAATTCGAGCAGGGCGTCGTACCATGCGAGTGGCGGAAAGCCGGCCTTCTTCAGGTCCTGCTCTACGCAGTCGAGCACACGGCTCTGGACCCGCATCAGGCGGATCCAGGCACTCGTAGCCTCGGTCGATGGTTTGCGTTTCATGATCCCGCTCAAACTCGTCGTCCGCTTCTTACCTCACTCGATGCACCTGCATCAATCTTGACTATTCCATGCAGATGCATGTATGCATTCCTTCCGCCCGAACCAAGCGTCAAGAGGAGGAAATTCCATGAAACTGTATTACTCGCCCGGGGCCTGCTCGCTGTCTCCCCATATCGCGCTCCTCGAAGCCGACCTGCCCTATGAACTGGTCAAGGTCGATATCCGGGCCAAGAAGCTCGAGAACGGCGAAGACTATCTGAAGGTCAATCCGAAGGGTCAGGTCCCCGCATTGGGCCTCGACAGCGGTGAGATCGTGACCGAAGGTCCGGTCATTGTCCAGATGATCGCCGACAAAGCTCCAGCCAAGGCACTGGCGCCCGCGCGCGACAGCAATGAGCGCTACAAGCTGCTCGAATGGCTGAACTTCCTCACCTCTGAGGTGCACAAGAGCTTCGGCCCGATGTTCTCGCCGGTGCTGAACGACGACGCCAAGGCGTTCTTCAAGGACCGTGTCATGGGCAAGCTGAAGCACATCGACAGCCAGCTCGCCGGGAAGGACTACCTCATGGGCAAGCAGTTCTCGGTCGCCGACGGCTATCTCTTCACGATGCTGACCTGGGGCGATCGGATGAAGTTCGACCTCTCGGCGATGCCGAATCTGACCGCCTACAAGGCCCGCGTCGCGGCACGGCCGAAGGTGCAGGAAGCTTTGAAGAAGGAAGGGCTGGCACAGGCCGCGTGAGGCATGTGAGGCAATCGATCTTCAAGGGGCCGGATCGACGATCCTGCCCCTTTTCATTTGGCACCGGCGCGTGAAAGCGAACCCATTTCGCCGGATCATCGTACCTTAATTAGACTTATGGCCTACTGTTCGCCAAATGTAAGCAATGCTGTCTTGTCAGCGGGCGCAAAGCAGGCAAGCTTGGTCCAATTGATTGAAGAATTTTTTGGCTCTCATCGGAGTTGAACTTGACGATTGCCATCGTCCTGATCGTTGCAAATGCGTTGGTGGGAGTAGCGACAGGTTACGTTTTCAAAATCTGGGCGCTGGTCGTGATCTCGCCGCCAATGGCGGTCTTCTCCGCGATAATCCTGCGCGCCTATGACTTCGGCATGATGGCGGGCGTGGTCATCATTGTGGTCTGCCTTGTCGTCTGTCAGCTCGCCTATTTCGCGACCTCATTTCTGCTGCACGCGGGCGAGGTCTCATCCCATGACGAAGTCGACGGCCAGCCAAGCGAGATAGGCGACCAGAAAATCCGCCGCCAGCACAAATAGCGCCAGCGCGGCCCAAAGCAACGGTCCCTTGCGGCGCAGCCGTGCGGGCTTCTGTTGCGGTGAGAGTCTGCCAGAGACGGGCGCAATGACGTATTTCCCGGCGAGATCGCGACCGAGCGCGGTCTTCCGCAGCACCAAAGAGTTCACCAAGGACACCTTCTTATTTCGTCTTCAACTTGCCGATGGATCGACAAGTGTCCCAACCGGATTCGTGCCCCTGACCCGGAGCAAGAGTGGTGCCAAGGCAGAGCAAAAGAACGGCACCGGTTTGACCTGTCTATGACAATTACACGACACCGCAACAGCGGGACTCTGCTCCGGTTCCTAACCGAATGCCACGACCGGTTCCACAAACGTAAGCTGGTTTGACACAACCGTGATCACGACGCTCAAAAGATAAAGGCCGGATCGATGATCCGGCCTTGCTGTTCTCGAATGAACCTAAGTTGATCAGGCGGCAGCCTTCTTCGGCGCGAAGCGGCCATAGAAGGTTTCACCCTTGGCGGCCATCTCTTCCAGCAGCTTCGGCGGCGTGAAGCGCGAACCGTACTTCGCCTCGAGCTTGTGGCAGAGCTCGACAAACTTCTTCGTGCCCATGAAGTCGATATAGGACAGCGTGCCGCCCGTGAACGGCGCGAAGCCGAAGCCGAGGATCGAACCGACATCCGCTTCGCGCGGGTCCGTGATGACGTGATCCTCGACGGTGCGCGCGGCTTCCACCGCCTGCACCACGAGGAAGCGCTGCTTCAGCTCCTCGACATCGAGCGTGTCAGGATCGAGCTGCTTCGGCTGCAGCGCCGAGAGGCCCGGCCACAGGCTCTTCTGGCCCTTGCCCTCGGGATAGTCGTAGAAGCCCTTCTTGTTCTTGCGGCCGAGGCGGCCCTGGTTCTCGACCATCTCCACCATCAGCTTCTTCTGATCGGGATTGATGGCGTTGGGGCCGAGATCGGCTTCGGTCGCCTTCATGATCTTCAGACCCAAGTCGAGCGCGACTTCGTCGGAGAGCGAGAGCGGGCCGACCGGCATGCCGGCCATCTTGGCGCAGTTCTCGATCATCGCCGGCGGCACGCCTTCGAGGAACATCTCGTTGCCTTCGGCGACGTAGCGACCGACGCAGCGATTAGCGAAGAAGCCTCGGGAGTCGTTGACGACGATCGGCGTCTTGCCGATCTGCCGGACATAGTCGAGCGCGGTCGCGAGCGCGACATCGCCGGTGTTCTTGCCCTTGATGATCTCGACCAGCATCATCTTCTCGACCGGCGAGAAGAAGTGGATGCCGACGAACTTGCCCTGGTCCTTGAAGCTCTCGGCCAGCGAGGTGATCGGCAAGGTCGAGGTGTTCGACGCGAAGATCACGTCGGGCTTCAGATACTCCTGCGCCTTGGCGAACGTCTCCGCCTTGACCTTGCGGTCCTCGAACACCGCTTCGATCACGAGATCGACGTCCTTCAGCGCGGCATAGTCTGCGGTCGGCGTGATCCGCGCGAGCAGCTTCTCGGCATCATCAGGCTTGGCGCGGCCCTTCTTGATCTGGTCCTCGATCACCTTCTGCGCATGGGCCTTGCCCTTGTCGGCGCTCTCCTGGTCGCGATCGATCAGGACGACGTCGAGGCCGGCGCGGGCCGAGACATAGCCGACGCTGGCACCCATGAAGCCGGCGCCGATCACGGCGATCTTCTTCACCTTGGTCGGAGGCACGTCCTTCGGACGGCGCGCGCCCTTGTTGAGCTCCTGCATCGACAGGAACAGGCTGCGGATCATCGCGGCCGCTTCCTTCGAGCGCAGCACCGAGGTGAAGTAGCGCGACTCGACGCGCAGCGCGGCGTCGATCGGCAACTGCAGGCCCTCATAGACGCAGCTCATGATCGCGCGCGCGGCCGGGTAATTGTCGTAGGTCTCGCGGCGATAGATCGCGTTGCCGGCCGGGAACATCATCATGCCGGCCTTGGAGAACACCGGGCCGCCGGGCAGCTTGAAACCCTTCTCGTCCCAGGGCGCGACGGCCTTGCCGCCGGCCTTGATCCAGTCCTTCGCGGCCTTGATCAGATCGGCAGCCGGAACGATGGCGTGAATGAGGTTCAGCGCCTTGGCTTTTTCGATAGTGACCGGATCGCCCTTGAGCAGGATCGTCATCGCATCCTGCGGTGGGACCAGGCGCGGCACGCGCTGCGTGCCGCCGGCGCCGGGGAACAGGCCGACCTTGACCTCGGGCAGGCCGAGACGGGTCTTGGGATTCTCGGCCGCCACGCGGTAGTGGCAGCACAGCGTAATCTCGAAGCCGCCGCCGAGCGCGAGGCCGTTGATTGCGGCCGCCCACGGCTTGCCTGACGTTTCGATCGAGCGCAGCACCTGCGAGAAGCGGCGGCTCTGGTCGAACAGCATCTGGTTCGCGGCGGTCTCGCCCTGCTCCTTAAAGACTTTTGCGTAGGCCTGGTTCATGCCTTCGAGCATGGATAGATCCGCGCCGGCGCAGAACGCTTCCTTGGCGGAGGTGATGACGACGCCCGTCACCGCGGCATCCGCCGTGGTCGCCTTGACGATCGCGTCGAGCTCGCTGGTCGAGGTCTCGTCGAGCACGTTCATCGAACGGCCCGGGATGTCCCAGGTGACGAGCGCGATGCCGTCGGTGTCGGTCTCAACCTTGAAATTCTTGTACGACATATTGGTTGCTCCCTACCCTTAGACGCGCTCGATGATGGTCGCGGTGCCCATGCCGCCGCCGATGCACAGCGTGACCAGGGCGGTGGACTTGTTGGTGCGCTCGAGCTCATCGAGCACGGTACCGAGGATCATGGCGCCGGTTGCGCCGAGCGGATGGCCGAGCGCGATGGCGCCGCCATTGACGTTGATCTTGGCGTTGTCGATGTCGAAGGCCTGGATGTAGCGCAGCACAACCGAGGCGAAGGCCTCGTTGAGCTCGAACAGATCGATGTCCGACTTCTTCATGCCGGAACGCGCGAACAGTTTCTCGGTGACGTCGACCGGACCGGTCAACATCATCGCCGGCTCCGAGCCGATATTGGCGAATGCACGGATTTTTGCACGCGGCTTCATGCCGTATTTCGCACCCGCCTCCTTGCTGCCCAGCAGCACGGCGCCGGCACCGTCGACGATGCCGGAGGAATTGCCGGCATGGTGCACGTAATTGACGCGCTCGATCTCGGGGTGCGACTGCACCGCGACGCCGTCGAAGCCGCCCATCTGCGCCATCATCGTGAACGACGGCTGCAGCTGCGCCAGCGACTGCATCGTCGTCGAGGGACGCATGTGCTCGTCCTTGGCAAGGATGGTGAGGCCGTTGATGTCCTTCACCGGCACGACCGACTTGTTGAAGCGGCCCTCGTCCCAGGCCTTGCCAGCGCGCTGCTGGCTCTGCACGGCGTAGGCGTCGACGTCGTCGCGCGAGAAGCCGTATTTGGTCGCGATCAGATCGGCCGAGACGCCCTGCGGCATGAAGTAAGCTGGCACCGCCATCGACGGGTCCATCGGCCAGGCGCCGCCGGAGGCGCCGATACCGACGCGGCTCATCGATTCGGCGCCGCCGCCGATCACGAGGTCATGCTGGCCGCTCATCACCTGTGCGGCGGCAAAGTTCACGGCATCGAGGCCGGAAGCGCAGAAGCGGCTGATCTGCACGCCGGGGACGGCTTCGCCGAGGCCCGCCTTCAGCGCTGCAAAGCGCGCGATGTCGGAGCCGGCTTCGCCGACCGGATCGACCACGCCGAGCACGACGTCATCGACGGAATCTTCCGGCAAATTGTTGCGGTCCTTCAGCGCCTTCAGCGGCACGGTGGCGAGCGCGAGCGCAGTGACTTCGTGCAGCGCGCCGTCCGCCTTGCCGCGGCCGCGGGGGGTGCGAACGTGGTCGTAGATGAATGCCTCAGGCATGACGCCCTCCTGATCTGTTGTTCGAATTCGTTGGCGCGGAAATCAGAACGCTTCCGCGGGCAATTCCATGATGGTGGCGCAGCCGGACTGGATGCGCGCGAGATTGGCCGCAGTCTCCGGCAGCATCCGCTCCATGAAGAAGCGGCCGGTGACGAGTTTTGTGGAGAGATACGGCGTCGCACCGCTGGCGGCAATCTTGGCCTGCGTGACCTTGGCCATCTTCGCCCACATGTAGCCGAGCGCGACGAAGCCGAAGAGGTGCAGGTAATCGGTTGCGGCGGCGCCGGCATTATCAGGCTTCATCATGGCGTTCTGCATCAGCCAGGTCGTGGCCTGCTGGAGATGGCCGAGCGAAGTCGAGAGCGGGGTGATGAAGGGCTTCAGCGCCTCGTCGCCGCCGTTCTCCTTGGCGAAGGCCATGACCTCGCCGAAGAATGCCATGATGGCGCGGCCACCGTCGCGCGGCAGCTTGCGGCCGACGAGGTCGAGCGCCTGGATGCCGTTGGCGCCTTCATAGATCATGGCAATGCGCGCATCGCGCACGAACTGCTCCATGCCCTGCTCGGCGATGTAGCCGTGGCCGCCATACATCTGCTGCGCCTGCACCGCGTTGGCGAAGCCGTAGTCGGTGAGGAAGCCCTTCAGCACCGGCGTCATCAGGCCCATGTGATCGTCTGCGGCCTGGCGGTCCTTCGGGTCTTCGGAGCGATGGGCGACGTCGCTCTTCAGCGCGGTCCACATCACGAAGGCGCGCGCGGCCTCGTTGAAGGCGCGGATCGAGAGCAGCGTGCGGCGCACGTCGGGATGGACGATGATCGGGTCGGCCGGCTTGTCCGGCGCCTTGGTGCCGGTCAGCGCACGGCCCTGGATGCGCTCGCGGGCATAGGCGACCGCGTTCTGATAGGCGACCTCGGACTGCGCGAGGCCCTGAACGGCGACGCCGAGGCGGGCCTCGTTCATCATCACGAACATGCCCTGCATGCCCTTGTTCTCTTCGCCGATCAGCCAGCCGGTGGCGTTGTCGTAGTTCATCACGCAGGTGGAATTGCCGTGAATGCCCATCTTGTGCTCGATCGAGCCGCAGACGACGCCGTTGCGTGCGCCCACCGAACCATCGGCATTGACCAGGAACTTGGGCACCACGAACAGCGACACGCCCTTGATGCCGGCGGGCGCGCCCTCGATGCGGGCGAGCACGAGGTGGATGATGTTGTCGGCGAGGTCATGCTCGCCGGCCGAGATGAAGATCTTGGTGCCCGTGATCTTGAAGCTGCCGTCGGCCTGGCGCACCGCCTTGGTGCGAAGCATGCCCAGATCAGTGCCGCAATGCGGCTCGGTCAGGTTCATGGTGCCGGTCCACTCGCCGGCGATCATCTTCGGCACGTAGGTCTGCTTCTGCTCCGGCGAGCCGTGCACCAGGAGTGCGGCGGTCGCGCCCATGGTGAGGCCGCCATACATCGAGAACGCCATGTTGGCGGAGATCTGGAATTCGTTGACCGCCTGAGAGAGCGTCACCGGCAGGCCCTGGCCGCCGAACTCGGTCGGAGCCGACAGGCCAAGCCAGCCGCCTTCCGCGACCTGCTTGAAGGCATCCTTGAACCCCTTCGGCGTGGTGACGCTGCCATCATCGGCGCGCTTGCAGCCTTCGAGATCGCCGACGCGGTTGAGCGGCTGCAGCACCTCTTCGGCGAGCTTGGCGGCTTCGCCCAAAATCGCCTCGCGCACGTCGCTCGACGCATCGGAGAAGCCGGCGAGGTTGTCGTAGCGGTCGATCTGGAAGACGTCGTTGAGCAGGAAGTTCACGTCTTCGACGGGGGCTTTGTAGATCGGCATGGTGGTCTCCCGGCAGGCCTTGAAGTGGTGATGCTGAATCAGGATTGGGCGGCGAGCTGCTCCGCCATCAGGCGATGCAGCATGTTGATGGCCTTGAGCGGACGCACCATCACCTTGAAATGGGTGATGCGCCCGTCGGCAGCGAAGGTGATGATGTCGACGCCGTTGATCTCGATGCCGTCGATCATGGTCTTGAATTCCAGCACGGCACCGTCAGCGCTTTTCCACTCGCCGACATAGGTGAAGCCGGGACCGCCGAGCACCTTCTCGGCGCTGGCGAGGTATTTGAAGGTAATGTCGCGGCCGCGCTGCGGGGTGTGCACGACAGGGCTTTCGAACACGGCGTCGGGATGGAGCAGGTCCCACAACGCCTTGGTGTCGTGGGACTTCATGTAGGCGTACCAGGACTCGAGGCCGGTCATTATCAGGTGCCTCCCTAAGGCCTCGGGCAAAAAGCCCGAAAACAACCCCATGCACAGTAGCGAAAGGTTGATTTCGCTGGGTTTTTCGGACCGAGCCGCAGCCCGCCCCCAATTCACCTCATATGCACATTGACGCATATGCACCGATACGCATAAAGTCAAGCCAGATAGTCGGGACTTCTCAAAGGAGCTGGTGCCATGGCGCTCGGCGACGCGATCCTCGCATGCCTGACGGAACGTCCGATGACGGGCTATGAGCTCGCCAAGACATTCGATTCCTCGATCGGCTTCTTTTGGAAGGCCGACCACCAGCAGATCTATCGCGAGCTCTCCAAGCTGCGCGACCGCGGCTACATCCAGGGCCGTGAGGTCGTGCAGACAGGCAAACCCAATAAGCTCATTTATACGCTGACTCCCGAGGGCCGAACAGCGCTGCGGCACTGGGCCGCGCGGCCGAGCACCCCGCCCTCGATCAAGGACGATTTGCTGGTCCGCCTGCATGCGCTCGACAGCATCGACATCGAGCCGATCCGCACCGACCTGATGGACCGGCTGGAGCACCATCGTGACCGGCACGAGAACTACGAGCGCATCCTGAAGAAGCGTTTTCCTGACGGCACGGCGGAGGGCCGGCTCGACCTCGGTAATCTTCTGCTGCTCCAGCTCGGTGCCCGCCACGAGCGGATGGTCGCCGACTTCTGCGAAGAGGCGCTCGAGGCGCTGTCGGCGATGTCAGGCAAGGATAAGGGGACCGGCACGGTGGTGCCGCTGGAGGATGGCAAGCGCGAGAAGAGCTGAGGCGCGGCACCAGTTTCGCCAAGCACTCCGCTGTCATCGCCCGGCTTGACCGGGCGATCCAGTACGCCGAGGCGGCACGGCTGGAATCGAGAAGCCGCGGAGTACTGGATGCCCCGCCTTCGCGGGGCATGACACCGGTTATTGGGTTATCGGGCGCGCCACACGTACCCACTCCCAAGTTCCCGCCGCCCAACTTTAAGACATCAGCGACACATTCCTTAACCCGTTATTTACCGTAACAGGAAAAAGTCGGTTTTCGAGGCAGACGACCCGCGCCAAATCCGATTGTCTTTGCAACCGGCACGCGTGGGGAGGCTGAAGGCGCCGGGTGGGGCGCCGGAGTCGGAACCGGACAGAGTCATGAATTCGCGCGTATCGTGGAGTGTTGACGGCATCGATCCATCCGTCCGGGAGCGGGCCGAAGCTGCTGCGCGTCGCGCCGGCATGTCACTCAACGATTGGCTGAACTCCACGCTCGGCGAGACGGCCCCGCCGAACTTTCGCGGACCTTACGAGCAGCGTCCGCAACACGCACCGAGCCAAGAGAGCCGCGACGTCGCCGACATCCACCAGCGGCTCGACGCGATCACCCAGCAGATCGAACGGATTTCAAAGCCCGCCCCGCGCCAGGAACCTTCTCGTGAGAGAGATGTCTCGCGCGAGCAGGGCGTCGCGCGCCAGCTCAACGACGCGATCTCGCGGCTCGACGCGCGCCTGTCGCAGATCTCGCGGCCCCAGCAGCCGCAACCGCAGCAGGCGCCGCGACCAGCGCCAAGCCCCGTTGAATCGCGCCAGCGCCAGGCCGATGCGGTCGAGCGCGCGGCCGCGCAGGTCTATCGCAACTCGCCACCCCTGAGCCCCGCATCGTTCGACGTCGCCGTGGCCGAGATCACCGCGCGGCAGAGTGAGCTTGATGGCTCTGCACCGCGGCAGATGCCGCCGCGCGCTGCGCCGCCGATCGCGCCGTCTGCCGCGCCTTACGCGCCCCCCATGCCCCCCATGGCGGCGCCGCCCGCTCCTGCCTATGCTCCGCCGCCACCGCAAGCGGGGCCGGATTTCTCGTCGCTGGAACGTCATCTGCTCAAGATCACGAGCCAGATCGAGTCGCTACAGCGTCCTGACAATACCGAGCAGGCCATCAACGGCTTCCGCGCCGAGCTCGCCGAGATCCGCAACGCCATCACCGAGGCGATGCCGCGCCGCGCGATCGAATCGATCGAGAACGAGATCCGCTCGCTGCACCGGCGCATCGACGAGACCCGCTCCAACGGTACCGACGGCCAGGTGCTGTCAGGCATCGAGCGCGCGCTCTCCGACATCAAGCAGGTGCTCCGCACGCTGACGCCGGCCGAGCAGCTCACCGGCTATGACGAGGCGATCCGCAATCTCGGCGCCAAGCTCGATCTGATCCTGCGCGCCAATGACGATCCCTCGACGGTGCAGCAGCTCGAAAGCGCGATCTCGGCATTGCGTGGCATCGTCTCGAACGTCGCCTCCAACGAAGCGCTGGCACGTCTGTCCGAAGACGTGCAGCTGCTGTCGTCCAAGGTCGACCAGGTCACGCGCTCGTCGGGTCACAGCGACAGTTTTGCGGTGCTGGAGCAGCGCATCGCCGCCCTCACCGCCGCGCTGGAAACGCGCGAGCGTCCGGCACCTGCCGAGAGCACCGAACAGCTGGAAGCCGCGATCCGCGCGCTGTCCGACCGCTTCGACCGCATGCAGGTCGGCAACGACTCGGCATCGACCTTTGCGCATCTCGAGCAGCGCGTCTCCTATCTGCTGGAGCGGTTAGAGGCCGCCTCGGATCAGCGCGGCGGTAATTTCGGCCGCGTCGAGGACGGGCTGCACGACATCCTCAGGCATCTGGAGCGTCAGCAGGCCACCTATGCCGCGCTCGCGGAGAGCCGCAACTCGGCACCGCCGCCCGATTCCGGCGTGGTCGATCTGGTCAAGCGCGAGCTTTCCGACATCCGCTTCAACCAGGCCGAGACCAATCGCAGCACCCAGGATTCGCTGGAGGCCGTGCACAACACGCTCGGTCATGTCGTCGATCGCCTCGCCATGATCGAGGGCGATCTACGCGCGGTGCGCACGGCCCCGCCGGCCCCCGCGCCGATGCCGATGGCAGCTCCCTTCGAGCCACCGCCGGTCGCGCGCGAGCAGCGGCCGCCGCAGCCGGAGCAGCCGAAATACGATCCGAAGCCCGAGCTGCCGAATCCCGCGGCCGCGCAGCAGCCGATGCACTCGGCTTTCGTCGCCGCGCCGCGTGAATTCCATGCCGCCGCGCCCGCAGCGCCGCCGCCGGTGCCGGTGGTATCGCAAGCCACACAACCTGTGCCGCCGCGCGCAATCAGCGAGATCCTGGAGCCGCACACGGTGCCGACGCGCGCCGCGATCGCGCCCGAGCTGCCGCCGGATCATCCGCTCGAGCCCGGCACGCGTCCGAGCGGCCGTCCCGCCACGCCGTCGGAGCGCATTGCCGCCTCCGAAAGTGCGATCAGTGAAATCCCGACCGCACCGAAGGAGCCGGTGTCGTCGTCGAGCTTCATCGCAGCCGCGCGCCGCGCCGCACAGGCTGCCGCCGCGCAACCGCCGGAAAAACCGGCGCGCGGCGTCAAGGCTGCGATGGCAGCCCGCGCCAAAGACAGGAGCCAGGCCAAGGTCCAGGGCAAGGTTCAAGGCCAGGAAGGCGGCTCGACCATCACGTCAAAAATCCGCTCGCTGCTGGTCGGCGCGAGCGTGGTCGTGATCGTGCTCGGCGCCTTCAAGATGGCGATGAACCTGCTCGAAGGCGGCAGCGCACCGCCGGCGCCGCAGGCGATGGAGGACACCTCCAGCCGGCCCGCACCGCAGGCGCCGCCGCCGGTCGAGATCAAGCCTGCCGCGCCCGAGCAGGTCACGCCGTCGATGACCTCGCCGACGCCGATCGGCAAGCAGTCCCTGAACAATGCCGCGCCGGCCCCGGTGCCAAACTCCGGCAGCACGGCGTCGGTCGAAATTCCGCCCGCGCCCGCCGCAGCGACGCCGCCCTCGCCTGCCACGGGCAGCGACGTCACCGGTGCGCTGTCCGGCACGAGCCGTGCGCGGCTCGGCATGGTGCAGATCCCGCCGAGCGAGAAGCTGCCTGACGGCATCGGCGGCCCATCCTTGCGCAGCGCCGCGATGAAGGGCGATGCGACGGCGGCCTATGAGATCGGCGTGCGCTTTGCCGAGGGCAAGGGCGTGGCCACGAATTACGACGAAGCCGCCAAATGGTACGACCGCGCGGCGCAGGCCGGCGTGGTGCCCGCGACCTTCCGCCTCGGCACGCTCTACGAAAAGGGTCTCGGCGTGAAGAAGGACGCCGACATCGCCCGCCGCTACTACACGCAGGCCGCCGAGCGCGGCAATGCCAAGGCGATGCACAATCTGGCCGTGCTCGACGCCGACGGCGGCGGACGCGGCGCCAACTACAAGAGCGCGGCGCAGTGGTTCCGCAAAGCCGCCGATCGCGGCGTCGCCGACAGCCAGTTCAACCTCGGCATTCTCTATGCCCGCGGCATCGGCGTCGAACAGAACCTCGCCGAGTCCTACAAATGGTTCAGCCTGGCGGCCGCGCAGGGTGATGCGGACGCATCCGGCAAGCGCGACGACGTCGCCAAGCGCCTCGACCCGCAATCGCTTGCCGCCGCCAAGCTCGCGATCCAGACCTTCAGCGCCGAGCCGCAACCCGACGACGCCGTCAACGTCCCGACGCCCGCGGGCGGCTGGGACAGCGCCCCGCAGGCGTCCACCAAGCCGGCGCCGAAGCCGGTGGCAACGAAGAAGACGGCGTCGGCGGCGCATTAGGGCCCGCATTCCGCGCTCGTGCCCCGCACGTAGCGCAGCGTCTCTTCGACGATGCGCTGCAGAGCCGGGGCCCATCTCACCAAATACCGTGTGGCCATCTGGGTCCCGGTTCTGCGCAGCAGCGTTACACGCTGCAACGCGTCCGGGACACCAGAGAGGGCTCTACGGCGCCTCGATCACCGTCGGCACGCCCGGCTCCAATAACCGCAGCCTTGTCCCGAAACCCAGCACGTCAAACGTCTTGCGCAGGTCCTCGCTGTTCTGGCGGAAATGCGCCCAGCCTTCGGTGTGCACGGGCACGATCATCGCATCGGGAAAGGCGCGCGCGGTCTCGATGGTGTCGTTGGTGTCCATGGTGAGATGGAACGGCCCGCGCGTCTGCGCGGCGCCCGCAAACGGCAGCACCACGCCGCATTTGAAGCGGCGCGCGACTTCGGCGACGCCGTCGAACCAGGTGGTGTCGCCACTGATATAGACCGGGCGCGTGTCCTTGCGGCTCGACTGCACCACGAAGCCGATGACGTCGCCCGACAGCGGCTCGATGCCGGCAGGGCCGTGACGCGCCGGCGTCGCGGTGATGGTCAGCGTGTTGCCGTCATCATCTTTCAGCTGCGTACTCGCCCAGGGCGCGAGCCCCTCGACATGGCCGCCGAGGCGCTTTGCGCCAGCTTCCGTCGTCAGCGCGCGCGGCGCCTTGAGCACGAATTCACGGCCGGAGGTGTCGAGATTGTCCGAATGCTGGTCGTGGCTGAGCAGCACGGCATCAACAGGGCCGATCGCATCGGCATTCATGGCAGGACCGATGGTTTTCTCCAGCTTCACATGCGGCAATTGGTAGGCACCGGGCGCATCGAAGGTGGGATCGGTGAGCAGGCGAAAGCCGTCGATCTCGATCAAGGCGGTGGGGCCGCCGATCAGGGTGATGGTCACAGGCATGAGGGAACTCCTCTACACGGCGGGCTTGGCGGGGCGGGTCACCAGGTAAATGCCGAGCGCCACCGGAATGATCCCCAGCAGGTCACGCGCCTCGACATGCTCGCCGAGCACGATGAAGGCGAACAGCATGCCGAGCGGCGGCATCAGGAAATGATAGGCACTGGCCGCGGTCGCGCCACACACCTTGAGGAGATGAAACCAGAGCCAGTAGGCCAGGATCGAACCGCCGAGCACGAGGAAGGCGAAGGCGCCGATCAGGCTGGGGGTAAAGTCGATGGCGTGCACATCGGCGAAGGTCAGCGCGACCGGCGTCAGCACGATGCCGGCCGCGAGATTCTGCACGCCGTTGCCGATCCACAAACTGCCCTTGGGTGCGAACAGCTTGAACAGGATGGTGCCGGCGACAATGGAGGCGAGCGAGGCCAGCGTGAAGATGATGCCATGCAGTGAGTCAGTGCCGACCGAGAGCCGATGCCAGACGATAGCCGTGACGCCGATGATGCCGAGCAAGAGGCCACTGGCCTTGCGCCAGGTCATGCCCTCGCCGAGCAGGAGTGCGGCAAGCGCGGCCGTGAACACCGGATTGGCCGAGACGATCAGGCCGCCTAGACCGGCGGAGACCGATTGCAGGCCGGTATAGCCGAGCCCGAGATAGAGCGCGTTGTTGGCAATGCCAATCACGGTGAAGACGAGCGCATCGCGCCACGATAGCGACCAGTCGCCACGGATAGCCGTGGCGCCCAGGATCAGGATGCCGGCGAGCGAGAAGCGCGCGGCAAGCAGGATCAGTGGCGGGCAATGGGTGACGCCGATCTTGCCGGCGACGAAGGCATAGCTCCAGAGCAGGCAGAACAGGCCGATGGCGAGCGGCAACGTATTGAAGCGGCTGCGGGGAGCGGGAAGCGAGGTGGCGAGGGACATGAGGGCATTCTCCTGGACCCTCGATCTAGGGACCGGCCTTGCCATTTGGAAATTAAATGATTAACTCGAAACCAGTGGATTTTCGAATGGAGGCTCAGATGCTCGATCTGGAGCTTTTGCGCAGCTTCGTCTCGGTGGTCGAGGCCGGCGGCTTCACCCGCGCCAGCGAGCGCGTCCACCGCACGCAATCGACCGTCAGCCAGCAGATCAAGCGGCTGGAGGAGGATGTCGGCCAGGTGCTGCTGCACCGGGACGGCAAGGACGTGCGCCCCACCGAGGCCGGCGAGCGGCTGCTCTCCTATGCGCGGCGGCTGCTTGCGCTCGCCGAAGAGGCGCGCGACGTGCTGCGCGAGGAAGGCGAAGGCGCGATCCGGCTCGGCATCCCCGAGGATTTTGCGGCGTATCGTCTGGCAAAATTGCTGGGCGCGTTCGCACGCTCGCATCCGAACCTGCGGCTCGACGTGCGCGCCGACCAGAGCAGGAACCTGGCCCGCGATCTCGAGCGCGGCGAGCTCGATCTCGCGCTGTTCAAGCGCGAGGCCGGCGGAAAGGATGCCATCGCGGTGTGGCCGGAAGAGGTGCACTGGGTCACCAGCAAGAGCCATCCCGTCGACGTCAATTTGCCCTCGGTGCCGCTGATCGGCTTTCCACTCGGCTGCCTCTACCGCGCTGGCGCCATTCACGCGCTGGAGAGCGCCGGCCGCGCCTGGCACATGTCCTATATGTCGTCGAGCCTTGCCGGCATCCAGGCTGCGGTTGCCGCCGGCATGGGCCTGAGCATTCTGTCGGAGATGTCGATCCAATCCGATCACCGCGTGCTGACGGCGAAGGATGGCTTTGCGCCGATCAACAAGACCGAGGTGGCACTGATGGCCGCACCGAACGCGACATCCGCGACGTTGCGGCTGGCGGATCGCTTGGCGGAATTCTGCGAGGATGTGCAGGCGAAGGCGGCGTAGTCGTTGCGATCGCTTACCGTCGTCACGGAAGGTCTCGTAGGGTGGGCAAAGGCGCAAAGCGCCGTGCCCACGTTCCCTAAGCCATTGGCAGGTGGTGGGCACGCTACGCTTTGCCCACACTACGAAGCGCGCGGCTCAATAGCACCTTGACGCAGCGATCGCATGGACGCGGCGGTCGCCGAGGAGATGCGCGACGAAGCCGTTCTTCGGAAAGATTTTCGCGAACGCCGCATCGCGGATGCTGAGGCCGCCGGCATAGGCGCCGAAGGCGGGCATCACGGCGCGCATTCCGTCGCTGGCGAAGCAACGCCGCTCCATCGAACGGCCGCGCGCGGAGACGCGCGCCTTGGGATGGAGATGGCCGGCGATCTCGCCGGCTGCGCCTGATGGCTCGTGGCGGAAGGTGATGGGGCCGATCGCGACTTCGTCGGCGACGGTGCCGCCGAGATCTCGCGGCAGCATCGGATCATGATTGCCCGCAATCCAGATCCAGTCGCGCCCCGTTTGGAGCGCGGCAACGGCGTCGCGATCCTCCGCCGACAGCCGCTCATGCGCGGTGCGATCGTGAAAACTGTCGCCGAGCGCGATGACGACTTTCGGATTATGGCGGGAGATGACAGCAGCGAGACGGCTGAGCGTGGCCAGCGTGTCGTAAGGCGGTAGCAGCACGCCACGGGTGGCGAAGCTGGAGCCTTTTTCGAGGTGCAGATCAGACACGACGAGCAGGTGCTGCTCGTCCCAGTACAGCGCGCCGGAGAGGTCGGTGAGAAGCGAGATGCCCGCAACATCCAGTCCACCCGTTGATGTAATCGATAGCGCAACTTGCTCCGTCATGGTCGGGCATAGCCGTTCGAAGAACGGCGTCGCTTCCGCTCGCCTATGCCCGGCCATCCACGTTCTTGCCGCAGCAAGAGAGACGTGGATGCCCGGGACAAGCCCGGGCATGACGATGGGGATAGGGTTGCGCGCCTCACTGGCAAAATTCTCTACGACATCGCCTCTTTGACCAGCTCATCGGCGGCTTCCGCCAACAGCTCGTCCGCAGCTTCGCCATAAACTGACTCGCGGCCGATTTCCAGCATCACGGGGACGGCGAGCGGAGAGACATGGTCGAGTTCCCGATGGGTGATGCGGCCCTGGATGCGCATCAGCATGTCGCTGAGGCGGCGCAGGTCGAGCAGGCCGGTGGCGGCATCGGCGCGCGCGGCGCGCAACAGGACGTGATCGGCCTGGTGCTTGCGCAGGACATCATAGACGAGATCGGTCGAGAACAGCACCTGGCGGCGGCTCTTCTCTTCGCCGGTGTGCCGGCGCGCGATCAGGCCTGAGATGATCGCGCAATTGCGGAAGGTGCGCTTCATCAGGGCGGATTCGGCGAGCCAGGCCTCCAGGTCATCGCCGAGCATGTCGGGGTTAAACAGCGCGTTGAGGTCGATGCGGCCGTCCCTGATCATGGAAGAGAGATCGCGCAGTCCCCAGATCGCCACGGCGTATTCGTTGGCGACGAAGCCGAGCGGCCGGGCGCGGGCGCGCTCCAGCCGGCGCGTCAGGAGCATGCCGAGGGTCTGGTGCGCGAGGCGACCCTCGAAGGGATAGCAGACGATGTAATGCTTGTTGGCACGCGGGAAGCTCTCGACCAGCAACTCGCGCACCGCGGGCACACGGCTGACGTCCTTTTGCAGCGACAGCCAGTCGCGCACCTGCTCCGGCAAGCCCTTCCAGGCGCGCCCATCATCGAGCAGACGACGGACGCGCTCGGCGAGATAGGTCGAGAGCGGGAATTTTCCGCCCATATAGGACGGCACTTTGGGATCCTTGTCATGGGCGCGCGAGACATAGACCTGGTCCTCGACCAGGGTCTCGTAGCGCACCACCTCGCCTGAGAACACGAAGGTGTCGCCGGGCGAGAGGCCTTCGATGAAGGCCTCCTCGATCTCGCCGAGCAGGCGGCCGCCGCGCGCGATCACGCCGGTCGAGCCGCCTGCTTTTCCCTGGCCGCCACCGCGCGAGCGCACCAGCCGCACCTTCAGCATGTCGTCCTCGACGATGGTGCCGACATTCATCCGGTAGCTCTGCCGCACCTTCGGATTGGCGACGCGCCAGCGCCCCTCCTTGTCCTGCTTGATGCGGGCGAAGCGCTCATAGGTCTTGAGCGCATAGCCGCCGGAGGCGACGAAATCGACGACGTCGTCGAAGTCCTGCCGCGACAGGTCCGCGTAGGGCGCGGCGGTGCGGACCTCGGCATAGAGTTCATCGGAGAGAAACGGCTCGCCGCAGGCACAGCCGAGCACGTGCTGGGCCAGCACGTCGAGCGCACCGGTGCGGAGCGGCGGCGTGTCCTGCGCGTTCTCGGCGATGGCATCGATGGCGACGCGGCACTCCAGCACCTCGAAGCGATTTGCGGGCACCAGCACGGCGCGCGAAGGTTCGTCGAGCCGGTGGTTGGCGCGGCCGATGCGCTGCATCAGCCGCGAGGATCCCTTGGGCGCGCCGATATTGACGACGAGATCGACATCGCCCCAGTCGACGCCGAGATCGAGCGAGGAGGTGCAGACCACGCCGCGCAACCGGCCCGCCGACATCGCGTCCTCGACCTTGCGGCGCTGCGCGACGTCGAGCGAGCCGTGATGCAGCGCGATGGCAAGGCCATCGTCGTTCATGCTCCAGAGATTCTGGAACAGCATCTCGGCCTGGCTGCGGGTGTTGACGAAGACAAGCGTGGTCTTGTTGGCCTTGATCAGCTCGTAGATTTCAGGGAGCGCGTGACGCGCGCTGTGCCCGGCCCAGGGCAGCCGCTCGCGGGTGTCGAGCATCTCGACTTCGGGCGGCGCGGCGCCGCCGGCGACGACGATGTCGGCGGCTCGCTCCTCGCCGCCAGGCTGCGGCACCAGGAAGCGCGCGAGCTGCTCCGGCTCGGCCACGGTCGCCGACAGACCGATGGCGCGCATCTGCGGCGCAAGGCGCCACAACCGTGCAAGGCCCAGCGAGAGCAGATCGCCGCGCTTGGAGGTCACCAGCGCGTGCAGCTCGTCGAGCACGATGCGCTTCAGCGAGGAGAACAGGAACGGCGCATCGTCGGAGGACAGCAAGAGCGCGAGCTGCTCCGGCGTCGTCAGCAGAATGTCGGGCGGATAGCGCCGCTGGCGCTGGCGGCGCGACACCGGCGTGTCGCCGGTGCGGGTCTCGACCTTGATCGGCAGCGCCATCTCGGCGATCGGCCGTTCCAGATTGCGCGCGATGTCGACGGCGAGCGCCTTCAGCGGCGAGATGTAGAGCGTGTGCAGGCCGGCACTGCGCTGCACGCTGCGACCGGTCGAGACGACGGATTTCGCAGGGCCCGTCGGCGCGGAGCTCAGCTCCACCAGCGTCGGCAGAAATCCCGCCAGCGTTTTGCCGGCGCCGGTCGGCGCGATCAGCAGTGCGCTGGCGTCCTCGCGGGCCTTCTCCAGCAGCGCAAGCTGATGCTCGCGCGGCACCCAGCCACGGGCCGCAAACCACTTTTGGAAGCGGTCGGGCAGCAGCGTGGCCGGCTCGGCCGGAATTTTGAGGATGCGGGGCGGCACGGCGTAAGAGGTAAGCCGTGGGAAGGGGTTCGTCGAGGGGGCGGGAGGTCTCGTAGGGTGGGCAAAGGCGCATCGCGCCGTGCCCACCATCTATCCGGGATCGCGAAAGCCGTGGGCACGCTTCGCTTTGCCCACCCTACGGCATCTCGATTGCCGAGAGAGCCTACTCCGTCACCGGCCTGTCGGACACGTCCCAGTCCTTGCCGTTGAAGCTGGAGATGAATAGCGTCTTCATCGGCGTGTAGTCGTCGGGCGTGTAGCTGTAGTCGACACCGTCAAGGAAGAACGGCGAGTGGAAGCCGTTAAGACGCGAGGCCTGCTTCAGCACGTTTTCGCGGGTCAGCTCGTCGCCGCAGCGACGCAGGATTTCACCCATGGTGACCGCCTGACCGTAGCCCGCATAGGCGATGGTGTTGTCGGGATCGATGGTTGGCAGATATTTCTTGCGCAACTCCTCGAAAGCCATGGGTCCGGGGTCCTTTTCCCATCGACCCGGACCCGCGTCCTTCGAATAGCGGATCGCGACGATGTCCTTGGCGTTTTCGAAGCCCGCGGCGTTGAGGATGGATTTGCCGGTCGAGCCGGCCGAGAGCAGCTGCAGCGGCTTCCAGCCGAGCTCGGCCGCTTTGCGGATCGACTGCGACGACGCCTTGCCGGTCGAGATGTTGTAGAAGACGTCAGCGCCCGACTTGGAGAGATTGATTAGCTGGGAATCGACCGTGGGATCGGTGAGATCGTAGGTCTGCTCCATGATCACAGATGCGGTGCCGCCGGCATCGGCCAGCACCTTCTTGAAGGGTCCAAGGAAGTCGCGGCCGAAATCGTCGTTCTGATAGAGGATACCGATCTTGGCATTCGGCTTCACCGCGACGACATGCTTTGCCAGGATGCGCGCTTCGGTCGGATAGAGCGGCAGGCCCGCCATCGTCCATTTGAACTCTTTCGGGTTATTCCATTTCGACGCGCCGGTGTTGAGCAGCAGCTGCGGCACGCCCTTGGAGTTCAGGTATTTGTGCACGGCGGTCTGCGGCGCGGTGCCGAGCGAGCCGTAGAGCGCCAGCACCTCCTCCTGCTCAACCAGGCGCCGCGTCGCCTCGACGCATTTCGGCGCGCTGTAGGCATCGTCCATGGTGAGGAACTTGACCTTGCGTCCGTTGATGCCGCCCGTCTCGTTCAGCATCTGGAAATAGGCTTCGCCGATGCGGCCCAAGACGCCGTAGAGCGAGCCGGGACCGGAATGCGGCACGGTCTGGCCGATCTTGATCTCGGTGTCGCTGGCGCCGGCATCGTATTTCTTCTCGGCGGCCCACACGTAGGGTGCGGGCAACACGGATGCGGCGATGGTGGCGAGCGCGGCGGCGCTGACATCGCGCCGCGATGGATTCTTGGTCATTGTTGTTTCTCTCCCTGGTGCTGCGCATTGTGCTGGCATCGCCACGCAGCTCGCAAGCAGGAAGTCGCCGCTTTGCGACGCAATGACGCTTAAATTGCAGGGGATCTAGCGCCTAGACTCAAGTTTTCTCGGCGACGATGACGAGACCGCGCACCGGCTCGTTGTTCTCGTTGCGCGGCGAGCACGGCTCCAGCGTGAGCAGCTTGAGCCCGGCCTTCGCCATCGCACCACGCACATATTCCGCCGAATGGGCATAGCGCAGCCCTTCTCCGAGCACGATGCCATCGCCGTCATGCGTCTCCACCGTGAAGGCGAGCACGCCGCCGGAGACGAGCACGCGCCTGGCCTCGTTCAGAACAGGCGCGAGATCGGAGAGATAGACGAACGCATCCGCGGCGACGACGAGGTTTGCGCTTGCATCAGGCTTGGCGCGCAGGCCCTCGATCATGTCGGCGACCTCGAGCTCGGCGTAGAGGCCGGTGGCGCGCGCCTCCTTGATCATGCCCGATGACAGATCGATGCCGATGAAATGGTCGACCTGCTTGGCGAAAGCGGCGGCCGCGAGGCCAGTGCCGCAGCCAAGATCGATGGTGCGCTTGAAGTAGGCCGGCTTCTTCGCCGCGACACGCGCGGCCAGCACCGCCTTGAAGATCAGGCTAGGGGCGCGATAGCCGAGATCGTTGATCAGCGCATGCTCGAAGCGCGGCGCATATTGGTCGAACAGCGCCTGCACATAGGCCTTGGGCATCTCCGCCATCTCGGTGTCGCCGAGCCGCATCAGATGCAGGCCGGCGCCGTGCTGATCTTCGGGGTCGGATCGCCGCGCTTCCCGAAACGCTGCGATCGCCTTGTCGCGTTCGCCGAGCTGCTGGCGGATCTCGCCGAGCGTGAACCAGGCCGAGGTGAAGTTTGGCGCGAGCTCGATCGCCTGCTCCAGGAGGTCGGCGGCGGCGGGCAAATCGCCCTTGAGCTGGAGGTCGCGCGCGAACTCGAAACGGCGGTCGGCCATGAGATCGCCGGAGGTCAGGAATAGGCGGAGCGGCATTGGGAACCAGGTGATGACTCGAAGATGCGGTGGAGCGACCTATATAGCAGGGCATGCGCCCGCAAGACATCCTGCTGCCAACTGCTGACGGCCTGTGCTGCAGGCCCGGCGGCTTCCACATCGATCCCGTCCGCCCGGTGGAGCGGGCCCTCATCACCCACGGCCATTCCGACCACGCCCGCGCCGGCCATGGCGCCGTGCTGGCGACGCAGGAAACGCTCGACATGATGCGGCTGCGCTATGGCGAGAATTTTGCCGGATCGACGCAAGTGATCCGCTATGGCGAGGACATCCGACTCGGCGACGTCAAGGTCAAGTTTCACCCGGCCGGCCATGTGCTGGGCTCGGCGCAGATCGCGGTGACCTGCAAAGACACCTGCATCGTCGCCTCCGGCGACTACAAGGATGCGCCCGACCCGACCTGCGTCCCGTTCGAGCTGGTGCCCTGCGATGTCTTCATCACCGAGGCGACGTTTGGGCTGCCGGTGTTTCGCCACGGCGATGCGGCCCTCGAGGTGAAGAAGCTGCTCGCGTCCGTCGCGCTGTTTCCGGAGCGCGCGCATCTCGTCGGCGCCTATTCGCTCGGCAAGGCGCAGCGGGTGATCGCGCTGCTACGCCTCGCCGGCTATGACGCGCCGGTCTATCTGCATGGCGCGATGGAAGCGATCACGCATTACTACCAGAGCCGCGGGATCGATCTCGGCGAGCTCAGGCCGGCGATGGGCGTGAAGAAAGCTCAGCTTGCCGGCACCATCACGCTGGCACCGCCGTCGGCGACGTCGGATATCTGGGCCCGGCGCTTTCCCGACCCCGTCACCGCCTTCGCCTCGGGCTGGATGCGCGTGCGCGCCCGCGCGCGGCAAGGTGGCGTCGAATTGCCTCTGGTGATCTCCGATCATGCCGATTGGGACGGCCTCACCGCGACCATCGCGGCCACCGGCGCCGGCGAGATCTGGGTCACCCACGGCCAGGAAGACGCGCTGGTGCATTGGTGCAAGACGCAAGGTCTGCGGGCGCGGCCGCTCGATCTCGTCGGCTATGGCGAGGAAGAGGAAAGTGCGCCGCCGGCGCAAGGCGAGGCCGAGGCATGAACCGCTTCGCCGAACTCCTGGACCGCCTCGCCTACGAGCCCGGCCGCAACAACAAGCTGCGGCTCATCACCGGCTACTTTCGCGAAGTCGGCGATCCCGACCGCGGCTACGCGCTGGCCGCGCTCACCGGCGCGCTCAGCTTCAAGCACGCCAAGCCCGCGCTGATCCGCGACCTCATCGCTTCGCGCGCGGATGAGGTGCTGTTCGGGCTGAGTTACGACTATGTCGGCGATCTCTCCGAGACGGTTGCGCTGATGTGGCCGAAGACGGCGCTGACCGCCCACAACAACCCGCCTCCCCCGACCCTCACCGAAGTCGTCACCACGCTCCGCACGCTCGGCAAGACCGAGTTGCCCAAGCAGCTCGAGCGCTGGCTCGATGAGTTAGATGAGACCGGCCGCTGGGCGCTGCTAAAACTCGTCACCGGCGCGCTCCGCATCGGCATCTCCGCGCGGCTGGCGAAAACCGCGGCCGCCGCGCTCGGCGACAAGGATCCGCATGAGATCGAGCTGATCTGGCCGGGCCTCAGCCCGCCTTACCTCGACCTGTTCGCCTGGCTCGAAGGCCGCGCCGAGAAGCCTGTCAATCGCGATCCCGCGCCGTTCCGGCCCGTGATGCTGGCGCATGCGATCGAGGACAGTGATTTCGCGAGCCTCGATCCCGCCGACTACATCGCGGAATGGAAATGGGACGGCATCCGCGTGCAGGCGGTGGCGGGCCGCGACGAGCGCGGGCAGATCGCCGCGCGGCTTTATTCGCGCACCGGCGAGGACATCACCGGCAGCTTTCCGGATCTGGTGCCGTCGCTGCGCCTGCCCGGCGCCATCGACGGCGAGCTGTTGATCCTGCGCGAAGGGCGCGTGCAGAGCTTCAACGTCCTGCAGCAGCGGCTCAACCGCAAGGTCGTCTCGCCGAAGCTGATCAAGGAATTTCCGATCCATTTGCGCGCCTATGATCTGCTCGGCGACGACGAGAACGATCTGCGCGAGCTACCATTCGCGGAGCGGCGCGAGCATCTCGAGAGGTTCATCGCAAAGCTCGGCGATCCCCGCATCGATCTGTCGCCCACCGTTCCCTTCGCAAGCTGGGACGCACTCACCGCTGCGCGCGCCGATCCCGCGAGCGCTGGCGCCGGCGAGGATGCCGACGCCGTCGAGGGCGTTATGCTGAAGCGGCGCGAAGCGCCTTATCTCCCCGGACGGCCGAAGGGCCAATGGTGGAAGTGGAAGCGCGATCCGCACATCATCGACGCCGTGCTGATGTATGCGCAGCGCGGCCACGGCAAGCGCTCGTCCTATTATTCCGACTATACCTTCGGGGTCTGGACCGAGACCGAGAATGGCGACGAGCTGGTGCCCGTCGGAAAAGCCTATTTCGGCTTCACCGACGAGGAACTGTTGCAGATCGACCGCTTCGTCCGCCGCAACACCACGGAAAAGTTCGGCCCCGTCCGCCATGTCGTGCACGAGGGCGACAAAGGGCTGGTGCTGGAGGTCGCGTTCGAAGGGTTGCAGCGCTCGCCGCGACACAAATCCGGCGTCGCCATGCGCTTCCCCCGCATCAGCCGCCTGCGCTGGGACAAGCCGCCGCGGGAGGCCGATCGGCTGGAAACGCTGGAAAAAATGCTGAAAGCGGAGGCCGTGGAGCTTGAGGCGTGAGGCATGGCACATGCGCTCCCTCTCCCGCTTGCGGGAGAGGGTTGGGGAGAGGGTGTCTCCGCACTGGGACACTCCCCCAGAGGCGAGAACCCTCACCCGCGCACGGGACGATGCTTCGCATCGCCCGGGGCGCGACCTCTCCCGCAAGCGGGAGAGGTTAGCGAGCCCGCGGCGTCCGCCTATCCGAATTAAAACGCGGTAAGCTGATTGACGGTCGGGTCGGGGTTCCCCATGTCCCCCGCCGTGACCTATAATCGGGGCGAATCCCCGCGAGGAGTTTTCTGCGATGGCCCACGACGTCAGAGATTTGCCGGCCGGCCAAAGCGATGGCCTGCACCGTTTTCTCGGCGGCTCGCCGCTGGCGGTCGCGTTTCGCCTGGTGCTGCTCTCGATCCTGGTCGGCGTCGTGCTGGCCGCGATCGGCTTCGACCCCTGGAACATCCTCATCAGCATTCGCCTGCTGTTCCGGCGTATCTGGGATCTCGGCTTCGACGCCGTGAACTGGCTGTGGCGCTACTTCCTGCTCGGCGCCGTCATCGTGATTCCGATCTGGCTGCTGTCGCGCATCTTCGGCTCGCCGCGCCGTTAAATCCGGGACTGACACAGGGAGCCCGCAGCCGATGCAACTGCGCTTTGTCGGCTGCGGCGATGCCTTCGGCTCCGGTGGCAGGCTCAACACCTGCTTCCATGTCTCCGGACGCGAGGCCAACTTCCTGATCGATTGCGGCGCGTCGGCTCTGCCGGCGCTGAAGCGGCTCGAGATCAATCGGAACGACATCGACCTCATCCTCATCACGCATTTCCACGGCGACCATTTTGCCGGCCTGCCGTTTGTCCTGCTCGAGGCGCAATTCTCGCGGCGGACAAAGCCGCTGACCATCGCGGGGCCTGAAGGCATCGAGATGCGATTGAAGCAAGTGATGGAAGCGCTGTTCGAGCATTCCTCGAAGACGAAGCAGCGCTTCGAGCTCAACATTGTCGAGCTCGCCCCCGGACGAAGCCAAGGCTTCGGCGCAGTGAATGTGACGCCCTACCCTGTCGTGCATGGCGAATCCGGCGGCCCCTTCCTCGCCTATCGTGTCGAGACCGAGGGCCGCACGCTGGCCTACAGCGCCGACACCGAATGGACGGATGCGCTCATTCCACTGGCGCATGGCGCGGACCTTTTCATCGCGGAAGCCTATATGTACGAGAAGGTGGTCAAGAACCACCTCAGCCTGAAGACCTTGGAACAGCATCTTCCCGCCATCGGCGCCAAACGCCTCGTGCTCACCCATATGAGCGACGACGTGCTGTCGCGTCTCGACGCCATCGAACATCTCGCCGCTGAGGACGGCATGGTGCTGGTGTTCTGACATGCACGCGCCCATCCATCCCAGGGTCGGCTCTCGCCAGGTCTTCGCCATCGCGGGTCCCGCGATGGTCGCGAACCTCACGACGCCGCTGATCGGCGTGGTCTCGACCACCGCGATCGGCCGGCTCGACGATGCCGCCCTGCTCGGCGGCGTCGCCATGGCCTCGGTGATCTTCGACTGCCTGTTCTGGCTGTTCGGCTTCCTGCGCATGAGCACGCTCGCCTTCACCGCGCAGGCGCTTGGCGCCGGCGAGACACGCGAAGAGACCGTGATCCTGGTGCGCGGCTTCATCGTCGCCGGCCTGATCGGCGGCGCATTGATCGTGCTGCAACTGCCGCTGGCCGGCGTCCTGTTCGATTTGATGGGTGGCAGCGAAGGCGTGACGCGCGCCGCCAAGACCTATTTCATGATCCGGATCTGGTCGTCACCCTTCGCGTTCGCCAACTACGTTATTCTCGGCTGGCTGGTCGGACTGGCGCGCGCCAATCCGGCGCTCGCGCTCCAGGTCGTCATCAACCTCATCAACATGGCGGCGACGATTTTGCTGGTGCTGGTCTACGACACCGGCATTGCGGGTGCTGCGATCGCCGCGCTGCTGTCGGAGGGCATCGGCTTCGTGCTCGGCGTCATCGTCTGCCGGCGCTATGCCCATGGCGGCTTTGCGGTGCCCCGCGCGATGCTGTTCGACCGCGCCAAGCTGATGCGGCTCCTGGCTGTCAATTCCGACATCATGATCCGCACCGCGGCGCTGATCACCGTGTTCCTGTTCTTCACCGCCAAGGGCGCGCGCGCCGGCGATGTGACGCTGGCGGCGAACTCCGTGCTCAACAACTTCCTGCTGGTCAGCGCCTTCTTCCTCGACGGCCTCGCCAACGCCGCCCAGCAGCTCTGCGGCCGCACCTTTGGCGCGCGCGACGCCAGGGGATTTGCGGATTCGACCCGGCTGGTGCTGCTCTGGGGTCTCGGCTTCGCGCTTGTTGTCGCGGTGGTGTTCGCGCTGTTCGGGCCTGGTATCATCAACTTCATGACGACGAGCGAGGACGTCCGCCGCGCCGCGCGCGAGTTCCTTCCGTTCATCGTGCTGGCGCCGATCCCCGGCGTGTTCGCCTTCGGCTTCGACGGCATCTTTGTCGGCGCCACCTGGGCGCGCGAGATGCGCAATCTGATGCTGGCCTCGCTGGCGATCTTCTTAAGCGTGTGGTGGACGTTGCAATCGTTCGGCAATGCCGGACTGTGGTGTGCGCTGCTCGCGTTCTATGTCGCGCGCGGGGGATTGCAGGGCGCGCGGTATCCGGCGCTATACCGGGCAACGTTTTCGAAGCCGTAGCTCTCTTGTCCCGGACGCGCGAAGCGCGAGCCGGGACCCAGAATGCAGCCACATGGGCCCCGGCTCTGCAGCGCACCGCTGAAGAAGCGCTGCGCTGCGTCCGGGGCACGAGACCGTCTTACATCCCCGGCCAGTCTTCCGCCGTCAGCGTCGCCGCATCCGCGCCGACGATCTCGGACAGCGAATCCCGGCCTGTGCGCAGCAGCGTTGAGGTCAGATCGCGCTTGATCTCGTCGACCAGGCCGAGACCCTTGTAGACCAACGATGAGTAAAGCTGGATCAGGCTCGCGCCGGCGCGGATTTTTGTCAGCGCGGCGCCGCCGGAGTCGACACCGCCGACGCCGATCAGCGGGAAAGCACCCTCGACGCGGACATAGGTTTCCGCGACCATGCGCGTCGACAGGCGGAACAGCGGCCGGCCGGACAGGCCGCCCTGCTCCTTCGACCGCATCTCCTCGCGCAGCGTGCTCGGCCGCGCGATGGTCGTGTTCGACACGATCATGCCGTCAACCTTGCGCGAACGCGCGACCTGCACGACGTCGTCAAGCTGGGCAAGGCTGAGATCGGGCGCGATCTTCAGCAGCACCGGCGTGTCGCCGGCCTCCTGCCTGACACGCTCGCGCGCGTCGATGACGCGTCCGAGCAGGTCGTCGAGCAGCGCGCCTTCCTGCAAATTGCGCAGGCCCGGCGTGTTGGGCGAGGAGACGTTGACGGTGAAATAGCTCGCGACCGGCGCAAAGGTCTCGATTAGCGTGACGTAGTCGGCAACGCGATCGGGCGAATCCTTGTTGGCGCCGACATTGACGCCGATGATGCCGCCATTCTGGGCGCGTGCCGCAAGCCGACGCAGCACGACCTCCGCGCCGTCATTGTTGAAGCCCATGCGGTTGATGACGGCTTCATCCCGCTCGAGCCGGAACAGCCGCGGCCGCGGATTGCCGGCCTGCGGCCTCGGCGTCACCGAGCCGATCTCCACGAAGCCGAAGCCGAGCCGCAGCAGCGCATCGGGCACTTCCGCGCTCTTGTCGAAGCCCGCGGCCATGCCGATCGGGTTGGGAAAGTTGAGCCCGAAGGCACGCACCGCGAGTTTTGGGTCGTCGGTGCGCGGCTTCACCGGCGGCAGGAAGCGCAGGCCCTGGATCGCGAGACGGTGCGCATCTTCCGGATCGAGCCAGCGCAGCACCGGCAGCGAGAAAGCATCGAAAGCGCGAATCACGGGGCAAGCTCCGGGGTGTCGTGGCCGCCATCGGAGCGCATGTTGAGGTTCGTCACCGCAAGCACAGCGCCGAGATCGAGCTCGCCATAGAGATGCGGAAACAGCTCCTCATTGCGCGAGCGTTCCCAGCGCAATTCGGCACCAAGCGCATCACCGTCGACCTCGACCAGAAACAACGCGCGCTGGCCGAAATAGTGCTTGCGCAAGGTCTCCGGAACCTGGGCGGCGGTCGAAAAATGGATGAATCCGTCGCGC
Source organism: Bradyrhizobium sp. CCBAU 53340 (assembly GCF_015291645.1). Taxonomy (NCBI): domain Bacteria; kingdom Pseudomonadati; phylum Pseudomonadota; class Alphaproteobacteria; order Hyphomicrobiales; family Nitrobacteraceae; genus Bradyrhizobium; species Bradyrhizobium sp. CCBAU 53340. The sequence continues at coordinate 7,440,994 of NZ_CP030055.1, forward strand.
GCGTCATCCGCGCTGCCCCGGTACACGCCCTGCCGTTCCGCCTCACGCCAGGCCGAGGCCGGACAGATTTTGTAGATCTTGACCACAGATTGCCGGAGCCCTGTTTGCTCTTCGACTCAGCTCTTTGAGTCTCTTGGGGTTTTTCGTGTGTTACGGGTCTCAAAACCCGGGCGCGACCGTAAAGGCCGCCCCCTCCGAACTCAAGAGATAGAGCTGCTCCATTCGGCTGAAATCGGAACGAGGCTCCAAATTCCTGTTTTGACGCGATTTCTTGACGCGAACCGGCGGTCCCTTCGCCCGAAAACGCTGTGGTGCCCCTTGCGCGAAAAACAGAAAACCGGTTGATTTGAGGATAGTTTTCCTGAGTTGCGACGGGCTGGACCTTCCATGGTCAGACAGGCCAAAGCGCAGAGGATGCTGACCCACGACCAGATCTGGGCCGCACTGGACCGGCTGGCCGCGCGCGCCGGACTGTCGCCGTCGGGCCTTGCCAAGCGGGCCGGGCTCGACCCCACCACTTTCAACAAGTCCAAGCGCGTCACCACTGACGGCCGCGAGCGCTGGCCTTCCACTGAGTCGATCGCGAAGGCGCTGGCGGCTGCGGACTCGTCGATCGAGAGCTTTGCCAGGCTGATCGACGACGACGCGGGCAGCGGCCGTACCGTACCGCTGCTCGGCTTCGCGCAGGCGGGCGCGAGCGGCGCGTTCGACGAACGGGGCTTTCCGTCCGGCAAGGGCTGGGGCGAGATCGCATTGCCGGCCGCCGAGGACATCAGCGCCTTTGCGCTGGAGATTTCCGGCGGCGCACTGATGCCGGCCTATCGCGACGGCGGCGTCATCCTGGTCTCGCCGAACGCGCCGATCCGCAAAGGCGATCGCGTCGTGGTGAAGACGACGGCGGGTGAGGTGATGATCGCGACGCTGAAGCGCCGCACGGCGAAGGCGATGGAGTTGCAGCCACTCGATGCGACGCAGGAAGAGCGGGCGATGGCGGCGAGTGATGTTGCGTGGGTGGCGCGGATCGTTTGGGCGAGCCAGTGAAACTTGCTCCGCTGTCATTCCCCGCGAAAGCGGGGAATCCAGTACGCCGCGGCGTATCGGCGTATCACAACTGCCTCGGAGTACTGGATCGCCCGGTCAAGCCGGGCGATGACAGCGAGGGTATCCCTCACGCACTCCTGGCCAGCGCGCCGTCGATCATGTTGACCGCGTTCTGCAGGCCATACACCGCGACGAAGGAGCCGAAGCGCGGGCCCTTCTCCTGGCCGAGCAGCACCTGGTAGAGCATGTTGAACCAATCGAGCGTGACGCCTGGGCGGCCGTCCTTGCCCTTCTTGACCTGGTCCAGGAACGGCTCGCGGCGGCCGATCTCGTAGACCACGTTCTGGATGTCCTCGGCTGATGCATCCTGCGGCAGCTGCGACAGCGCATCGCGCAGATCCTGCAACGCCGCGCGCTCGGTATCCGTGGGGACGCGGAACTGCTTCGTCGGCGCGACGAAATCGCGGTAATAGTTGATGGCGTAGCCGACCATCGCATCGAGCTTCGGATGCGTCTGCGGGCTCACGCCGGGACGATAGCGGCCGATGAAGCCCCACAGCGTTTCGGCATTCTCCGCATTCGACGACGACACCAGCGTCAGCAGCAGCTGGAACGTGACGGGCATGTCGCCCTGCGGCGGCTTGCCGTTATGGATGTGCCAGACCGGATTGCCGAGCTGCTGCTTGCCATCCTGCTTGGGGAAGCCGTCGATGAATTGCTGATAGTCGTCGACCTGGCGCGGGATGACGTCGAAGAACAGCCGCTTCGCCGCCTTGGGCTCGCGATACATGAACAGCGACAGCGATTCCGGCGAGGCGTAGCGCAGCCACTCGTCGATGGTGAGGCCGTTGCCCTTGGACTTCGAGATCTTCTGGCCCTTCTCGTCGAGGAAGAGCTCGTAGTTGAAGCCTTCCGGCGGCGTGGCACCGAGCGCCCGAGCAATGGCGCCGGACAGCTTCACGGAATCGATCAGATCCTTGCCCGCCATCTCGTAGTCGACGCCGAGCGCGACCCAGCGCATCGCCCAGTCTGCTTTCCACTGGCACTTGACGTTGCCGCCGGTGACGGGCGTCTCGACTTCCTGGTTGGTATCAGGATCAACATAAGTCACCGTGCCGGCCGCAACGTCGCGGCGGACCATCGGCACTTGCAGCACGACGCCCGTGGTCTTGCTGATGGGCAGGAACGGCGAATAGGTGGCGCGACGATCGGGCCCGAGCGTCGGCAGGATGATGTCCATGATCTTGTCGTAGGCGGCGAGCATTTTCAGCAGCGTCGCATCGAAACGGCCCGACTTGTAGTAGACGGTCGAGCTGGCGAATTCGTAGTCGAAGCCGAAATGATCCAGGAAGGCGCGCAGGCGCGCGTTGTTGGCATCGCCAAACGACGGGTGCTCGTTCGAGAACGGATCCGGTACCGACGTGAGCGGACGGCCGATATATTGAGCCAGCAGCTCCTTGTTCGGCACGTTGTCAGGCACCTTGCGGAAGCCGTCCATGTCGTCGGAGAAGGCCAGGAGGCGCGTCTTGATCTTGTCCTCGGTCAGCACGCGGAAGGCATGGCGCACCATCGAGGTGCGCGCGACCTCGCCGAACGTGCCGATATGCGGCAGGCCGGAGGGACCGTAGCCGGTCTCGAACAGCACCTCGTCCTTCGGGCTCTTCTTCAGCCGCGCGACAATGGCCTTCGCCTGCTCGAACGGCCAGGCGTTGGATTGTTCGGCAAGCGCGCGAAGATCGCTCGGGCTCATGCTGGGATCGATAACGGACATCAAGGGGCCTCCGGGCCGCGGAAAATAGCGATTTCCGGGCAGAATGCAATTTTGTGGGGCGGTGTTGCCGCCTCCGCCGTCATTGCGAGCGACCTGTCCGCCGTAGCTCGAAGAGCGAAGGCGGAAGCGAAGCAATCCAGAATCTTTTCGCGGAAACAGTCTGGATTGCTTCGTCGCTGCGCTCCTCGCAATGACGATGAGTAGGCAGCGAAGAATCTAAAACGGGCTCACCGAGAAATACTTCAGCCACAGATCGGTGTAGCGGCCTTTTTCCCAGACGCGGAACAGGGCCCAGTTCAGGGCCTGGCGCAGCACGTCGTTGCCCTTGCGCACGGCAATGCCGATGCCCTCGCCGAAGAACCGGCTCTCGACGAAGGGGCCGCCGGAGAAGGCGCAGCAATCGCCGGAATCAGTGCCGTTGATCCAGAACGCCAGCGAGATGGCGTCGCCGAAGATGAAATCGACCTCGCCCTTGCGGAGCGCGGCACGGAGCGCATCGTCGTTGGGATAAGGGTGCAGCTCGGCATCGGTGAACATCGCCTTGAGGTAGGCCTCATGCGCGGAGCCCGCGATGACGCCGACCTTCTTGCCTTCGAGATATTCGGGCCGGATCTCCGGCATCACCGCATCCTTGCGCGAGGCGAAGCGCGCCGGCACGCGGTAATAGGGATCGGTGAAGTCGACGCGGGCGCGCAGTTGCGGGCTCACCGCCATCGAGGCGATGATAGCATCGCCCCGGTTGGAGGTGAGCGCATCGACCAGCGTCTCGAAGCGGCGCATCTGCACGGTGCAGCTGACCTTGATTTCTTCGCACAGCGCTCGCGCGAGATCGACGTTGAAGCCGGCCGGATTGCCGTCGGCACCGGTGAAGTTGAACGGCGGATAGTCGGTCTCGGTCAGGAAGCGGATCACGGTCAGGCGCGACAGATCGGGCCGCTCCGGCCGCCGCCGCGGGTCCCAGAAACCGGGCACGGCCTGGGGGGCGGCCACTTGGGGCACAGTTTGGGGCGCGGTTTGCGGCGTGGCTTGGGCCGGCGGCTGCTTGGCCGGGGCCTGCGCGCGGGCGCCTGATGGACCTGCGAGCAGGCAGGCGGCGACGACGAGGCCCGTCAGCAAGCCGCGGGCAGATTTGGACGATTTCGCCTGTTGCGATGGAGCCATCGGCCGGAAATGAATGAATTTCATTGGGATCGGAAGGCCTTATAGACCATCCGGCCGGGAACGCGAGCGCCGATTACGGCTTGGGCAAAAGTCTCTCCTTCGTCATGCCCGGGCATAGCCGTCTGAAGGACGGCGTCGCTTCCGCTCGCCTATGTCCCGGGCATCCACGAACTTTCCGTCTCGCCAAGGCGTGGATAGCCGGGTCAAGCCCGGCCATGACGGCTGGATCAGAGATACTTCTTCAAATCCGCCGCGGCCTCTTCCGGGGTCCTTTTCAGGTTGAACGGCGAGACGAAACGTCCGTCGCGGTCCATCAGGTAGATCAGCGCGGTGTGATCCATAGTGTAGTCGCCGTCCTTGGTCGGGACCTTCTTGGCGTAAACCCGGTAGGATGTGAGGACCTTGGCGATCTCGGCGGGATCGCCGGACAGGCCTTCGAGATGCGGGTCGAAGCTCGAGAGATAGTCCTTCATCGTCGCCGGCGTGTCGCGCTCGGGATCGACCGAGATGAAGACCGCGTTGACCCTGTCGGCGTCCTTGCCCATCGCGCGCAGCACTTCCGACATCTCGAACAGCGAGGTCGGGCACACATCGGGACAATGGGTGTAGCCGAAGAAGATCAGGGTCGGCTTGCCCTTGAGGTTCTTGTCGGTGACGGCCTTGCCGTTCTGGTCGGTGAGCTGGAACGGGCCGCCGATCGCGGCCGGCTGTGCCACCTTGCTGACCCCGCCCATGGCCCAGAACAGCACCAGGAGACCGACGGCGAGGCTTGCGGCGAAGGCGGTCGCGATCACCAGCGGACGGGCAGCGGAGCTCATGAGCGAAGACTTTCCGGGTCAGAAGCAGGCGGCAAAGCCGGTCCTGATCATTTCGAAGAACACCTGGGAACCGTAATGGAACCAGAGCGCGAGCGCGCCGATCACCATCAGCCCACCGACACCAGCGCCGGCCCATAGCAGCACCGTCGCCGTGCGGCCGGCAGTGGGCGAATTGTCCGATACAGGATGTGCCGGATGCACGGGTTGAGCCATGACAATGATCGGGGCGAAGGTCCCGGTTCCCAAGCCTCCAGATAAGCTTCGGCCCGCCTGCGGGCAAGCGCCGCCGACGGGCCAAACGATCCGGTCAGGCTGAGGACGTCAGTGCAGCAACTGGCCCCGGGCGGATTCGAGCTGATCCGCTTGCGGCAGAGGCCGGCGCGACGGCTTGAGGGTCGAGGCCTGCGCGTCCAGGTAGCAGGGCTTGTACATTGCCTGGAGCTGCTTGCCTCTCAGGAACAGCATGTGCGGGGTGAGGCCGCCGCGCTGGCTGATCCAGCGCTTCACCTGCGAGGGATACATCGCATAGAGCATCTGGGTCGCTTCGGGATTGGTCACGGCGCGGCCATTGGCGCCGAAATCCCAGGCAGCGTGGAAGCCGAGCGTCGCGCTCGAGGTCACGCAGATACGGTCGTGCGGGATGGCGCCGAGGACGATGGTGCAGGCGGACGCGCAGAGGCCATCGATGATGACGGTGTCGCCGGACTGGCGCAGATCCTGGTACTTGTCGACGTAGGTTCCGATCCGACCGCCGCGGTCATCCGCGATCCGAACCACCGCGTGAGAAGCCCCCATGCAAGCGATCAGAACAACCGCCGCAAGCAACCCCGTCAGAAACTTCATTGTCCCCGCCCCAGTCGTTTTCGAATCTGCGTGTCAGGTGGTGATGCGTCCCTAGCGTCGGTCGACTCTGCGGCTTTGTCTAGGCACGGCGGCTGGCTCAAAACAAATTCAAATCCAGTGTTGCGTCCGCGCTGCACCCGGCCGGCCTCTATCCCAATGTGGAACAAGTTAACGACGTCTTACGCCACAAGCCCTTGATCTCAGTTGCAACCGCTGGCTTCAATCCCGGGCAACTACAGGGGGGAACTCATGGCCGGGGATTCGACTGAGCAGGCTGACGTGATTGTCGTCGGCGGCGGACTATCGGGACTGGTGGCGGCGACCGAGATTGCCGACGCCGGCAAGCGCGTCATCATCCTCGACCAGGAGGGCGAGCAGTCGCTCGGCGGGCAGGCATTCTGGTCGTTCGGCGGATTATTCCTGGTCGATTCGCCGGAGCAGCGCCGGCTCGGCATCAAGGACTCCTTCGAGCTTGCGATGCAGGATTGGCTCGGCACCGCCGGCTTCGATCGCGACGAGGATGTCTGGCCGCGCAAATGGGCCGAGGCCTATGTCGCGTTCGCCGCGGGCGAGAAGCGCGACTGGCTGCGCGCGATGGGCCATCGCATCTTCCCCGTGGTCGGCTGGGCCGAACGCGGCGGATATGATGCGATGGGCCACGGCAATTCGGTGCCGCGCTTTCACGTCACCTGGGGCACCGGGCCCGGCATCGTCGAGCCGTTCGAGCGCCGCGCGCGCGAGGCCGCCAAGAGCGGCCGGCTGATCTTCAGGTTTCGCCACCGTGTCGATGCGCTCTCCATCACCAACGGCACCGTGGACGGCGTCAGCGGCGCGATCCTTGCGCCTGACAGCGTCGAGCGTGGCAAGAGCTCGTCGCGCGATGTCGTCGGCGAGTTTGCGCTGAAGGCACAGGCCGTGATCGTGGCGTCCGGCGGCATCGGCGGCAATCATGACCTGGTGCGCGCGAACTGGCCGAAGCGGCTCGGGGAGCCGCCGAAATTCATGATTTCAGGCGTGCCCGAACATGTCGACGGCCGCATGATCGGCATCACCGAGAAGGCGGGCGCGCGGCTGATCAACCGCGACCGCATGTGGCATTACGTCGAGGGTATCCAGAACTGGAATCCGATCTGGCCGCGCCACGGCATCCGCATCCTGCCCGGCCCTTCCTCGATGTGGTTCGATGCCACGGGCGCGCGACTGCCGGCGCCGCTGTTCCCGGGCTCCGACACGCTCGGCCAGCTCAAATACATCATGTCGACGGGCTATGATTATTCCTGGTTCATCCTGACGCAGAGCATCATCAAGAAGGAGTTTGCGCTGTCCGGATCGGAGCAGAACCCTGACCTCACCGGGAAAAGCTGGCGCATGACGTTGCGCCGCGCCACCAACAAGGGCGCGCCGGCGCCGGTGGAGGCGTTCAAGAGCCATGGCGTCGACTTCATCGTGCGCGATGGAATCGAGGATCTCGTCGCGGCCATGAACAAGCTTGCCGGCAACGATTTGCTCAAGCTCGATCAGATCAAGATGCAGATCGAGGCGCGCGACCGCGAGATCGCCAATCCTTACGTCAAGGATGCGCAGGTGATGAACATCCACAATGCGCGGCGTTACATCGGCGACAGACTGATCCGCACCGCCTCGCCGCACCGCATCCTCGATCCCGCGCAGGGGCCGCTGATCGCGGTCAAGCTCAACATCCTCACCCGCAAGACGCTGGGCGGCTTCGAGACTGATCTCGATTCGCGCGTGTTCGGCCAGGAGGGGCAGATCATTCCCGGCCTCTACGCGGTCGGCGAAGCCGCGGGCTTCGGCGGCGGCGGCGTGCACGGCTATCGCTCGCTCGAGGGCACTTTCCTCGGCGGCTGCCTGTTCTCGGGCCGCAATGCCGGCCGCGCCGCGGCGAAAGCGGTTAGCTAGATCACGCATGCGTGCCCGGCAACGCATGCGCGCCTGGGGTGGCTCGGCGCGAGGTGCTGCGCTAGACAGGGCCGCCATTCCCTGAAGGAGATCCCGCCAATGAGCATTCAGCGTTTTGAGACCGGCCCGCGCATGAGCCAGGTCGTCGTTCACGGCAACACCGTCTATCTCGCGGGCGTCGTCGCCAGCAACGCGGCCGGCGAAAGCGTGACCAAGCAGACCCAGGACATCCTGAAGACCATCGACGGCCATCTCGCCAAGGCCGGCACCGACAAGTCGAAGCTGCTGTCGGCGACGATCTACATCACCGACATGAAGACGTTCCAGGAAATGAACGCCGTGTGGGACGGCTGGGTGTCGCCCGGCAACACCCCGGCCCGCGCCACCGTCGAAGCCAAGCTGGCCGCGCCGCAATACACCGTCGAGATCATGGTCACGGCCGCGAAGTAAATTCGCGTTTGGACTGGCGCGCGCCGATGACCTCAGAGGTAATCGATCGGCGCGCGCAAACCTTCGATAGTGACGGTCAGCCGAACCCACGGCGCCATCGAAGGAGAGTTTCATGACCGACCACGTCACCATCGCCCGCCGCTATATCGATCTCTGGAACGAGCGCGCGCAAAATCGCCGCCGCGATCTGCTCAGCGAGTTCTGGACGGCGGATGCGAGCTACGTCGATCCGCTGATGAAGGGCGACGGCCCTGATGGCATCGATGCGCTGATATCGGGCGTGCAGCAGCGCTTTCCCGACTTCAAGTTCAGCCTGATCGGCGAGCCCAATGGCTACGGCGAACATCTCCGTTTCTCGTGGGGCCTCGGCCCTGATGGTATCGACAGCCCGATCAAGGGAACTGATTTCGCCGTGCTGAAGGACGGTCGGATCAGGAGCATCACGGGATTCCTGGACCAGGTGCCCGCGGGCGCGTGAGGCACTTCTTACCCTCCCCTGGAGGGGGAGGGTAAGCGAACCGCCTTAGCCATAGTCAGCGCAGCCGATACGCAGCCTTCGCGTTCACGCCGAACGCCTTCTCACGCACGCGCGGCGCAATCTTCGTCAGGCACGCTTCCAGCGCGGTCTTGATCTCGCCGTAGCTGCCCGCAAGCAGGCACACTGGCCAGTCGGAGCCGAAGATCAAGCGATCCTCGCCAAAGCAATTCGCCACGTGCTCGACGAACGGCAACAGGCGCTCTGCATTCCAATCGCTCCATTTCGCTTCCGTCGCCAGGCCCGAGACCTTGCACCAGACATTGCCGCACGCCGCGAGAGTGGCGATGCGATCGGCCCATTCGCTGCTGCCGCCATCTGCGATCGGCGGCTTTGCTGAATGATCGAGCACGAAGCGCGCTTGCGGAAAGGCTTTTGCAGTCGCAATCGCGGCAGGCAGCTCGCGGGTGCGGACGAGGAAGTCGTAAGCGAGATCGCGGGCGAAGAGAGCGCCGAGACCACGTTGAACGTCTTCGCGCAGCAGCCAATCCGCATCAGATTCGTCGTGGACCTGGTGACGGATACCGACGAGCTTTGCGCCGCCCGGCAACGCGCGCAGACGATCGAGCGTATCGCCGAGCGCACCATCGGTCAGGTCCGCCCAGCCGACCACGCCGATGACCGATTGCGTCGCATGCGCGACCTGCAGGAACTCCTCGGTCTCCTCCAGCGAGGAGCGGCATTGCACCAGGATGCTGGCATCGACGCCGTTCGCTTTCAGAAGCGGCGCCAGATCGGCAGGGCCGAAGGCGCGGCGGATCGGCGCAAGCTCAGGCGCCGCCATCCAGGGATAATCCGCGCGCGCGGGATCCCAGAAATGCTGGTGAGCGTCGATGATCACGGCTCACGCCCCACCGGGCAGCGGCGCCCGCGCGTCGACGAGATTGTTCGCGCGCAGCTCCTGCCAGAAGGCTTGCGGCACCGCGCGCTCCGACATCGCGATGTTGTCGGCGACTTCAGCGGCGTTGCGCGCGCCCATCACGGCGACCGTCACGGCCGGATGGGCCATGCAGAACTGGAGTGCGGCGGCCTTCAATTCAGTGCCGTGCTTGCGGCAGAGCGCATCGAGTTCGAGCGCGCGCGCGACGAGCGCCGCGTCGGCGTCCTGATAGTTGAACTTCGCGCCCGTATGCGGATTGGCCAGGATGCCGCTGTTGTAGATGCCGCCGAGCAGGATGCCGATGTTCTTCGCCAGGCAAATCGGAAACAGCGCATCCAGTGCGCCCTGGTCGAGCAGCGTGTAGCGGCCGGCAAGCAGGAAGCAATCGACCGGCACGGCTTCGGCGAAGCGCACCAGCATCTCCGACTGGTTCATGCCTGAGCCGATCGCCTTGACCGTTCCGTCGGCACGCAGCCGCTCCAGCGCGCGGAATGCACCACCAACGGCCTCGTCATAATGATCGTCAGGATCATGCACGAGCAGGACATCGACGCGATCGAGGCCGAGCCTGACGAGACTCTCCTCGACCGAGCGCATCACGCCATCATAGGAGAAATCGAACACCGGTCGCTCTGCCTGCGTGCCTTTGTAGTGCTCGTCCTCGGCGGCCACGCCGTCAGAGGTGCGCAGCAGGCGCCCGACCTTGGTCGAGATCGCATAGGAATCGCGCGGCTGCCGCCGCAGGAAAGCGCCGAGCCGCCGTTCCGACAGGCCAAAGCCGTAAAGCGGCGCCGTGTCGTAGAAGCGGATGCCGGCCGACCAGCCGGCCGCAAGCGTTGCTTCCGCATCGGCGTCGCTGACCGGAGCAAACAATCCGCCGAGCGGCGCAGTGCCGAGGCCGATCGAGGTGACGTCGAGTGAGCCCAGTCGCGACCGTTTCATTCCCATTCCTTCCATCAGCCAGTATCTCTCCCGCTTGCGGCGACCGCAAGCGGGAGAGAGCAATAGGAGCGGGGCTGGCGACACTCCTATTGGAACATCGCTACTTCAACATCTGCGCGACGTTATCCTTGGTCACGAGATCGAGGCCGGTATAGACGATCTCCGGCACCTTCTCGCCCTTCTTGATGGCGAGCAGCGTGTCCATCGCCTTCTCGCCCATTTCGAACGGACGCTGGCCGACCAGCGCATTGGCATAGCCGTCGCGCAGCAGTTCGAGCTGCATCTTGAGCGTATCGGCCACGACGAGCGTGAACTTGCCGCTGTCGATGTCCTTCTTGTTCCTCGACGCGAAAGCCTTGAAGCCTTCTGGCGCGAACATCGGCCAGCCGCCGACCGGAACGATCGAGGCAAGGTCAGGCGTCGCGGTGTGCAGATCCGTCATCTGCTGGACCGCGAGTGCGGGATCGTCGTTGCAGAAGGTCGGCGAACCCGCGACCTCGGTCCATTTCGATCCCTTCAGCGCCTCGCGGACGCCGTCGACCCGCTCGGCGAGGTTCTTGGCGCCGGGGCCGCCGGAGACCATGGCGTACTTGCCGCCGTCGGGCCGGAGCTTGAGCAATTGCTTGCCGAGCGCGACGCCGAATTCCTTGTTGTTGGTGCCGATATAGGCGATGCGCTTGGAGCCGGGCGCGTCCGCATCGAAGGTGATGACGGGAATGCCGGCAGCCGTCGCCGCCTCGATCGACTTGGTCATGGCCGCGACGTCTGCGACCGAGATCGCAAGGCCATCGACCTTCTGGGTGACGAAGTCCTGGATGATCTGCGCCTGGGTCGCCGGCTCATGCTCGACCGGCCCCTTGTAGATGCACTCGATGTTGCCGAGCTCCTTGGCCCGCTTCAGGCAGCCGTCGCGCGCGAAGTCGAAGAACGGATTGTTCATCGCTTTCGGCACGATCACGAAGCGGTAGTTCGCTGCAAATGCCGGCGTCGCCATCATCGCGACCGCGATGCCGGCAAGAAGTATCTTCCTCATTGTCTCCTCCACCCTTTGTCTGGTGCCTGTCCTCTCCAAATTCGCCCGGGAAGCGGACAGGCCGCATTTTCTTTGCCTTCCCGAAACGACGTCACGTCAAATCATCCGCGAGC